>NZ_JBEVTN010000014.1:0-114749 GCF_040884245.1 Arcobacter sp. s6 | reverse complement strand
AATTATGAATTAAAGTTTATCTAGTAATACTTTATGGATATATTTCTCAATTTCTAATCTATACCATTCGTAAGATTTTGGGTTTTTTACTAAAGTATTTATACCTTCATCATTTGATCTTTAAAGTATCTTTTGTTTTTTTAAGCACTATTGTTTCCTTGTAAGATATTTAACATGTTGATTAAAAGATTTTAATAGTTTTATATTTTTTTGTTTTACTATGTATGGTTTTAATCTTTCTATACCAAAGTATTTAATTGGAAAACTCTTCTTGTGTTAAATCTAGAGCAATACGCTCTGCACGTATCTTTTTACTTGCTAGTTTGGAAATTTTTGTTACACTATTTGAAATCACAAAGTAAAACCTTAAATATTTATTTTAATTGATATTATTTTAGTAATTAAATACTAAATAGTCTCTTGTATATTATTTTATGTTGCTAAAAGTCACCTAATATAAATTACTATTTTATTATTCTATTTTCAGAAATCTTAAAAAGAATCAAAAAATAATTATTGAAAATTCAAATATCACTTGGACAATACGTTGTCTATTAATATTTATACAATTAGATTATAAATTATTAAGAAGGAAATATATGAAAAATATAAAAAAAGCAATAGTAGGTTTATCTTTAGGCTTATCAATGTTATTGGTAGGTTGTGGAGACAGTGTTTATACAAAAGATCAATTAAAATTAGATAGTAACAAAAAAATTGTTTATGAAAAAGATGGTAAAACATTTGCAAATGGAAGTTTTAGTTATAAAACAGCATTAGAGGATGGGAAAATCATTTTAAATGATGGTTTGATTGAATCTGTAGTCATAAATAAAGGCACTGAAAAAATGGAAGCAAAATATAAAGATAGAAAACTATTATCATTAGATTTTGGTGAAAATAGTAAAATTGAATACTTTGATGATGGAAAGTTAAAATATTTAATTTTCAATGACAAACAAGTAAAAGGTGAAATCAAATTTAATAAAGGTGAAGAATTTCCTTATTATTTTCTTAATGAAGCTAAACCATCAAATAGTAGAGGAATATTTGAAAATGATATTTTGACTTTATCTCAATTAGACAATCAGCAAATATTTGAAACACATAAAAAAGACTCTAAAAGAACTCAAATGATTTTATCTCAAGTTACTGATGCAATGAAAACTCTTGCTAATACATTGAGTGAAAATGTTTATAATCAGGCATTAAAAGAGATAAACTAATTTATAAAGGACACAACGTTGTCCACTCATTCATATATACTTCTTAATATAAATTACGAGGAGTATATATGAAAACAAAACTAATCACAACACTTTGGATTTTAACAGCTTTGATGTTTACAGCTTGTTCCAAAAAAGAGTTATCTCAAGAAGAAAAAGATGAGATACTTCAAGAAAAAAAAGAGCAATCAAAAAAAGAGATAGAGTCGCTTCCTTCTTGGGTTTTAAATCCTGATATTGAAAATTCAATAAGTGCTGTTGGAATATCAAACTTTAGTAAACATGGACTTCATCCAATGCTAACAATGGCTGAAATGGATGCACGTGCAAAACTTGCAGGAAAAATAAATCTTATGGTTTCTCAATTACAACAAAAATCTATGAGAACAATGCAAATTGAAAATATAGATGAGCTTGAAGAGATTTTTACACAAGTTACAAAAGAGGTGATAAATGAAGTTTCTATAAGTGATGCAAAAAGAGTAAATATGTATCAAGGAAATGATGGAGCATTATATGTATTAATGACAATTGATAATAAAAATATTTCAAGTAGATTGAAAGGTGCATACAAAGAGCATATAAAAGATGCAAATATCTCTAAAGAGAATCTTAATAATGGAATGAATGTACTTGATGAAATGTTAGATAGTCTTGATAAAGAGTTAGAAAGATAATACTAAGGAATATAAAAAATGAAAAAATTTGTACTTTATAGTTTGCTTTTATTTGAAATTTTATTTACTGGATGTTCATCAAAAGATATTCAAAATCCAAAAAATATTGATGATATTTATGAACAAAAAGAGAATAAAAGATTTTTAAATATAAATATTGGAAATGAAGATATAAATTCATTAAAAATATTTTTGTCAAAAGATAATAAGATCAACTATATATGTACAAGTTCTGATTGCAATTTTGAAGATAGTTTTTCTGATGAAATTATTGTTTACCCAAATTCTTTTTATCCAAGCTTTCCAACAAATACTAAAAATATTCAATGTGGTGCCGGAAGTATGGGTGGACTTTTTATTTTATCTTCACAAATTGATATGCAAAACTACTCAAAACAAAATGAAAACTTATGTAATAATAGATTTACTAAACTTGATAGCACTCAAATTTTTGATAGAGTGGCAACAGGAATAGTAACTTTAGGAACATCACTACTTACGAGTGGAACTATGCATACAGTAAAATTTGATGAATATGCTTTTAGAGATGCAATTGTAAAATCAAATATAGATTATTATCAAAAAAAGCTTTTTAAAATATCTGATGTTAATAGTATGAAATTTGGTTTTGATGTTGTATATTTAAATAGTGAAGATATAAAAGAGCAATTAGAAGAGTATTATGAAAATTTGATTCAAAGGAAACATACAAGAGATGGCTTTATAATAATTAATGAAAATAGTAAACAAATATTGTCTATTGTGGATTTTAGAAAATATAACTCAAATGATTTAATACAAAATATTTCAAATGAAATAGAAAATATTTTTTCAAATATGCAAATTAAAGAAAATGAGTTACTTATTAAAGAAAATGATGTTTTAAGTTGGATTCCAAAACAAATACAAAAGCCTAATTTGCCAAAAATCCCAACACTCGTAAAAAATGAATTTGAAACAAGAGATGAGTTTAAACAAAGAGTTTTAAGTGCTGTAAAACAAAGAGAAGAATATATAAAAGATTTACAAAAACAATATAACTTAGATATTTTAAAAAGAAATGAATATATAAAAACTTTAGAAAATATTTATAATAACTATTTAAATAATATTTATAATGAGGCTAACAAAATAAAAAAATCTCTAAATGAAAATCTTGAATTGCTTGTAAAAATACTTTTTACACAAAATCTAAATGGTATTAATGCAAATGATTTTAAATATGATGCCCAAACAAATAGATTATATTTTGAAATGTATTCAAATAATCATATGCTAAGAAACAAAGCCTTTGCACAAATCCCAGTAGAAATTGCAAAGCAGATAAAAGAGCAAAATTCATACTATTTTGAACCAATAATTGATTATAAAAAAGGATTTGTATCTCTAAGAGGTTTTGAAATTATTGAGGAAAATAGTAGAAAAAGATACAAAATAAAATATACAAATATTGATTTTACACCAATTTCACAATCAGTTATTGTAAAAACAAATAAAGAAAATATACTTGATATTGAAACAAACAAAGAGTTCACAAAACTAAAACAAACAAGTTCTAGTATTGTAGATAATCAAAAAGAGTATTGGTATATAGATTTAGTAGATACTTTAAACTCAAAAGTTCCTAAATGGTTTTCAAATCCTAAATTTTCTGATGAAATTATTTCTTACGCTTCTGCTTCTACTTATGAAGAGGCTAAACTAAAAGCTTTAAATGATTTGGCAATTGCAAAAGAGGTAAAAATAAAATCAATAATGACTGCGCAAGTGCAATTTGATAATAGATTAAAAGAGTATTCTTCTTTAGATAAAAATATAATAGCAAATGTTGATATTACCTTTAAAGATAATGAATTTAAAGTTTTAAATCAAGAAAAAGTAGATGGGATTTGGTATATTAGTTTGATCTATATTGGGAAATAAATTCATTTTATACTAAACTTATTTTACTTTGGTGGTTAAAGCTAGGTTAATTCGCAATATCTAAATGTATAAAATAATTTGTCAGGAGATAGTATATATTTCTCTTTATTTGGATTATAGTTCATAAATATTTCTCTAAATTTATTTAATGATTTATCATTAACATACACTTCATTGTGATGAATAGAATAAGAAAAGTAATCTTCACTACGATAATAATCATTTTTGTTTATGTATCTAGTTTCTAATAAATCTTTTAACTTACTTGGCAAAGATATTTTTTCTATTTTAAACAAGCTTTTTAGAAAATAATATAGAAAATCACTTGAATTGTTTTTAGGTAATTCATATAAATATTGATTAGTTAATAAGATTTCATCAATAGATTCTATAAATTCCAAAGAAAAATCATTCGATTTCATTTCTAATCCATATTGATTAATATCTTTTTTTGATGAAATAATTAATTTATTTTTATTTTCATTTTTGGAAAATAATTCTAGTGAAAAACCATATAAAGATAAAATGTAAAATATTTTATATTTATTACAATCAATTTGATCAAAGTTAATTAAGATATTTAGTTTTTTCAAGTTAAATCCTTTTAATTTTATAACATTTTAATATTATTGGTGGACAACGTATAGTCTGTTTATATGTGAAATAACTGAATTTATACAGACACTATGTTGTCCATGAATTACAATATATTTTTATTATTTAAATATAAAAAGCTTTTTTATAAAGAAAAGTGATTATCAATCATAGTAATATTTCTAAAAATACATTTAAAGAGTCATTTTTTAGGAAAAAAAGAGATTATTTTTTATATGATTATTTTTTAGTAAGTTATATAAGTTATTTACTTATATAAAAATTTAGGGGTTAAATGAAAAATCTGTTTTTATATGCAAAATATCTGGCACATCAAAGAAAATCAAATATTTTAGAATTAGTTGATTTACAAATAGCTGCTAGAGATATGGTAGAGTTTATACTTGATGTTGATAAAAAGAACATTGATAAGTTAATTGAAAGATTTTTAGAAGTTGATTTATGGAAAGTTGTAATCTATAAAGAAAATGATAATAAAAAAGTATTAGAAAGCATAAAAATTGCAAAAAAAATGCAAGACTTAGTATGTTCTTTTGATGTGAAACAAATAGTAATGATATTAAATGATTTTGATATTTCAATAAATGGAAATCTTATATCATTGAAGAAAAAAGAGAAAGAAATAGAAAAATCATCTGATTTAATAGATCCTTTAACAAATGCAATAGAATTAAAAAAGTTTTTATCTTCAAAAATATATGGTCAAGATATGGCAATTAATGCTGTAGTTGATAGTGTTAAAAATAAAGTTGTAGATTCTACTAATATGCCAGCTCATATATTTGT
The DNA here is from genome assembly GCF_040884245.1 of Arcobacter sp. s6. Taxonomy (NCBI): domain Bacteria; kingdom Pseudomonadati; phylum Campylobacterota; class Epsilonproteobacteria; order Campylobacterales; family Arcobacteraceae; genus Arcobacter; species Arcobacter sp. s6. The sequence continues at coordinate 109,522 of NZ_JBEVTN010000014.1, read as the reverse complement.
TTTTTTAGGTCCTCCTGCAACTGGTAAAACATACTTTTCTCAACTAATTGGAGAGTATTTTGAGGATTATTCATATTTAGAACTAAATATGCAACAATTCTCAGGAGATAAAGATGGAATGAATTTATATGGTTCTGAATCAAATTATTCTACATCAACTCCAGGAAGATTAACTCAAGCAGTAAAAAATGATCCAAAAACAGTTGTTGTTCTTGATGAGTTTGAAAAAGCACATACAAATATACAAAAAAAACTTCTTACTATTTTTTCTGAAGGTCACCTAGAAGATATGAATGGTTGGCTTAAAGAGGAAATAAATGAATGGGAAATTGATTTAGAGGGAAGACCTCCTCAAAGAAATGATATTCCTTTTAATTCAAATGATGAAGAACATAAAAAAAATATTTCAAAAATAATTAGAAAAGTTGATTTTACTCAAACGATTTTTATGATTACTTCAAATCTAGGTTCAACTTTATACAATAATCATGAATTTTTGGATTGTTTAAAAACTGATTATGATAAAGCTGAAGTTATGATTATGCAGTCTTTACAAAAAGAACAAAAAAAAGAAGCTGATTCTGATGTTCCAGCTATTATTCCTGAAATGCTTTCACGATTATCTCAAGGTAAAATAGTTTTATTTAATAAGCTTGATTTTGATGATTTATTTAAAATTGCAAAAAATTCATTTGATGAAAAATTAATCCAATTTTTGAAACAAAATAGACATATAAAGTTTGAATCAAATGGTAAATTAGTAGAGTTTCTAAAATGTTTACTTCTAAAATTTACACCATTTATGGATATAAGAAGAATTAAATCAAAATTTTATGAAAACTTCTCAGATAAAATAAGTGATTATTTACTTGATAATGAAATGACATGGAAAGACATAAATTCTATAGATGTTAATTTATCAAAGAGTGTTTTAGAGTTTTTAGAAAAACAGATAAATCCTAAAATTGAAAATAAACTTTTATTAAAACATTTTTTTAGAAAGAATCTTACACTAGACATAAAATTTGATGTAAGAATTGATAAAGATGTAGAAATAAAAGAAGTAAATGATGAAATGTCTTTAATAAACAAAAAAACAATTTTTTGTAATATTGATAAAGTTTCTATCACAAAAGTTAATAAAATCGAAGATATGCTAGGTGATGGGGCTATATCTTTTGAAGTTCCTGATGTAAGTTTTGATGATATTGCAGGGCATGAAGATGTAAAAAATAGATTAAAAGAGATTGCAAATTTTTTGAAGTATCCAGAAAAACTTGAAAAATTTAAAGCAAAAATCCCAAAAGGTATGCTTCTATATGGAATACCAGGAACTGGAAAAACTATGCTTGCAAAAGCATTTGCAAATTATGCTGATGTACCTTTTATAGAAACAACTGCAAATGAACTTATGGATTTGAATTCTAATGGAATTTCTTTTATGAAAGAGGTATTTAGAAAAGCAAGAGATTATTCACCTTCTATTATTTTTATTGATGAGATAGATTCTTTTGGAAGTAGAAGTAAAGGTTCAGGAAAAGTTATGATAAATGAACTTTTAACTCAAATAAATGGTTTTTCAGATGATAATAGTATAGAAGAATCAGTTTTTATAATAGCCGCAACAAATTTTAAAGATGATATTGATGAAGCTATATTAAGACCAGGAAGAATAGAACTTCATGTGGAAATTCCAACTTTAGATATAAAAGGAAGAGAATATTTCATAAATAAGATTTTAGAAAAACCTTGTGAGAAAAACATATCTGTTTCAAAACTTATAATGTATAGTGCAGGAATGACAGGAGCTCAACTTGAAAAAGTATCAAATGAGAGTTCTTTATATGCTCTTAGACATGGTTTAGAAAAGATTTCTGAAGAGATTATTTTGGAGCAAATAAATATTGAAAAATATGGAAATAGAATAACTGGAAAACCAATTGAAGAGATGCTTGAACAAACAGCTTATCATGAAGCAGGACATGCTGTAATTTCAAAAATTTTAAATCCTGATATGAAAATAGAACAAATAACAGTTGCTGCTAGAGAAGATAGCCTTGGGTTTGTATCTTATGATAGTGAAAGTTTAAACACAAATCCTTCAAAAAAAATATTTGAAAATAAAATTTGTATTGCATTTGCAGGAAGAATTGCACAAATAAAAAAATTTGATGATAAAGGGCTTGATACAGGAGCTTCAAATGACCTTGCATATGCTACTAGATTGGCTTATTTGATGGTTACACATTTTGGAATGGATGAAGAGATGGGATATATAAATCTTAATGGCATTAAAGACAAAGATTTATATAAAGAAAAAATTGAAAAAAGAGTAGGAGATATCTTAAATAATCTAAAAACTCAAACTGAAGATTTAGTAAATACCCATTGGAAAAAGATAGAAAAGCTTGCAAAAGAACTTCTTAAAAAAGAAGTGATTCATGAAGAAGAACTTAATAAAATAGTTTTACCAATGAAAAAAACAATTTAATAAGTGCAAAAAAGAGTTATTACTTATGTAAATAAAAATACAAATGTAAGAGTTGATATAACAAAAGCAAATATTGAAGTGAAAATTATAATTTTATTTATGATACTCATTTTTTGGCCCTTGTTTTAATAATAACATAATAGAATATTACATTTAATTATAGACAGCATACTGTCCAATGAATTTTAGGAAAATAAATGTTTAGAAATTTACAAAAAAATAGTGATAAAGTAAAAAATAGTGATAAAGTTTTAACAAGATTGATATTTATCTTACAAAAGCTTTCTGTCAACGAACTACCAACTAGAAAAGAGCTTGCTGAAGAGTTTAATGTTAGTTCTAAAACTATTCAAAGAGATATAAATGAAAGATTGTATCATTTCCCTATTGAAGAGAACTCTTTAAAACAATTAAAATTTATAGATGGATTTTCCTTAAATAAGACAGATCTAAAAGAGAATGAAATGCTTTTTATTTATTTGTCTTTATCACAAATTAAAGATATAAATAAAAATTTCAAAAAAATTACTTATGATATTTTTACAAAATTATTAACTCCTAGCTTTAATTCATCTTATCATATAAAAGCAAAGGCATTTGAAAGTATAGATATGGATTCTGAATTTTTGAATAATATTGAAAAAGCTATCAAAAGTAAAAATCAATTAGCTTTAAAACTTAAAAATAGAAGTTTATTGATGGATCCATACAAAGTTGTAAGTTTTGATGGTATTTGGTATTTATTCGGAAAAGATTTGGATGACGAAAAGATAAAAACAGTTTTTATACATGAAATAGTTGATATGAAAATAAAAGCTGAAAAATTTCAATTAGATATACCTATTGATTCAATACTTGAAAATGTACATAGTGCATGGTTTGAAGATGGAAACTATATGGAAGTAAAAGTAAAAGTAAACTCAAATATTGCTTTTAATTTTAAACTAAAAAATATTTTACCTTCTCAAAAGATATTAGAAGAGTTTGAAGATGGTTCACTACTTATTCAATTTGGAGTTACAACTGAAGAAGATATAGATAATATCCTAAAAGCTTGGATTCCTGATATTGAGATTATTTCGCCTCAAAAATATAGAGATAGTTTTGTAGAAGAATTAAAAGAGTATTTGAGAATTTATGAATAAAGAAAAAGGAATATAATTTGAAAAAGATTGATTTAGATGAAATTTTATTTAAAAATCTAAGAGAAGATTACAATAAGTGCTTTGGTTTATTAAAGCTTCAAAATGGTTTTGACTATATGGAGTCAATGGTGAAATTTTTAGGTTGTCTAAGTATCTCTATAGTAAAAAATAGTGATAAAAATATTTATGAAAAGATACTACTAGAAAATTTTAAAATTTCACCTTCTTTAGGAGATTTTAAATCTTTAGCTACCATATCATTTTCTAAGAATAATAAAAAAAATACTTTTTTATTAAAAGATGATTTATATTGTTCAGTTGAAGAAGTTTTTATACAAAAAAACATATCGATTGAAGTTGATACTATCGAAAGTATATTAAGAGATATTAATGAAAATTCAATGAAAAGATATAATAATTTATGGTATTTCCTTGAAGAATACATAGTTGGTTTTAGAAATAAGATTAAAGGGCATGGTGCTTCTTTTAAGGAAAATGACCAAATTCAAGTTCAAAAAATTATGAAAAATATAAATTCAATTATTACTATTCTTGAACTAAAAATAAAAGAAATACTGAATTTAGAAGGATTGAATTTTTATATTTTAAGTAATAATGAATCAGATAATACATCAATAATGGATGTAATATGTGAATATGTTGGAAAAAAATATAATCTTTCTCCTTTCTTAATTTATTTGAAATGTACAATGTATTCTTGCCAAAATGAGCATAAACATAAACTATTCTTTTATAATGATGGACGTGCATCAAAATCATATTATTTAGATTATTGTTATAATCATTATTATTTCTCAAATCTTAATGAAGTTGAAAATAATCTTAAAAATATAGAAAAAATTGGTTATTTAAATAGTTCTTCAGATAATTACAGACAACAGAATTTATTAGATTCATTTATAGGTAGAGATTATGAATTAAATTTAGTTATAGAACATATCTTAAAAAATTATAAATTGAATAAATCAACAGCATTAACAATTATAGGAAATCCAGGAACTGGTAAATCAGCTTTTATTTCTAAACTTTTTGATGAATTAACAAACATTGATGTTTTAGAAAATAATGAGATGTGTACTTATATTTTCTATGCAAAAAAATTTGAAATGAGTGATAATGAAAATGATTTCTTTTATAACTCTTTGTCTCAATATTTTTCTAGTATTGGAATAAAAATGGCAAACTTTGACAATATTGTTAATATGACTGTGTTGGAAAAGTTAAAATATTTATTTTCAGAGTGTAAACTAAGATTAAAAGATAAAATTATTGTTTTGGCAATAGATGGTTTAGATGAATTTAAAAATCCTGAAGAGATATTATCAAATATTCCATTTGATATTATTCCCGATAACTTTAATATAATATTCTCAACAAGACCTTATTTAAATATTTTATCTGAATTAGAATACAAACTTCTAAATAGTAATTTATGTGTTCTTGATAAGGAAGAATATATAAAAACATCTGCATCAATAGTATTGAATCATTTAGAAAAGCATCATGTTGAATATTTAATAAATCAGGTTTTAACGAAAGATATAGAAAGAAATTCTATTGAATATAGAGAAATTCAAGATGAAATATATGAAAAATCTGAAGGATTACCTTTATATGTACATTTTATATCAAATAATTTAATTGAATTTAATCCATTATCAAAGAATATTAAAAATGAAGTTTTAAAATTTGCAAAATATTTACCTTCTGGTCTTGATAGTTTTTATAATACTGCTTTTAAAAATCTAGATACTATTTCATCTCAAATATTATATATTTTATACTTTTCATCAAAAAGTGTTGATATAGAATCTTTTTATCAATTGATAATAGCTATAAATTTTAAAATGGATAGAAAAGAATTCAAAAATAAATATTTTTCTAAAGTAGAAATTTTTTTAAAAAAAGATTTTTCAGATAAATATAGTTTTTATCATCTTTCAGTAAAAGAGGCAATAAAAAATTATTTTATAAATGATATTAAAAAAATAAATTTTGAAGAAACTATTAACTTAAACAATCAATTAGTAGATAAAAATTTTATTGATAATAGTTTTAAAGATATTTATTATCTAAAAGAAAATTCAGATTTATTTGCATTCTTATCTCAAATTAAAGATTTGATCTCTATAGATAATGAAAATAAATTTTTGGTGAATTATAAAGAATCTAATGGATTATATATATATTACCAATTTATTTTATTTAAGATTTTTCAAATTAATGATTATTTATTATCAAATGATATAAAAATTGAAATTAATTATATGGATAAAATGTTCAGAACAATAAAAAATCCAGAATTAGAAGATACAAAAAATTTTTTGATACTCTTATTGTTAACAAATAATTATGATTTACAGATATATTATTCTAATTATAATGAAAATCAAACATCAATTTATTTGATTAACTTATTTTTTCAAGATACTAAAAAATTAAAAGACACTATTTTTATGGTTAAAAATTCTGTTAGTAATGAATTAAAATTTATATTATGTATAAATAAATATTTATTACAAAACTGCATTAATGAAATATTTGAACTTTGGGACTCGATGGATAAATATAATAAAAATTTAGCTGCAATTGAGATTATTTCTATTATTCCTGAAAGTATTTATTGTGAAAGAATTATTGAAAATATTGATAATAAAAATAAAGTACTATGCTTTATAGAACTATTTAAAAATAATTATAATAATAAATATATTGATAATATATTTAATTTATTAGAAAATTGTACTAATGAAGAGAAAATTGATTTAATTAAACTTTTAATTGAAAAAATTGATATTAAAATTTTTGTTAATAAACTTTTAATATCAATATCAGATATAAAAAATAAAGATACACAAATTATTGAATTATTTGATTATTTGATAAAAAAAACTGGAAATAATAAGAATATATTAGATGATTTAGAATTGTTTATTAATGATAAAAATAAAAGTGAATTAAAATTTGAACTTTTGTTATCCTTATATAATATTACAGAGAATAACAATTATTTGGAGCAAGCTATTAACTGTATAGATTTTTCAAGTAATACTAAAAAAGAAAATGGAATATCTAGATTATGTGAAAAAACACAAAATATAGATTACTTAATATATCTAGACAATGAAATAATGCAACTAAATATTTTAAGTAGGATTTCCTTTATTAGCAATAAAGAAGATGTACTTACAAAAATTAAAAAATTTATTTTAGGAAGAAATTATAAAAAATATGGAGAATTAAGTGAAAAATTTATAGATAAAATTCTTAAAGATTGTAATAAAGATTTATCTATTAGTTTCCATGAACGGTTATTGAAAGATTTAAAATTAGATGATAGACATCCAGATCATACTTTAATTATTGATTGTTTAGATATAAAAGAATCATTTTCTTTAATGAATAAATTAAATAATGATTTCTTCAAAGTAAAAGACTTTTTATTAAAAAATAATTTAAAATTCCATGAATATATATGGGAATTTGATTTAGAAAAAAAAGAGTTAATAAATTTTATAAAAAATATTGATGATAAAGATACTTATCTAACTTTATATTATTTAAGTATAGAAAAAATAAGAAAAAATAAAAGAGATAAAAATCTAAAAGAGATATTTTTAAGAGATAAGTTAAATAATAAATATAATCAAATTTTAGATTTTGAAATAGAAGAAAAATCATCATTGATTTACACAAAAATTGTAAATATTTCTGATATTAATTTAGCATTTGAACTTTATCCTCAAATAGAAGATATTAAAATAAAGATATATACTTTGTTATATTTATTTAAATATACAAAAGATATAAATTTTCTAAAAGAAATTTTTACAATAACTAATGTTGGTAAATATAGTGATTTATTATTAAACGTATTCAAATTGACAGATAATTTAGAAATTCTTGAATTAACACTAAATATAATTATTGAGAAAAATGAATTTAGTGATTCATTAATTAATTATTTAGCTCAAATTATTGAAAATTGTAAAGATGAAAAAATAAAAGAAAAGATAATACTTTTTTTACAAAAAAGAAATGATTATATTGATGATACATATTATAATTTTTTTATGAAGATTAATAATACGGATGTTAAGTGGAAAATATTAAAAGAAATTAGAAATATTTTATCTGAAACTTTATTTGATGAATTAGTTGATGATATTATTCAAACTTCAAATAATAATGAACTTTTACAAGATATATTAGACTCATATCTTGATTTAAATAATTTGAGTTTTTTATTGTTATCTCAAAAGTTAAATAATTTTGAATTGTTTAATTTAATTTGTGAAAAAAATCTTTATTTACCAGATGATGTAATAGTTGATTCTTTATATTCTTTAGATTTTATTGAAATGGCAACGAATATTAAAAGACCGTTTGGAAATTATTTATTTTTAGATTTATTAGATGAAAAAATTAAAAATATAATTCATTTAAAAGAATTAGCAAATGGCGAGATGCTTAATAGAAAAAAAAATATTGTATTAAAAAATATTATATCAGAAGAGGAAAACTTAAAAGAAAATTTAAAATTAATTAGATTTTTAAATATTTCAAACAAAAAAAACATTTTTACAATATTATTTAGATATATCACTGATATGAAAACAAAAATGTTAGTTCTTAATTATATTGATGATGATAAATTCAAAGAGCAACTTTTTGTTGATATTGTTGAAGATTTAAATGTAGAAAAAATTGTTGAATTATTAAATGATAATCTCAATAATATAAATATTAAAACTATTTTATATAAAAAATTAAAAAAGATGAATATATTAAATTATCAGATTGAAAATATTGAAGATATTTTTATAAAAGCAAAATTAGAATTTGATTTAATTAATAAAAAAGATAAAAAATTTGATAATCTAACAAATATTAATAATATCGTAGTGAAATTATATGAATGTATAAATTTTAATTTTCAAGAAATTTCATCTTATGTGGGGTATGTTAATCCAGAAATTATTTTAAATAATCATTATTCAAATAAGAAAATTGAAAGTGAATATAATGAAGTTCTCTTTGATTTTATTAAATTAAAGGAATTAAGAAATAAAGCAGAAAGTTTAAATGATGAAGATGAATATGATGATATTGTAAAAAAAGCAGAGAAATTAAAAGATATTATTCTTAGTAATGCTGAAATAAAAGAAAAATTTATATATGAATATAATTTAAGTGAATTAAAACTAAAAAAAACAAATTTATTAGATTTAAATATATAAAACAGGTAAACATAATGACTAGACAAGAAAAATTAAGCGAAATAGGTAAATTAAAATTAAGTGAATACTCTTTAAAAATGATTATTCCTTGTCCTCATAATTTTTATGATAACAATATAAATGTATTTAGTAAAATTAAAGATTGGGAAATATTAAATAAATCTACTGATAAAAAAGCTTTTAATGCTTATAATATCAAAACTTATATTTATGGTAATGTTGTTCCTGAATTAAATGATAATAATTCAAAAAGATTTTTAGATAAAAACAAAACTGTTATCTTGACAAAAAAGTTAGATGATGGATTTAAACTAAAAGATTTTAAATTTAATATTTCTGAATTGCACCTATGTATATTTGATGAGCATATTGCATTTTTTTCTTTGGAAATAAAATTAGAAAATTTTACTGAATTTCCAATTGATGAAATCTCTGAATTTCATCAATTAATTAGACAATATAAGTTTTTTAACATAAAAGCTATTAATAATAAATATAAAGAAATAACATCTAGTGGATATGATGAGACTAGTGAGTTTATAGACTATTTATTGAATTTAACAAATATTGAAAATAAATCTTTTTTAAATATTTCTTTAGATGATTGTAAATTCAAATCTACAAAAAATCAAATAAATGAAACTTATCATATTTATAATTCCACTACAAATGCAAAATTACTTATTGGAATGCAAACAAAAGCAACTCAATATTCAGATGGAAAAGAGATTGAAGAGTTAGAAGAAAATGAACTAACATTTGTTTCAACAAATAATGTATCTATTTTAGAAGAAGCTACTTTTTATATAGCAACTTGTTCATCATTAAGTCCAAGAAAAGATTTCACACCAAATGATAACTATATTTATGATTGTTTATCTAAAAATAAACTAAGTCTATGGAAATACTCATTAGGTGTAATACTTCACGATAATGCAGTCTTTTTAGGTCTAAATAAAGATGGCGGAAATGTAATTGCTAATGTAAATAGTTCGTTTTATTTTATCTATATACTAAATCTCTATATATACAATCAAGTAAAATATTTAGAACACAAGATTATTGATTCGTCCTTTGAATCAGTAGAAATAGATTATTACTATGAACAATTGCAGAAATTAAAGAATCAATTTATTTCAGATGAAGTGGCAATAAAGTTTCAAGAAAATGAGTTAAATAGTGTTATATCAAAAGCTCTTAAAATTGATGATTCTCTAGAACAAGTTAGTAATAATCTTCTAGAAACTAAGGAAATATCACAAAATAATAGAACACTTATTTTAGCTATATTAACTTATCCTCTAATCAATAATTTTATACCTTTTGACTGGATTGCAAATAATATAATTTTATCTTCAATATTTGGAGTGATTGGATTAATTGCTATTTATTATTTGATTTCAAAAAGAAAGAAAATAAAAAAAATGTATTACAAAAGAAATTGGTTTAAAAAAGTATTCGGATGATTTTTAGTTTTATAAAAGCAGGACTAGAAGTAAATTCAAATGAAGATAAATTATATTTAGATGTGGGTAATAAATTATGTTTAGGAATAATAGATCATCATCAACTATCAACTATAAAAAAAAGTGCTACAAGTTTAGTTTTTGAGAATCCAAACTTTATTCCTAATAATCTAAAAAAAATTATTGTACATAATTCCCCTGATTTGGATTGTGTAGCATCTTCATATTTGGCTAGTTATTATTATCAGTTTAAAGAATTTCCAATTTTTGCAAAATCCTTATGTGAATTTTTAGATAAAAGTGATTTTGGATTAAAACTTGAAAATAGAATAAATTTAAGCTCTTTATTTTCTATTATTAAATCAAAATGTAAAAATGATTCGGAATCAATAATATTAGGACATAAACTAATTGAAGATTTATCTAAAATTGGTTTTGATAGTGGGGAAATATCTCTAAATTATGAAAAATATAAAAATGAGATTGAGAATGATATTACTATTTTCAATAAAGATTTAATCTCTTCAAATATACTTATTTCAAAACTTTTTAATAAATATACGAAAAATTATGAACCTACAAAAGGCTTAATTTTAAAAAGTCCTAATAGTAAACTTTTTAAATATTGGGCAAGAGATAGTGGATATGATTTATTAATTGTTCAATTAAATAAAAGACGTATAGTAATTTCATTAAAAGGTGATAGTTTTTACACTCTTGAGGGATTAGGAAATAAATTAAATCAATTAGAAGATTTAAAAAGAAAAGAATTAAATATTATACTTAATGAAGAAAATAGAGAAGGTTACAATATTCCTGATCCTTGGTATGATGGAAGAGCACATGAATTTACCATTATTGATAGCCCAAGAAGAGGAACAGAGCTAAGTATAAAAAGAATAAAAGATGTTTTAAAGATAGAAGATGGAGAAAAATAGAATGATACTAGAAGAGTTTTTAAAAAATTTGGGTTTAGAAGAATATATCTTAAAATTTAAAAATGAAGAGATAGAAGATATAGATGTCAAACAGTTAATCATTTAAATAAAAAAGAAAAAATAGTTGAATTAGAATTTATGTCAAAAGAAATTATGGAAATATTAAAAAATAAATTTCAAAATGAATTTCTTGAACAAATGGAAATTATCCATAATGGTTATATAAGTTTAAAAGATACTGTGGATAGTTTTGATAATGAAAAGTATGAAATATTTTTTAATGTTATATTAGTAAATATGAAAATATAATATTTAACTCATTATTTTTAAGTGGATTAATAAACAATAGAAAGTTATTATTAGTACTTTCAAATATAAATTGTGAAATTATTAAGAATATAAGGAAAAAAATGCAAAATTCTTTACTAGAAATATATATATCTAAAATTGAGTCTAAGTTTTTTACAAGTAAAAGCTCTAATTTAGAGAATCTTTTTAAAACCATTAATTATATTGAATGGGGAGTTAAAAGTTTAGTAGCAATATTGATGATTTATATTGAGAAAAAACTTCCTCGAGATATAAATTTTGAAACGAGATCCCTTATTTCAAGTTTAGATGGAGCAAGAAGTTATGGTGACTGGATAAGTGCTTTAGATAGAATCAATAATTTATTTGAAAACTTAGAATATAAAGAATCTTCAAATATGAGTAAAAATATTAAGATACTTTTAAAAGCAATAGATGATGTTAGACTTATAAAGATAAGAAATTCTCTTATAGGACATGGAATTTATGATGAGAAAGGTATTGTTTATAAAAAAGCTTTAAATGAAATTAATTCAAGTGAAATTTGTAGAAGTATTAAAAATATTTTATTATCATCAATGAAAATAATTGACTTATCAAAGAATATAATGCCCTATTTAATCATAGAAGAAGGTTTTATAGGTATTCCAAATTCTATTACGTTAACATCTTTTCCTTCAAAGATTGAATATATAGATTATCTTAATGGAAAGATAAAGTTTATAATTGAACCTTTTGGTAAAGACTTGATAAAAATACTTACTTCAAAAAAATATATCAAGGATGATAGTGGGTATTTAGAAAAATTATTACTTAATCAAAAAGAAGAAATTTCATCTATTTTTGTTAATCCTGAATGTTTCTATGAAAATTTGAATTCCTTATTGTCTAATTATAATTTAATTAGAGTTATAGGACAAAAAGGTATCGGTAAAAGTTCTCTCGCATATATGTGTGAGGAAAATCTAATTTTTACAAATGAAATAATTCTACTTCCGCTAAGTAATGGTTTATGGAAAAGTAAATATTATTTTTTTAAGAAATTATCAAATAGCATTGGTCATCCAGTAGAAAATTGGGAAGATTTAAAAAATATTATAAAAGAAATGCAAAATAACATTCCAATAGTAACTGTTGTTCTAGATGGAATAGATGAAGTAAAAAGAAATGAAATTAACTTTATTTTTGAGATTATTGAAGTTTCTTTAAAGAAAAAAAATATTAATTGGATTTTTTTTGGAAGAGATGATAGTGAGATAAACAATGAATTTTCAGATTTTTTTAAAATAAATAAAGATATCACTACTCTTGAAATTTCTACATCAAAAGAATATTATATAAAAGGTCTATATAAATGGATAGATGCAAATGTTAATGATGAGTATAAAGAAGATGCAAAATTTTATATTGAAAATTTAAATAAAACTTTTTTAGATTTAAAAAATTGGAATCAACTCAAAAAGTTTAAATGTAATATAAGTGATGAAAAAATAGATATTGAAAATGTTATCAATAGTATTTATGCAAAAAATAAAGATAGTTTACCTTTCAAAATGGCAATTTTAATTTATATAGTTAATAAACCTCTTAATATTTGGGAATTGAGTACTCTTTTACTAAATAATGAAAAATGGAAAGATTGGTTTTTGATTAGAGAGAAAATTATTGAATATGGATTTATGTTTAATAAAATAGGAGAAGAATTTTCTTTAGCTCATATTGAATGGGGAAGAGTTTCTTTAAAAATATATTTAGAAAATAATGATAAAAGTTGGTTTTTTGGAGTTATAGAAAAGATTTATTTTCATTATACTGAAGAAATAAATTATGATTTAAAGAATCCTTCTTCTTTGAAAAGTTTTTGGGAAAAGAATTTTTTTAATCTTTGTTTATATATGAATAAAAAAATGATTAAACAATTTCTTTATCCTGATGATTTTAAAAATAGTATTTTTGTTGGAATAGAGAAATTATATCTTGAGATGAATATTAGTGATGATAAATATCTTTATCTATATGAATCTTTAGAAAAAATTTATGATAAATTTGAAATCATAGACTATCGATTCTTTAAATTATTTTTGATTTTATTTAATTGTCCAAATAGGAATATTCAATGGAAAGCGTGTGAATTTTTTTATCAATTGAATTTATCTGAAAAAGAATCTCTTAATTTGATTGATTACTTATTAAGTGTATTAGACAATTTTTTAGAAGAGTTTAATACTTATGAATTCTCAGCTCAAAGGAAGGGATCTATAGCAAGTTCTCTATTATCAACTATTTTAGAAATTGCAAAGGTTAAAATTGATGAAAGAGATTGGAAAAATAGTTTACAATTAAAAAAATTATACTCAATATCAAGAAATATTTTACAAGAAAATAAACTAAAATATCTTGCAAGATTTATTGAACTTTTATTAAATGATGATGAAAATTTAGAATTAAATAATAAAGTATTTTATGAACTATATATTACTAAACAAAAAGAGAATGATGAATATCTTATAAATTTTTTAGAAGAGAATATTAATAAAAAAAATATTTTAACTGATTATTTTATAGAAGAAAAACTTTTATCAGAAGATTGGAACATCCGTAGGTCTTTTATACAAAATGCAATTTTTCAAAAAAATATTGGAATAAAAATTGCTGAAAAATTGTTAACAAATTTACAAATAAGAGGGAAACTATTAGGAGATAAAGATCCTTATGTTAGGGATTCTTTATATAAATTGATAGAAAAAAATATATCAGTTTTTTGTTTTGACAGAATTATACAAAATAATTTAGAAAAAAAGTTAGATAGAATTAATAGTATTAGTGTTAAAGAACAAAAATTTCTTTTTGATGGAAAATCAGAAAAAGATAAATTAGAAGAAATCATAGAACTTATGGATGCAAATAGCTTGAATGATATTTTAGGAAGTGTAATCATAATAGAAGGGATAGATGGATTATTGTTTCATAAAAAAACTGAAGGCTATAAACCTGAAAAATATGTAGGTAAATTAGGACTTTTAGGTGGAAATTATGAAAAGGAAGATAAAACACCTACTGAAATTATTTTAAGAGAATTAAATGAAGAGGTTAATGATGATGAAATCATTAGCAATATAATAGAAAATTTAATATATGAAAAATGTTTTTTAATCAATGATGTATCAAGAAAAATTACAGGAAAGGTTTACCTTTATAGTTCAAAAATAAATAGAAAATTAAAAAATATAAAAATTAATGAAGGGGAATTAGTAATTTTAGAAAAAAATGATTTATTCAAATATGAATATATTTGGTGTCATGAATTTATGATTAATACTTTTTTTGATAAGAAATATATAAAGCCAAATGATGAATGTTTTGTAAAAGTTTTGATTAATTAAATAAGAATGAAGATATTGCAGAAGAACACTCCTAAAATTTAAAGATAAAACTATTCAAAGTAGACACACTGCTGTCCATCAAGTAAAGTAAAATTTCCTATACTAAAAAAAGGAAAACAAATGGAAGCAAATTTGAAAGTTCATGTACAGTTTGGATATGACTATTTTTACATAGATTATAATAAAAAGAAGATTTTTGCTAATTCTTCTTGGGATGGCACTTTAACAAAAGACTTAGGTTCTTTTAGTGATGAATATGATTTAAAAGAAAAAATTGGAAAAGCAGTAGGAAAAAGTAAAAGTTTCTATTTTGAAAATCCAAAAAAGTGGGATTGTTAACTTAAAGAAAAAGGAGCCGTAAATGAAAAGTAAAATTATTATCTACGGCGACTTACATGGTTGTTTAGATGAGTTCTTAGCTCTTAGAAATAAAATAAACCCTTCTTTAGATGATAGAGAGATCATAATTGGTGATATTTTAGATAAAGGACCATTTCCCATAGAACTTCTAAGGTTTCTAAGAGAAAATGGTATTGACTCAATTATGGGAAATCATGAAGATAAATATCTTCGATACAAAAAACATTATGATGCATTTGTAAAACAAGGTATTGAAATACCCATGGGATTTAGTGATGAAAAGTTAGCTATATTTAATAGTTTGACTGAAGAAGATTTTGAATACTTAAAGTCATTACCATATTATAAAAAGATTGATAATCTTACCTTAGTTCATGGCGGTATTACTAATAATATGAATTTAGATAAGTTATCAAATAAAAATTTGAAAATTCTACTTAGATTAAGATTTCTTCAAGAAAATAATATCATGTCACATACAGCCCATAAAAATAAATACAATGTAAGATGGTCAGAGCTTTATGATGGTAATCAAGGCATAGTTATTTATGGCCACGAAGCTTATGAAAATGTAAGATATGATAAATATGCGATAGGAATTGATACAGGATGTGTATATGGAAATATCTTAAGTGCAATAGTTGTAACAGATACAAAAAATCCTATGGAAAATCATAAAATAATTCAAGTTGATGCAAAAGCTACTTATAGAATTAAACTAGAAGAAAATGAAGTAGATTAAAAAAGAATAATTAAACGTCTCAGAATAAGACTTCAATAAACTTCTCATAAACTCAATATTTAAAGACTTTAAAAGAGAGAAAAATTTCAAAAGTTTGTTTATTGACATTGTAGGCGATATTCGCCTATAATAATAAAAAACTAGAAAGGTACTAGTATGACTCAACAACAAATAAGTAAATTATTAGATGTACCAGATAGAACTTTAAGAGATTGGAAAAAAAATCGACAAAGATTATATAATCTTTTAGAATCTCTTGAATATGATGAAGCAAAAGAAAAAATAAATGCTGTAGATGTAAATGATATAATTGTATTTGAACCAGATAAATATTCTTATAATCTTTTTTGGCAAACAAATGAAAAAAGTGAACAAAAAGTTTATTCAATTATCTCAAACTATCTCTCAACAATGAATGATAATGATATAAAAACTTTATGTAAAGAGTTTGGTAAAAATATAGTTAAAAGTGTTTTAAAAGATAAATATAAAAAAATGTATACAAAAGGTTTTATATCTACAAATGGAATGGATATTCCTCTACGTGGTAAATATGAACAAAATGATATGTATAAACAACTTCTTGGAATGATAAATGACTACTAATGTGAAAGAAGTATTAAATAAAATTTGTAATGATAATATATTTAACAATGAGCTGTATTTCATAGGAGGTGCAGCATTAGCTTACTATTTAAATCATAGAATTTCCGAGGATATTGATATAGTATCTTCAAAAGCTTTACCATATCAAGAAATTATTCCTAGTATTACCAAACTAGGAGCTACAAAAATAAAAGATGAAAATGTAACAGCACTTAGAATGGCTGGATTATTTCCTGATGAATATATGATAAAATTTGTACTTGATAATGTAAAACTAGAATTCTTTCAAGCTAATAGAGCTATTCAAAAAGAGATATTAACTCAAGCAACTTTCAATAATTTTGAAAATTCAAAGTTAAAAATACTAGATTTAAAATCCATTGCTAAATTAAAACTTGTTGCTTTAATAATGAGAAATAAATCAAGAGATTTATTTGATTTTGGAAGTTTACTTGAACATAAAGTACTTTCAATCAATGAAATAATTGATTTATTTTCTAAAATAAATAATGAAATTAAATCAGTAGATGACTTAATTGATTTCATAAAATCAAAAAAAGAGCCAAAAGATGATGAATCTGTTTATTTAAATGAAAAAGATAGAATCAATTTAAGTTTTGAAGAAATAAAAGAACAAGTGATAAATAAATTATAATTTCTAACATTCAAGTTTAATTCACTTAAAACTTAGATATAAAAATAGTACGCTAGTATATTTTAATGAATAGGCTGAAAATTTTATTTTGTGTTTATATATTCTAGATTAGACAACTAAGATAACTGGATAAGTCTAAATTTAGGGCCTTTTATAAGATTAAACCTTGAATTATTACTTGGATAACTAAACTAAATATTCTAATAAAATTTCATTTTAATCGTGTTAAAAACCGTGTTATATCTTTATTTTTTATTCTTAAAATACTTTATTATAGGTTTTTTGAAGACTAGTAGACATAGCTTATTGTTTACCTACTAATAATTAAAAAATTTCAATAACAAAAATCATCCACCCACTCAATAATAGGATTACTTAAATCAATTGCATTAGGATTTGTTTCTTCATTTTTAAAATAGACTAAGGCTTTTACTATTTGTTTATTTTCAAGTTCTACATTTATAAACTCTTTTAGGTATAAATCAGGGTAGCCTTCTAAATCATCTAATCTATTTAGTATTATTTTTGAATTTGTTTTAAAAACTTCTCCTTTAATTTGATGATTTTTTTCACTTTTTATTAAAAAAGGATATCCATTCCCAATGCAAGGATACATTTGATATTTCTCACAAGTAATTGCTGATGAAACAAATATTGCATCATCTAAAAAGTATGAGTTTGAGAATCCTCTTTTTAATGTTCCATAAGTAAAAATATATGTCTCTTTCATATTAAACTCCTTCTATATTTTCTTGAGTATAAATATTCATACTAGGAAACTCCAAAGCACAAAGTCTTGGATTTGGTAATTTACTTTCATCTTTTTCATGGTAACAGCCCAAATCAATTGCACAACTATATTCATTTATTACAGGTGCAGAAAAAATAGTATGACCAAATACATTGAATATCTCTTTGTTATTGGAGTTTTTATATCTACTGTAAAGTAAATGACTTTCAAACTCTTCAATATCATCTTTATCTTTACTATCTCTTTTATCCCATACTTTTCCAATAGCTGAATGAGAAACTACTAAGTATCTATTATCAGTTGTTTTATAATCTTTATATTCAAGATATAAAGGAAGAGTTTTTATAAAATCATATTGTTTATAATACTCATTTTTACAAGTGTATGATTTTAAAGTTTCTTCACCACCACAATTAAAAAGCCAATGTTTTGAATTGGATAAATCTTCATTTTCTTTAGAAGGAGCAAATTCTAAAAACATCTCTTCATGATTACCTAATACGCAATCATAATTATTATCCATAATAAATTTAACAACTTCACAAGAACTAGCTCCTCTATCAATTAAATCTCCAACAAAAACTATTTTAGAGTTTTCTTTATTTGGAAATTGATTTATTAAAGCTTTTAAACTTTTGAAGCAACCGTGGAGATCGCTTATTATATATATTTGATTTTGCACTGTAAATCCTTTGTAAATTTTTTGATTGTTTTTATAATTAGAATTTAGTTAATAAAACAGAAAAATAATAGCAAAAATATTGTTTAAAATATAGGGTAGAATTTTCAATGAATTTAAGTCAGTAAAACATTTCTTATTAAATGTATTTATTCTTCTTGAAGTCCCTTTTTATAGTATGTAAGACTAAAAATATTTGTATTAATAGCATATTTATATCAATGAAAAGATCTCTTTAATTAGTTAAAAAGAACTTAAAATTACAAATTTATTAATTTTGAGCTGCACCTAATTTTATCAAAATAATAGTCATTTATAAATCTAAACTTAAAATGTGATAATTAAATAACTTATTCACATCATTTATAATATGATTATAATAAGATGTTGAACAAAAAATAAAAATTTATTTTAAACTAGGAAAAAACATGGCAAAAGTAATAATATTCAGTGGTGCAGGTATTAGCGCAGAATCAGGAATTTCAACTTTTAGAGATAATGATGGTCTTTGGGAAAATCATAAGATAGAAGATGTTTGTATAAAAGGTTGCTTAGATACAAATAGAGATATGACTATTAAATTTTATGATATGTTAAGAACAAACTTAAAAGATAAAGAACCAAATCATGCCCATAAAATAGTGGCAAAATTAAAAAATAAATATCCAAATGAAATAGCTGTTATTACTCAAAATATTGATGATATGTTTGAAAAAGCTGGATGTAATGATTTAATTCATGTTCATGGGTTTTTAAAAGAACTAAGATGTGAAAATTGTAATCATACTTTAAATATCAATTATGAAGAACAATTTGATAAATATGAAGATTGTCCTAAATGTAATAATAAATTAAGACCAAATATCGTTTTCTTTGGAGATGAAGCTCCTAAATATCAAGAGTTTTATAAAGAGTTTGATGATTGTGAAATGTTTATAGTTATTGGAACAAGTGGAGCAGTTGTTAATACAGATATGTTTTTAAATCCTGATATCAAGATATCAATTTTAAATAACCTGGAGCCAAGTTTTTATATAAATGAAGAAGTTTACACAAAAGCGATATTTAAACCAGCATCTAAAGCTATTGATGAAATAGCAGGTGATATCGAAGAATTTTTAAAATAAAAGAGAAGTTTTTTCTCTTTTAGCTTTTTTCAATGAATCCTATTAAATCATCGCGTTCATTTCATCTTCTGTTAAAACTGCAACTTTTAATTCTACAGCTTTATCATATTTACTCCCTGCGTCTTCACCATAAATTACATAATCAGTTTTCTTAGATACTGATGAGCTAATTTTTGCTCCTAGAAGTTCTAGTTTTTTCTTTATATCTCCACGGCTTACACTCATAGTTCCTGTTAGAACTATTGTTTTTCCTTTGAAGTTATTTTCTTCTACTTCTACTTTTATTTCAACTGTTGGAGCTATAATTGTAATTAATTTTTCAACTAACTCTTTATTTACTCTCATAAATTCACAAAATGATTTTGCCATTTGCTCACCAATACCATCAAGGGCAATAAGTGAATCGTAATCAATACTTACAACATCAAGTCCAAATTCTAAGCAGATTTGTTTTGATGCAACTTCTCCTATGTGTTCGATTCCTAAAGCATTTATGATTCTGTGTAAAGAAGAACCTTTTGTATTTTCAATTGCATTTAAAAGGTTGTTTATTTTTCTTTCTTTAAATCCTTCTAGGTTTTCTAGATCTTCATATTTTAAAGAGTATAAATCTAAAATATCATAAATCTTTTTTTCTTTTACTAGTGTTTCAACGATTTTATTTCCAAGGCCATCTATATTCATACAGTTTTTACTAGCAAAATAAATTATTGAGTTTACTACTCTTGCAGGACAATCTAGATTTTGACACTTAATCATAGTCCCTTCATCTAAAACTTCACTTTGACATTCAGGGCAAGATGTAGGTCTTGAAATGATAGTTTCATTTCCTTTTCTTCTTTCAGTAAATACCCTTGTAATTTTTGGAATAATATCGCCACTTTTGATAATAATAACTTCATCATTTAGTCTTAAATCTAATCTTTCAATTTCATCAAAGTTATGAAGTGTTGCACGACTAACTGTACTTCCATCTATTAGTGTTGGTTCAACTAAAGCAACAGGAGTTAAAACACCTGTTCTTCCTACTTGTAAAATAATATCTTTTACAATAGTTGTTTTCTCAACTGCTGGGAACTTATAAGCGCATGACCATCTTGGAAATTTAACCGTATAACCCAACTCATCTTGTGTTTCAATATCATTTACTTTTATCACCATTCCATCAAGCATCATTTCTATATCGTTTCTTGAAGCGATTATTTCATGGTAAAGTTTTTCGATTCCCTCAACACTATTTGTAACAGTTATTAAAGGAGGTTGTGCAAACCCTAATGAATAAATATAATTCATTTTTTCACTAAGAGTTTTAAATTCAAGTGAGTTCTGACCAATTCCCCAAATATTAAAAAATAGTTTTCTTTTTGCTGTAATACTTGGATCTAATTGTCTTAAACTTCCTGCTGCTGCATTTCTTGGGTTTGCAAAAAGTTGCTCGTTGTTTATTAATCTATCTTGATTTATCTTTTCAAAATCTTTTTTCTTAATAACAATTTCACCTCGAAGTTCAATCAAAGATTTTTCTTTTATTTGAAGTGGAATAGAGTGAATTGTTTTAACATTATTTGTAACATCTTCACCTATACTTCCATCTCCTCTTGTTATTGCTTGTTTTAATAAACCATTCTCATAAATAAGATTCAATGAAGCTCCATCAAATTTTGGCTCACAATAAAATTCTAAATCTGTATTTACTTTTTGCGCTCTTTTTATCCAATCTTCTAGTTCTTGTGTATTAAAAACATCTTCTTGTGACCACATTCTACTTAAGTGAGAAGCTTTTTCAAAACCATCAAGTATAAATCCACCAACTCTTTTATTTGGTGAGTTTGGATGGGATAAAGTAGGATTTTCTTGTTCAAATGCTAAGCATTCTCTAGCAAGTAAATCATACTCTTCATCACTAGCAAGGGGATTGTCAAATACATAATATTCTTGCGCCCAAGAGATTAGTTTTTCTATTTTTAAATCATATTCATTTTTAGTCATTATTTCTCATTATTCATTTTTTTCTTTGGAATTATACTTAATAGATTTAGTATAAAAGATAAATAAGTTATAATTCTGCTTTTAAATTTAAGATAAGAAGAGATTATATGAGTTATTTAGATATTTGTATTATGGGTTGGAATTTAAACGCTTTAATGTTTGTTATTAATTTTTTAATAGCAATAAGAGTTATTTCGACACAAGATAGAAGTAAGCTTCAAGAAGAGAGTTTAGTTTTAAAAGAGTTAAAAGATGAATTGGAAAAATACTATCCAAATAGAACACTAACAACACTGTTTTCATATGTTATTCCCTTTACAGCATTTTTTAGAATGACTTTTAAACTAGTAGAAATGTTTTTCTTTTTTCAAAGAAATAAAGATGCTAAAATGTTTGATTATATGGTTTACAAGTATAGCTCTGATATTAGTAAGGCTAAAAATCAATAATATCATATCTCTTTTTTTGAATATTCAATACAGTATATTTTATAAAAATAATTAATGAAACTCTTATGAAAAGGTCAATTATGGTAAAAAAATTAATATTAATAGGATTACTGAGTACATTAACTTATGCAGATACACCTGCAAATTTAATCAGTGTCAGCGGAATTATAACAAATATTAGCCAGGGAGACAAATATAAAACAATTCGTATTTTACTAGATGATGGTAGTCAAATTACAGGTAAAGTTTATCGAACATCTAGACTAAAAGAAAAAGAACGAGTACTTGGAAGATGTAGTAACTATAAATATGGAGAATATCAAAGCTGTTCATTATCAAAAATTATATAATGAATAATCAGATTAAGGGTTTTTATAATACACCATCTTTATTTAAAGATTCATTTTATGATTTAGAAGTATTTGAGCTAGATGATATTTCTTTTGATATAAATAGCTTTGATATTAACAATATTCAAATACTGCAACAACTTCCTTTAGGAAAGAGGGTAGAGTACTTTTTTGATGCTATTATTGCTCACTGTTCAAACTATGAAAGAGTTATTAGAAATATACAAATCATTCATGATAAACACACTCTTGGTGAATTGGATTTCATAATTTATGATATAAAAAGAGAAAAATATATTCATATAGAAATGCAGTATAAATTTTATCTTTATGATGAGAGTTTTGAAAATGAGATTGATAGATATATTGGTCCAAATAGAAGTGATACTTTAGTTTTAAAACTGCAAAGACTCAAAAATAAGCAATTTCCTTTGCTTTTTAATGAAGTTACTAAATCTTATATACCAAACGTTGATTTAAACAATATAGAGCAAAAAATACTTTTCAAAGCTAATATCTTTCTTCCAAGATATCTAAAAAACAAAAAACTATCTCTTATAAACAATGAGTGTATTAGTGGTTATTACTTAAGTTTTAAAGAGTTTATTGAAGATGATACTTTTAGAAAAATGTCTTTATTTGTTCCTGATAAATTTGATTGGATAAGTGATCCTGCCTCAAATGAAAACTGGAAAAGTTATGAAGAAGCAAAAGAAGAGATTGAATACTTTATAAATCTAAATGCTTCACCTCTTATTTGGTCAAAATATACAAATAATGGTGAAACAATTATTGAGAGATTTTTTGTTACTTGTTGGTAAAAGAGATTAATTAATCTCTTTTAAAATCTCTTTTACAACTACATAAACATTTTCAACAGATTTTATAGAAACTTGCTCTTTTCTTGAGTGAGGAAATTTGATTGTTGGTCCTATTGATGCTACTTTTATATGTGGATATTTGTCTTTAAATATTGCACATTCAAGTCCTGCGTGAATTGCTTCTAATGATGCACTTGGATTAATTTTTTTATAAACTTCTAATACTTTTGATGTAAATTCATTTATATCAGGTTTCCATGCAGGATATTTTCCATTTGTACTTACTGTGAAATTATGCTTTTCTAATGTTTTAATTGTTTCATCTTTTAGATTTTTTAAATCATTATTATCCATAGATCGTGCGCTTAACTCTATTTTGATTCCATTTATATCTGTTTTTATTATGGCAATATTTATTGAACTTTGAACTACGTTTAATTCACTATTCATATCTCTTACACCATTTTGAAAATCATAAATAAAATCAATAATATTATCATCAAAGATATTTAAATGCTCACTTTTAGCTTCAATCTTTTCTATAATCATATTTTCATGACTAGCTATTGGAGTTTTAGCGCTTGCTATTATTGCTTTCACATTTACAGGAATTGAGTTAATTCTTTCACCTCCATTTATATCAAGAAGTTTACCTTCACACTTTTTTATTGTTTGAGCTATTAGTTTTATACCATTTGGAATATTTTTATCTATATCAACACCACTATGTCCACCTTGAAGTTTTACTATAGTTATTTCATATAAATCTAGATTATCTATATTTGGAAC
The DNA here is from genome assembly GCF_040884245.1 of Arcobacter sp. s6. Lineage (NCBI taxonomy): Bacteria > Pseudomonadati > Campylobacterota > Epsilonproteobacteria > Campylobacterales > Arcobacteraceae > Arcobacter > Arcobacter sp. s6. The sequence goes on along the minus strand of NZ_JBEVTN010000014.1, from coordinate 85,211 downwards.
AATTTTTTTATTTGTATTAGTACCAAAAATATCAACACCACCTGCACAACCTATACAAATCTCTCCTTCTTCTTCACTGTCAAGATTTAGCATATAAGTAGCGTTTAGTGGTAGATCAAGATGATTAGCTCCAATTAGTCCTATTTCTTCATCTGAAGTAAATAAGAACTCCCCATCGTAGCTTTCTTGCATTAAAGCTATCATATATGAACATCCTATTCCATTGTCACTTCCAAGTGTCGAATTCTGCGCACTTAAAGTATCTCCATCTTCTACAATCTGTGGAACGCAATTATCACTTAAACAAACTATGTCATAGTGTGATTGAAAAACTACCTTTGCTTTTGAGTCTTCTTTTTTACATAAAATATTATTGTGTGTATCAACTAAACATAAATATCCGTATTTATCTGATAGCTTTTTCATATGATTTATAAATGGCTCGTGAGTTCCTGAGCATCTTGGTATTGCAGTTATTTCTTTAAAAATATTTATTATATTATTTTGCATAAAAATCCTTATATAGTTATTTGTTTAAGATATATCAAGTGGTAATTTTATCTTAAAAATCGCACCATCTTGATTATTTGAGGCTGTAATCTCACCTTTACAATGATCATTAATAATAATTTTACTCATGTAAAGGCCGATTCCCATGCCTTCTTTTGCTTTTTTTGTAGAGAAGTATGGATCAAATATTTTGTATATAATATCTTGGGCTATACCTCCTGCATTGTCTTGTATTTCTATAATTACAAAATCGTTCTCTTTGTAAGTTAATATTTTGATTTTTTTATTTGTTATTTCATTTTCGATTAAAGCATCTTCTGCATTCTTTAATAATATTAAAATAACTTGTTGAACTTCTGTTGTATAAAGGGTTAACATTTGGTTAAATCTATAATTTGTAATTAATTTTATATTTTTAGATTCAAAAGATGTTTTTATTATACTAATAGCTTTTTCAATTATATCTTCAATTTTTGCTTCTACTTTTTCTTTATCTGATTTAAAAAAATTTCTAAAATCATCTATTGTAAATGATAGGTGTTGAGTATATTCAGTGATTAACTTAAGTTCTTTTTCTAAGATATCTTTTGAAATTTCTTTGTTTAATATATTTCTTAATAGCAAGTTATTTGTAGTTGCTGTTATTGCAGTTAGAGGTTGTCTCCATTGATGCGCAATCATAGAAATCATTTCTCCCATTTGAACAAATCTTGACTGTTGAATTAATTGAGCAGTTTTTTCTTCATTTTTTTCTATTTCTTTTTTAATTTTTTCTTCTAGATTATAAGTTAATACTTCTAACTCTTTTTCCATTTCTTTTCTTTTGTTTATATCTCTAATTACTGTATGAATTACCAAATTATTATTTATTTCAATAGAGGTTAAAACAATTTCTATCCATAATTTCTTATGATCTTTACTTTTATGCATCCACTCAAAATTAGAAATTCCATTTTTTAATGCTTCATTTAATTTATTTATTGATTTTAAGTTTGAACTTTGGCCATCTGGTTGAAATTTAGGAGATATTTCATAAAAATACTTACCTATTAATTCATCTTTTGAATACTGTAATATCTTTGTTGCTGCTTCATTACAGTCAGTGATTTTTTTATTTTTTAGTAATAAAACACCATCAGATGATTTACTATAAAGTTTTTCAAAAAGCTCTTTTTGTTTTGCTATTTGTCTATTCTTTTTTTCTATTTCATTATTGATAAGTCGTAATGTTTTATTGTGTTTATTTAAAATAGATTGTCTATATGCAAGTATTAATAAAATAATAAAAATAACTAATGATATTTTCCATATTATAGAATAATCAAAAGGTGTTTTTATAGAAAAATTTGTCCATTTATTAAAAATTTCATTGTGTTCATTTTCATTTATTTGCTCAATTGCTCTATTAAAAATATTATAAAGCATCATATTATCTTTTGAAATAGCAATTTGGCTTGTTAATAAAATATCTGTATATCTTGAAATAAAAATATCATTAAAAGCAAATTTTGACATATAATAAGCAACAACAGGTAATGGTTCAATTGCATAGTAAACTTTATTACTATTTACAGCTTCAAAGGTGTCATAGTCACTTTTAGTTTCAATTATATTTATATTAGGATAATTACTTTTCAAAATATCCAAATTTTCAGAATTTGATTTTTTTGCCATGGTTTGATTTAATACTTCATCTATATCTTGAACAACAGGTTTCCCTTTTTGTGTAATAATTGCTAGTTTATAACTAACAAGAGGATTGCTTAAAAGTATGTTTTTATTGTTTATATTTTTTGAAATTATAGGTAAAATATCACATAATTTGTCTTCTAAATATTTTTCTGCTGTTGCAGAATCTTTAACTATAATATTTTCAAATCTAATATTGAGTTTTTTTCCTATTAAATTTAATAAATCTATATTTATACCTTGGACTTTTTCATTTTCTAAGAATTCAATTGGTTTTAGATTTAGAATATTACACATTTTTATTATATTATTATTACTTATATAACTTTTCTCTTCTTTTGTTAAAAAGCTTTTATTATTTACTAATTCATTATTTCCAAACCATTTTCTTTTTAAATCTAACATCTCTTTATCTGTGATTGAATCTTGTGCTTTATTTAAAATAGATTTTAATATAGATTTATTTTTTGAAACGGCAATACTTATATAAGAAACTAATCTATCATCATTTACATAATTTGTTGCAACTACTCCTGATACATTTTTTGTTGAAATTATATAGTCTAATACATTTTTCTTATCAATTGTTGCATCTGCTTTTCCTAAAGATAGTAGTCTTAATGCTTCTACTGAATCATCTACATGTATTTGCTTTATTTGTGGATAATATTGTTCTAGTAATTGTTGTGCAAAAAACCCTTTTGGCATTACAATCGTTTTGCCTTCTAATTTTTCTAGAGAATCAATATCTTCATTTCCTTTTTTAACATATATTGCATTTGCTGCAATATGATAAACATTCGTAAATTCAAAAAACTCTTCTCTTTGTTTATTTTTAGAAATATTTATAATCGCATCAATCTGATCATTTTTTAGCATTTCCATAAATTCATTCCAGCTATGACCTGAAATATATTCAACTTTTATTCCTAATTTACTTGCTATTAGATTCATATAATCAATTACAAATCCTTTTGGAGTATTATTTTCATTGAAATTATATGGAGGCCAATATGCTTCATTATGTAGACGTAAGGGTTGATTGTTTTCTAAGAATAGTTGTTCTTCTTTTGTTAAATTAATATTATAATTTCTTGCATTTAAAAAAGATATCAGAAGAAATAAAATAAAAATAAATTTCATTAAATCTGTCTATATCTAAGTGAATATCCATGAGAATAAATAGTTTCAAATAAATCACAATCGAGTTTTATTTTTAATCTTGTAATAATATTTCTTATTCTTTTTGTATTTTCTTCATATTCATCAAAAAGATAGTATTCTATTTCGTTATAACTTTTTATAATACTATTGGATTTTATAAACAATTCAAATAATTTAGTTTCATATTTTGATAATCTAATATGACAACTATTTTTATATAATTGATTAGTTGTTCTATTCCAAAAGTAGTCAAATTCCAGTTTTATCAAATTATCAAACATTTCTTGTAAATCATATTTTTCAATTATATTTTCTAAGGTCTGAGATATTTGTTCAAGGGTATATGGTTTTAAAATATAACCATCAATACCTGCATTTATAGTTTTTAGAAAATAATCTTTGTTATCATGGGCAGATAGAACAATAATAGGAACTTTTTTATTGTATTCTCTAATGATTTCTATAAGTGATACACCATCTATGAAAGGCATTTCTATATCAGTTATTATAAGATTGTATAAGTTATTTGTATTAAAAAGATCTAAAGCTTCTTTTCCATTTGATGCTATATAAATATTATTAAAAAAAGATTCAAGCATTTTAATAGTTTGTTGTTGTACATATATATTGTCTTCTACATATAAAACATTTAAATTTTTCGTATATTTTATAATATTTTCTAACTTACCAGATGTCATAAAAATCCTAAAACTAATTTTCTTACTATGTATAATAGTGACAAATGATTTAAATATAATTTAAACTTAATAAAAAGAAGATAAAAATAATTTTTAGAGGAACTAAATAATTAGTTCCTCTAAGTTTTATAATGTTTCTTTTAGATTTCTATTTCTAAAAGCAAGTAGGATTGTAACAACAACAATTGTTACAGTATAATATGCCCACGTAGGAATCGGAACCGGGTCACCTGTTGCATATGAGTGCATTCCTGATAAATAGAAGTTTACTCCTAAATAAGTCATTAAGATTGAAGAGAAACCTAATAATGCCGCCGTTGCAAATACAAATGGCGTGTTAAAAGATTTTACAAATCTTAAGTGTATAACAATAGCATAAACTACAATTGATACATAAGCCCAAGTCTCTTTAGGATCCCATCCCCAGTATCTTCCCCATGATTCATTTGCCCAAACTCCACCAAGGAAATTTCCAATAGTAATTGCTGCTAATCCAATAATTAAAGCTATTTCAGTAATTGCACTTACATGTTTAATAATCTCGTCAACATGAGGTCTATTTTTTCTAAATATAAACATAATCAATGTTAAGAAACCTAATATAGCTCCAAGTCCAAAGAATCCATAAGAAGCTGTTAAAATTGAAACGTGAATAGTTAACCAATACGATTTAAGAACTGGCACTAAATTTGTAATTTGTGGATCAACATCTGTTAAATGGGCTGTAAACATAAATATACCAGCAATTATAACAGCAGCACTTAATGCAAGTAATGATCTTCTAAAGAAAATAACACCTGCAAAAACAGCCGACCATGAAATATAAACTAAAGTTTCATAAATATTTGACCATGGTGCATGTCCTGATAAAACCCATCTATATCCCATACCAAATGTATGTAAAGAGAATAAAGTTGCTAGTGCTATAAAAAACACAGTTGTTATTTTTTTAGGTTTAAAATCTGGTTTAAAGATTACAATAAATGCAACAACTAACATAATTAAACCAAGTAAAATATATGCAAGTGTTAATTTAAAGAAAATATCTAAGTTATTAAAAAAGATTTCTCCCTCAATTTTTGAATCAGATAGCATAACATCTGCACCAACTTTTTTCTGATACATAGAAATCATAGAGATGAAGTTATCTGCATCTTCCCATTTATTTTCTACAATAGAGTTTATTAAACCTCTTGTAATTGTTTCAATAGCAGTTTTATTTTGTCCTGTAAAGTTTTGTATAGCATCAAGTGGATTATACCATTTACTATTATCTTCTTTATTTGCTACTTGTGGATAGATATTTAATAATGAACCATTAAATACAGAATACATAATATTTAATCTTTCATCAATTTTAATAATATCTCTTTCGTAAGTACCTCTTTCAATTGGTTTTGTTTGTAATGCTTTTTCAGCTTCATCAGCTAATAAATAATTACCATCTTTAAAAACTTCAGAGAAAGCAATATATTTTTCTTTTACATCAACGCCTAAAAATTTTTTTAATTTAGGAGTTTGAATTTTAATCATCTTAACATCTTTCCAGATATCAGGAGTTGATAACATTCCTAAAATTAATTGATCAGAAGTCATTCCTAATAATGAAGCTTTACCACTTAATTTTTGAATAATTTCTCTGTTTAATGTAGAAAGAGGTTTCATTCTTCCACCATTACTTTGAACAACAAGTTTTCCAAAATTCTTAGATGTATTTAGTGATTCATCTTTTAATTTGTTTAGATATTCAACTGTTAGTTTAGTTTGATTATCTACTTTTGCATCTTCAGCTTTTAATGAAGTAGAAGCAAAAGCTAATGTTAGAGCAAGTGCAATTGAAGCAATATTTTTTTCAGCAACAAATTTAGTTAATTTCCAAAATCTTGATTTTTTATCAAAGAAATTTAGACATAAACCAAGTGTTAATAAAAAATATCCTAAATAAGTAGGCCATTTACCTGGGTCATTATTTACAGATAAAACAGTTCCTGTTTCATCAGGGAAATATGAACTTTGGAAAAATAAGAAGTTTCCTTCACTTAATGTTCTATTCATGAAAATTCTATAGTCATAAGATTTTCCATCTTCTTCAATAACTGTAACTTCAGATGCATAAGAAGAAGGCGACATACTTCCTGGATATCTATCAAGTTGGAAATCATTTAATTTAATTGAAAATGGTAATTGAACCATTTTTGAACCGTATTCAAGTTTTACAATTACATTGTCAAATATTAAATCTCTTTGAACACCTTTTTGCCCTCTAAGTCCTGGAAGTTTTATTTCTTGAGTTTTTCCATCAATTGTAACATCAACAACTAAAAGTCCCATCTTAGCAGTCTCTTTTTTTGCAAAGATAAAGTTTTTATAATCTATATCAACAGCTTTTTCACCAAATAATATTTTATGTGAGAATTTGTTTACATCAGATAAAAAAGATGTAAATTCTTTTTGATACTCTTGATAATATACTTTATCACCATCTTGGATAGTCACTTGTAAATAAGGCTCTCCTGAAATCATCATATTTTCAGTTGATCCTTCTGGAATTTGCATAATTCCTTCATATCCAACATATCTTGTAATTCCAGCACCAATTAAAATAACTACAAATGATGAATGGAAAATAAATCTAGCTTTATTTTTCCACATTTTATATTTAAAAATTATACCTATTAGGTTAATACACGTTAATACAAGAATTGATTCATACCAAATAGTGTTATATACTAAAACTCTAGCAGAAGATGTACCAAAATCATTTTCGATAAAAGTTGCACATCCTGCTCCTATTGCCAATATAGCAAGTAATATTAATGTTGTCTTAAAGGAGAATAAGACATTTGTAATCTTCAAAAAATATCCTTTTATTTTTTATTTTTCTAATTATATTAATAAGAAGTTAATATTCCATTAATGAAATATGAATTTTTAGTCATTCTTATTAATTTAAGATGAAATTTTAACTTAAATATCTATAATTACAGCATGAATTTAGAAACATTACAAAATAAAAAAAACGATTGTCGAACATGGAAAAATGTTGAGCCTTGGTATACACAATTACAAGAGGCTTGTAAAATAGAAAAATCTAATTTAGATATTGATTATGGTGACTGGTTTAGTGTTGGGAAAAAAACTGATTTAAGCCAAGAAGAGTATGAAGTTATTGTTCAAACTGCAAAAAAACTTATACCTTGGCGAAAAGGTCCTTTTAAAATATTTGACTTAGAAATAGATAGTGAATGGCAAAGTAATATTAAATATAATTTAATAAGACCATTCTTTAATTTAAAAGATAAAGTTGTAGCTGACATTGGATGTAATAATGGTTATTATATGTTTAGAATGCTTGAAGATAAACCAAAAAGATTAGTAGGTTTTGATCCTTCACCTTTAACATTACATCAATTTGAGTTTATAAATCATTTTGTGAAATCAGATATTATTTATGAGATGTTAGGAGTTGAACATTTAGAGTATTATAATCATACTTTTGATTTTATCTTTATGTTAGGGGTTTTATATCACAGACCTGATCCTGTAGGAACTTTAAAATCATTAGCCAAAGGATTGAATAGTAAAGGTGAAATCTTGATTGATACTTTTATGATAGATGGAGAAGAAGAGTTATGTTTAACTCCAAATAAAAGATATTCAAAAATTCCAAATATCTATTTTATTCCAACAATTCCAGCTTTAAAAAATTGGCTTGAAAGAGCAGGGTTTGAAGATATTGAAGTACTTGCAACTACTGTTACTACTTCAGAAGAACAAAGAAAAACAGAATGGTCATTTGATCAAAGTTTGGAAGATTTTTTAGCTCCTAATGATAAAACAAAAACAGTTGAAGGTTATCCAGCTCCTAAAAGAGTTTATATAAAAGCTAGAAAAGTTTTATAAGAATTTTAAAATATACAATAGAATTAAAATAGTTCTATTGTATCTTCATCACTTAATTCACTAAATTTAAAAAGTTCACTTCTACCTTTATTTTTAGCTTCATAAAGTGCAATATCAGCATTTTTTATACTATCTGTGATAGTAGATTTTGAATTAATATCATAAACTTCAAATCCTATACATATAGTTTTTTTCAATTTTTGTTTAGTTTCTTCATTTACTAAAATACTAACTTCAGCAAAATCTGAAATAATCTTTTTTGCAATTTGGATTGCTTGATGTTCATTTACATTATTTAAAATAGAAACTAAAAATTCATCTCCATTTAATCTTCCAACCATATCAAATTCATTAATATTTGAGTGAATAACTTTTGCAAGTTCAATTAAGACTTTATCTGCAATATCATAATCAAATTCGTCAATAACAGCTTTAAAATGGTCAATTCCAATCATTAAAAAATATATTTCATTTTGTTTATTATTTGAAAGTCTAAGATGACTTGTAAGATTTTCTATTAAATAATTTCTATTGTAAACGTTTGTTACAGAGTCTAAAGAGGAAGATTCTATAAAGTTTTTCTTTAAAATACAAGATTGTATCATTGGAGATATTTGTAAAAACGCAGCTTCAATTGTATTGTATTTAGCTTCAATAATTTTAAAATGAACCTTTGAAGAAACACTAAAAGAAACAGTTGCATTTAGGCTTGTATGTGTGTTAATTATAAAAAAATGTGATAAATTATCATCTAAAAAGAATTCCTCACCTTTTATCAAAATCTCTTCTTTATAATTCTTATTTATATCAAATAAAGAAAAATTAAGATTATCAACTTTAAATTCTTTGTTTATCCATGTATATATATCTTCAGCAGCTTGTTTTATATTTGTAGCATATTGTAATTGATCATGTAAATTGAAAATAGTGACTAAGGATTTGAAATCATCCTCATTTGTAGCAGATGATTTTATTAGCTCTAGAATTTTGTTTTTCATATTTACACCTTAAAAGAAATCTATTTTATTTGTATCATCTTCATTGAATAGGTATACTTGACTTCTACCTCTATTCTTTGCTTCATATAATGCAATGTCAGATTTTTTAATAATTTCTTCAATACTTGTTGCATTATCCGGATATATAGAAATTCCACTGCATATAGTTTTCATTAGAGCTTGTTCAGTCTCGTTGTTTACTATAATCTTTTCTTTACTAAAATTCTCAATTAATTTTTCTGAGATTATTATAGCATTACTTTCATTAATGATATTCAATAAAATAACTAAAAATTCATCATTTGATATTTTAACTACAAGATCAGAATCTCTTATACTTGCTTTTAAAGTATTTGCTAATGATTTTAAAACTCTATCACCAACTTCATAATCAAATTCATCAATAACTGCTTTAAATTGATCAATTCCTATTTTTATAAAAGCAATTTTCTTTTGCTCTCTATTTGAAATACTTAATAAATTGTGAGCATAATTATCTAAGTAACTTCTGTTATAAGAGCCTGTTAAATGATCAACTAAAGATGCTTCTTTTAATATTTTTTCCATATATTTATTAAATAATGATTGAGAAAAAATTTGTAGTGCCATTTTTATTGTTTTTAAATCATTTTTTATTATTTCAAAATTTTGTTCATTTTCTGATAAAAAATTAAAAATAATATCAGTAGAAGCATTTTCTTTAAAAGATAGAGTATTTGTAAAATAATTAAAATTTTTATTAACATGGATAAAAATATTTTCTAATGAATCATTTTTTTTAATGTCAATAGATAAAAAATCAATATGGTGATGTAATTTTAAATATTCATATATATTTAAACAACTTTTTTCTAAATCTGTTAATTTTAATTTCTCATTTTCACTTATAATTTTCTCACAAGATAAATTCATTTACAAAACCTTTGTTAGATATGTCTTTCCCATTGTTTTAGTGTTTGGATTTCACTTTTTAATGTAGTTTTATCACCATGTCCTGGATAAATATGGAAATCATCTGTCCATTTTAATATTTTATTTATACTTTGTTTCATTTGTTTAGCATTTGAATTTGGGAAATCAAATCTTCCAATAGTCCCTTTAAATATAAAATCTCCAGTAAAAAGATGTTCATTTATTTGAATAGCAGAACATCCAGGTGTATGACCTGGAAAATGATGGAATTTTATTTTTATTCCTTCTATTTCAATTTCTTCATCTGGTTCTATTAAAAAATCAGCAGTTGAGGGAGGCATTCCAAGTCCATAAGGATCTTTTTCTAACATAAAATTATCATCTTTTGGAGTATATATTTTTATACTATATTTATCTTTTACTTCTTGATTTGACCATACATGATCAAAATGTCCATGAGTATTTAATATCGCAATTGGATTTGTTACTTTTGAATCAATCCATCTAAGAGCATCCACTCCTGGATCAATTATTATATCTTTATTATCAATTGTTACAATATAACAATTTGTTTGGTAGTCACCCATTGCTTGAACTTTTATATCCATTTTAAACCTTAATACGCTAAAATTCATTAATTATATCAAAAAAGAGGTTATTTATGGATTATTTTACTACACTTGAAGAAATTTTATTAACAAGTGAACCAAAAGATAAAATTGAAAAGTTTAGGATTTTTTATAATAATTTCTTAAATAATAATTTTGTTATGAATGATTCTTATGAACCTTATACTTTAGAAAAACCTTCTTATTCTTCTTTTTTGCAAATTGTAAAACCAACAGACTTACCTCCTATTAAAAACTTTAAATCAATAGAAGGAAAAAAATATTTAGTTCATACTATTTTACATATTGAGTATTCTGCTATTGATTTAGCATTAGATGCAGCTTTAAGATATAAAAATATGCCTATTAGGTTTTATAAAGATTGGCTTGAAGTTGCAGATGATGAAATAAGACATTTTTTAATGCTTGAAAAATTACTACATGAATTAGAAGGAACTTATGGTGATTTTCCAGTACATAAAAATCTTTTTGAAGCAATGGAACAAACACCTGATTTTTTACGAAGAATGGCTGCTGTTCCTAGATTTCTTGAAGCAAATGGCCTTGATCAAAATCCTAAAATTATGGAAAAACTAAATTCAAATAGAGATTCTTTTAATATCAAATTAATTGAAGTTTTAAAAGTAATATTAGAAGAAGAAGTTGACCATGTAAAAAAAGGTGATACTTGGTTTAAATATGAATGTGATAGATTAAATTTAGAGCCTGAATCTAATTATTTAAAAATTATTGAAGAGGTTTTTCCAGGATCTACTTCTAGAAAAATGGATCTAAATTTTGCAGCTAGAAAAGAAGCTGGATTTTCTTGTAGTGAGTTAAAAAAATTATCTAAAAGAGAGGATTGTAACTAATGATAACTTCAAATATAAATTCAACAATTGCTTCTTTACAAAGTAGTGATAATAATAAATCAGGTACCACTATAGAATCTTTTTTAAGTAATTTAAAAATAAACAATAAAAATAATGAAGATACAAAATCAATAAAAACAGATGCTTTGACTTTTGAAAATATAAAAGGTATTACTTTAGAAGAAATTGACACTTTATTTAAAGATGAAGATAAAGCAATGGCTAAAAATCTAAGAATTGCAACTTTATTTTCAAATGATGATTATCTATCAAAGGCTTTATTTAATACAGTTTTAGGTCAACCTTTTAATTTAGGATTTTCATATTTAAGCGATAGATATGAAGATAAGAATGTATTCTTGAATTCTAGCACTAGCACTTTTTCAGATTTATTTCATAGCTCTGTAATATCAAGAAATACAGATAAAAATTCTACAGATGTTATTTCACAAGATAAATTAGATGAGATATTAACAAAAGTAAACTCTTTTAATTTTCTTAGTGTTTTAACAAGTACTTCAAAAGATAAGTATGATAAATATAAAGATGAAGATAATGAATATTCATTTTTATATAGTGATATTAATCTTCAATATGAACAGTTAAAATATAAGTACGAAGAGCTTGATAATATTAATAAAAATATTATCAAGCAATTTTAGTTAGAAGCTTTTTTTTCTTTATTTAGTTCTTTATAGTAAGTACTATGTAATATTTCTACTTCTTCTTCCTCTTTATATCCGTTTATAATACTATGAATTGCACCTTTTATAGCAAACATAGACATATAAACATGGGTGAAGAATAAAGCAGTCATTGCCATACCTACAATATTATGAGCAATAATACATAGTCTTAACATTTCTATTCTTGTTAAACCAAACATTGTTAAAACTGCTAAGTTTAAATCATGTACATAAATAGTGATACCTGTGTATATCATTACTAGTCCACCTATTGTACATACCCAAAACCACATTTTTTGGCCTGCATTAAATTTACCTGCAGGAATTGGCTTTTTCTCTTTTGATAAGTAACCACCTAATATCATAAACCATTTGATATCATCGCCTGTAAAAAGCATATTTTTAAACCACATTATAAACATTGGAACAACACTTATTACAAATAAAATTGTAGTAACTGCATGAATATCTTTACAAGCTCTTACAAATTCTCCACCACCAAAAACTGATCCAAACATCATTATTAAACCTGTAGGAATTAATAAGATAAAAGAAACAGCTGCAATACCATGAATAATTCTATTAAATAAAGTGAAAACATAATATTTTTTACCATCATGTTTAAATTTCTTTGGTCCAATAATTAAATAATGCACTAAAAAAACTAAAGGAACAATTACGATAATTCCTAGATATGTATTTTTAAAAATTTTTGTTTGCAATGCTACAAAAACTTCATCTAAATAAACACTTCCTTCTTTCCCATAAGCTAACATCGTCGTAATTAAATCTTGATTAGATTCACTAACAGTTGTGTATCCAAATAATAAAGGCGATATAGTTAGCAAGATAATTAAATATTTTAACATTCTTGACTCCTATTTTTTATCATTAAATCATAACATTCTAATGGGATATAATTGGGACTTTTTTGATAAATGGTAAATAAATATTTACTAAAATTGAGAATAAAATAGATGTATAAAAAAAGAGATTTCTCTCTTTTTTTAAAATTTAGCGTTTGGAATAGGGTAGTTTTCTATCACAAAATCAATATCTTTATCACCACGACCACTTAAATTTACTAAGATAGTTTTATCTTTGGGCAATGTTCTTGCTAATTTCATAGCAAATCCAACTGCATGAGCAGACTCTAAAGCTGGAATAATTCCTTCTAGTTGTGATAATTTATAAAAAGCATCGACCGCTTCATTATCATCACAAAGTCCAACTTTTGTTCTACCGCTTTCTTTTAAATATGCATGTTCAGGTCCAACACTTGGATAGTCAATTCCACTTCCAATAGAATGTACAGGAGCTGGTTCACCTTTTTCATCTTTTAACATAATAGAGTTAAAGCCATGCATAATTCCTTCTTCTCCGTAAGTTAAAGAAGCGCTATGCTCTCCAATTTTTTCACCTTTTCCCATAGGTTCAACTCCATAAAGTTCAACTTCTTTGTCATCTATGAATCCAGAAAATATTCCCATAGCGTTAGATCCACCTCCAACACATGCAGTTACAACATCAGGAAGCTTATTTTCATGTTCTAAAAATTGCTCCCTTGCTTCAAGTCCAATAATACTTTGAAAATCCCTTACCATCATAGGAAAGGGATGAGGACCAACTACAGAACCAATACAATAAATTGAATTTTGCGTATCTGCTAAATAAGCTTCAAAAGCAGAATCAACAGCTTCTTTCAAAGTTTTTAGACCATGAGTAGCAGGAACAACTCTAGCTCCTAAAATCTTCATTCTAACAACATTTGGATGCTCTTTTGCAATATCAACTTCACCCATATGAATCTCACACTCTAAACCAAAGTAAGCAGCAGCAGTTGCAAGTGCAACGCCATGTTGTCCAGCTCCAGTTTCAGCTATTACTTTTTTCTTTCCAAGATATTTAGCAAGAATAACTTCAGCCATACAGTGATTTAATTTATGAGCACCCGTGTGATTTAAATCTTCTCTTTTTAAGTAGATTTTCGCACCACCACAAAATTCACTAAGATTTTTTGCAAATGAAATAGGAGTAGGTCGCCCTTGATAATGTTTTCTAACATATTTTAATTCTTCTATAAATTTAGGAGAGTTTTTTAATTCAAGATAAGCTTTTGTAATATCAGCAAAAGGTTTTTCTAAAACAGGAGGAATAAATGAACCTCCAAATTTCCCAAAATATCCATTAACATCTGGATGAGATTCTAAATAAGACTTTGTCATAAATTGCTTCCTTGGATGAAATAAAAAGTATTATAATCTATTGAATTTTAATATATTATGAAAAAGGAAGTGCTATTTTTACTTTAGCACATTTATTAAATAATTTATTATTAAATTTATTTTGCGTATTTGTAATTTCTATTTTACCTTTCATACTAGAAGTAATAATTTTATGAGTCATATATAATCCCAATCCTGTTCCTTGACTTTTATGCTTTGTTGTAAAATAAGGTTCAAATACCTTAGAAAGGTTTTCTTCTTTTATCCCACCTGCATTATCAATTATTTCTATAACAATTCCATTAGTTGTTTTATATGATTTGATATTTATATATTTTTCTTGATTATCAAATCCTATTAATGCATCTTTTGCATTATTTAAAATATTTAGAATTGCTTGATTTAATTCATTTTCATAAGAATTTATAATTAAATCTTCCTCTAAATCTAGATTGACTTTTATATCATATTTTGTAAAAGAACCTTTTATGATATTAAGTATTTTTTTAATACTTGAATTTATATCAAATTCTTTTTTTTCTTTGTCTTCTTTAAGATAGTTTTGAAAATCTTCTATAGTTTGAGAAAGAAATAAAGTAGTATTTGTAATACTATCAAGAGTATCATTAAAAGTTTTATCATCAAGTTGGTCAAACTCTTTTTGTATTTTCATTCCAGAAGCTGCTGTTGAGATTAAGCTAAGAGGTTGTCTCCATTGATGGGCAATATTACCTATCATTTCCCCCATACTTGCCATTTTAGATTGTTGAATTAATAAATTTTCTTTATTTTTTATTTCACTCATATCTATTATTGATAAAATTGTTGAAGGTTGATTTTCAAAAATTACTTTTTTTGATTTAACTAAAATAGGAAATTTTGTCTCAAAGTTTTTCAATCCAATTAATTCATAAGTTTGTGTGTCTGTATTTTGAATTATTTCATGAATTGAAATAGAGTTGTTTTTTCCAAATAAATTATAAAAAGAATTGTTTTGAATATCCTTTTTTGTAATTTTAAAAATTTTAAAAATCTCATCATTAGAATAGATAATTTTATTATCACTAATAATTATAATTCCTTCAATAGTAAGATTTACTAAACTTCTAAATGTTTTTAGGGTATTTTCTAAATCATTTTTTGCAGTTTTTAATTCTTTCTGATAAGATAATAATTGTCTATTTTTATATGAAATTATAAATATAATTAAAACCAATGGTAAAAAATATTTCCATAAAAAAGTGTAGTCATAAGCTTCTGAATATTCAAATTTTAACCATTTATTATAAATTTGGTTTTTGTCACTTGGACTCATTGTTTGAAGTACTTTATCTGTAATAGACTGTAAAACTTTATAATCATCTCTTATCATCATTCTTAAATCAATATCAACTCCAGTTGTTCCCGAGATTTTTATATTGCTATATGCATATTTTTGGATATTGTATGTAAGAATTGGCATTGTATCAACTAAGGCATATATTTTATTAGCTGATAGAAATTCTAATCCTTCTTCAATATTTTTTATAAAAACAAAATCCATTGTAGGATATTTTTCTTTCAAAATTTTATGTGCAGAATAATTTTTTCCTACTCCTATTTTTTTTCCAATTAGATGAGAAGCATCTGGAATATAGTTTTTATCTTGAAGTGTTGCTATTCCAATTGGGGATTTATAGTATATGTCTGAAAATATTGCATATTTTTCTTTTTCAGGGCTTTTTGAAGTTGCAATGATTATATCACTTGATTTTTCTTCTATACTTTTTAATACATCATCAAAATTATTTTTAACTATAAAATTTGTTTTTAAATTTGCTTTATCTGCTATATATTGCCAAAAATCAAAAGCTAATCCATACTCTTTTCCATTTTCAGAAAAAATTATTGGAGCCCATTTATCATAAAAAGCTAAGTTTACTGTTTTATTTTTTATAAAATCTAATTCTTCTTCAGTAAAAAGTATGGTTTCTTTAGTTTTCAACCATTTTTTATTAAGGGCTTCTATTTCTACTGGTGATACTTTAGAAATAGCTTTATTTATTATTACATCAAGAAGTGGTAAATCTTTACTAACTCCCATATAAAGTTTATCATCAAAGTTATTGATTACAATTTTAGTGGATTGTTTTAATACGTCAAAATAGTTTTTGTTAATATAATAGTTGGATATTAAAGTATTTTGTACTGTAGCATCTGCTATATTATTTTAATACTTTCAAAAACTTCATTAAGTGTATCAAATTCAATAATATTTATTTTAGGATAATTTTCTTTTAATATTTTAGTTGTATTCCAACCCTTAACTAGTGCTAATTTCTTATTTGATAAGTCATCAATATTAATTATACTAAATTGATTTTTTTTTGTAATTATTGATAGTTCTTGATTTATATAAGCTTTTGTATAGTTAAATCTTTTTGCTCTATCTTCATTAAAACCTATTACTGGCATAATATCTATTTCTTTATTATCAAATCTTTTTAATAAATTATTCCAATTATCACTTATGAAAACGGGTTCAATACCTATTTTTGAGCTAATAAGTTTTATATAATCTACTACATAACCCGTTGCTTGATTATTTTCAAGATAATCATATGGAACCCAATCTATTTCATTTGCAAAAGTCAGTGTTTTATGATTTTGGATAAACTCTTTTTCTAAGGGAGTAAATTCAGAAACAATTTTACTTTTATCTTTCCATTTTGATGATAATTCATTTTTCTCTATCATACTAATACTATCTAATGCCTTATCAATTATACTTTTTAAAATAGGAAAATCATTTCTAAAAGCCATATATAAGTTGTTAACTTTGTTTACCACAAAAGTCGGAGTTAATTCACTTAAATTATATTTTTTTGTTAAATATTCAATTTGGGGAATATTTGAAATTAAAGCATCAGCTTTTTTTGTAAGCAATAAATCTATAGCTTCTAAAGTATCATTAACTTCAATAATTTTGATTTTTGGATAGTTGTTTCTTATAAAATCTTCGTGAGCGTATCCTTTTTCTATTGCAATAGATTTATCACTCAAATCATCCAATGTTTTGTAAGTTTTATTTGAACTATATAAGTAATCTCTAATTACCATATAGCTATTTGATGTAAAAATTAGATTTTTTTCTCTATTAGGTGTTTTTGATAAAATAGGCATTAAATCTATTTTTTTCTCAAAAGCCATTTGTAATAATTCATTCCATTTGTATCCATGAATATAATTGAACTTCAGTCCAGTTCTTTTTTCAATTAGTTCCAAATACTCTTTAGCTAATCCTTTGTATTTTTCATCTTCAACATAATCAAAAGGAGGCCAGTCTATTTCTGCACCAACATTTATAATTGGATTATTTTTTATGAATTTTTTTTCTTCATGTGTTAAATTTTGTAAGATATTTGCAAAAACTGTATTAAATAATAAAAATAATAGTAAAAGATGTTTGAACACAGTAAAAGCCTTATTTATATATTTTTACTTAAAAAACTATTATAGTCTAAAAAAGATTATATTTTCTTAAGCTTATTTTAACAATTTATAAAAAGAAATGCTTTTAGAGATTCAACTTTCAAATTAGAACTAACTTTATGAAGAGAAAGTTTTCCCTCAATAGTCTGTAAAATGTGCCAAAATTTTTCATTAAATGGGGTATCTATCTCTTTTATTTTATGATAAATTATGCTCTGAGCAATTGTATCTATACAGTGTTCATAAAATATTTTATTTTTAGCACGTTGGATTAGATAATCTCTCATGATTCTAAGATTTGCTATATAAGCTTTTTTCTCAATTTCATTTAAATGAACTTGATTATTGATATTTTCTTCTTTTTTATCTAAATGAATAATATAAGAATTTATCTCTTCATCCATCGTGTTTTCTAAGTTTGGATGAGATTTTAGAAGTATTTCTAAAATCTCTTTAGACGTTAGTCTTTGTTCATTTAAAGTATGAGAGTATTTTACATTATGTACATAATTATGGTCTAAGGCAATTAAAATATCAACAGCAAAAGACAAATAAACATATTTATCTTCTTTCCCATCTTTAAAAGATATACCATGCTCACTAATAATAGGTTTTAGCCCTACATATTTTAATTCCATATTAGTTCCTATTTTTTATACTATGAAAACCATTTCTTAACTTTGTCAAACATATTTTCAAAGTTTTTTTCATGGGGTTTACTCTCTATTCCAAAACTTTCTTGAAGTTTTTCTAATAATTGAGTTTGTTCATCATTTAATGTTTTTGGATATTCTATCTTAATTTGTACAATTAAGCTTCCTTTTCCATATCCTTGAACAGATTTTACACCTTCACCTTTGAAAGTAAATTGTTGTTTATCTTTTGCTCCTTGTGGAATCTCAAGTTCAAGTTTACCTCTAAGACCTGGAATAGTGATTTTTCCTCCAAGTGCAACTTGTGTGAAGAATATAGGAGCTTCATAGTAAATATCATCATCATGTCTTACAAAATGAGAATCTTCTTTCACAGATACTTGTAAATACAAGTCTCCTCTTGAGCCATCAGGTGCAATATTTCCTTTATTTGAAACTCTAATTCTCATTCCATCATTAACACCCTCTGGAATATCAACTTTAAAGTTATCGCTTACTTCATCATAACCTGTACCTTTACATGATTTACAAGAATCAGCAGCACTTTGACCACTTCCACCACATTTTGGACAGGTTTGAGCGAAAGTCATAAAACCTTGTCTTGCATGAACTTGACCTTGTCCATTACAAGTAGTACAAGTAGAAAGTTTTCCATCTTTCGCCCCTGTACCTTTACAAGGTTTACAAGCTGTTTTGTACTTGTATTTAATCTCTTTATTACATCCAAATACAGCTTCGTTAAATGCAAGTTTAACTTCAATAGTTACATCAAGATTATAGTTATATGATTTTCTTTGTTGTCTTCTTCCACGTGAACCACCACCAAAAGCACTTCCAAACATCTCTTCAAAAACAGAACCTAAGTCATCAAACCCTCCAGAGAATCCACCACCTCTTTGTCCATGTCCTTCAAGACCAGCTTTCCCATATCTATCGTAAATAGATTTTTTTTTATCATCACTTAATACTTGATAAGCTTCATTTATAGCTTTAAATCTCTCTTCAGCCTCTTTATCACCTGGGTTTTTATCAGGATGATACTTCATAGCCATTTGTCTATAAGCTTTTTTGATTGTGCCCTTATCTGAACTTTTACTAACTTCTAGTAATTCATAATAATCTATCTCAGTCAATTTAATATCCCCTTAAAAAATAATTGAATTTATGTAAGACGCGATTTTATCTAAAAATTGATAAATCTTAGATATAATCCACGAATGAATAAAGGATTAGAAAAATTTTACGAACTTGTTGAAGCGTTTGAATCATTGCCCACTATTGGAAAAAAATCTGCTCTTCGCCTAGCTTATCATATTGTTATGAATGACAATTATTGTGGAATCAAAATCGCTCATAGTATTGAGAATGCATTAAAAAACATTACTAAATGTTCAAGATGTGGCTCTATGAGTGAACATGAGATTTGCGAATTTTGTTTGGATGAATCAAGAGACAATACAAAATTATGTATTGTTCAAAGTGCAAAAGATATTTTTGTTATTGAAGATTCAAAACAATTCGATGGAAAGTACTTTGTAATAGAAGAACTTGACCAAGATCTTATAGATTCATTGCATAAATTTATAGATAATAATGAAGTTGAAAATATTTTATTTGCCATTACACCTTCAATTGCAAATGATGCATTTATTTTATATATAGAGGATAAATTAAAAGACTTCAATATTAAATTTACAAAAATTGCTCAAGGTGTTCCAACAGGTGTTAGTTTGGAAAATGTAGATATTTTATCCCTATCAAAAGCTATACAAAGTAAAGTTGAAATATAAATATAAGTAAGAAGATGGAAGAAAAAAGAATAGTTTGTCAGAAATGTGTTTATTATTTTGTTACTTGGGAGAGAGGGAAACCTCATGGTTGTAAAGCTTATGGCTTTAAGTCGCAGTTTCTTCCTTCAATTACTGTAAAAAGATCAAGTGGTGCTGATTGCCATTTTTTCACTTTGAAACATAATAAAGAGTAGTATATATGCAGCTAAAAGAATTTATTGAAATAATAGAAAAAAATAAAATAACTATTATTAGAACTTGGATTAATTCTTCAAAAATTAAAGAATTAATTGATAATTATTCAATAAATGAAGAACTATTTATCAAGAGATATTCTTTTGGTTTTTTAGAACATTATATTAAAACTATTAAAAACGATGAAAAAACTCAAAATAGTGCTGTTGTAGTTGATTTTTTAAAATATCTAAAAAAACAAAATTTAAGAGTAAATGAGTTATTTGTACTTTTTATAGCTTTTAAAGATGCTTTAGTTGATTTTGCTTTTAAAACTGAAAATCAATCTTTGGAATTATTTCAAGAAATTAATTTTTATTTCCAAAAAGTTTTTTTAATAATTTTAGATATTTACTCAAAATCTATTGAACAAGTTGAAAATGCCTTAACAAAATCCATTGATATTGTTGATAGATATGTGATTATGTCAAGAACAAATCTTCAAGGCATAATAACAAGTGTATCAAGTGCTTTTTGCAAAATATCAGGATATGAAGCTTATGAATTAATAGGTAAATCTCATAATATTATAAGACATCCAGATATGCCAAAAGAGTTGTTTGAAGATTTATGGAGAACTATAAAATCAGGAAATATGTGGCAAGGTGAAATAAAAAATCTTAAAAAAGATGGAAGTTTTTATTGGGTAAAAACTACTATTCATCCAAACTTTGATAATAATGGCGTGATTATTAGCTATGATGCTATAAGAGAAGATATTACATCACAAAAAGAGTTAGTAAGTCAACAAAATTTGCTAATAGAACAATCAAAATCAGCAGCCTTAGGTGAGATGATTTCGATGATTGCTCATCAATGGAGACAGCCTTTACAAGCTGTCTCTATCTTGATTCAGAAATTACCTTTATTAAAGATGATAAAAGGTGAACTTTCTGATGAAATGCTTGATGATGTTGTAAAACAGGTATCTTTACAGTTAGATTATATGTCAAAAACTATTGATGATTTTAGAGATTATTTTAAACCTAATAAGAAAAAAGAAGAAGTTTATATTGAAAATGTTATAAATAAGTCTTTAGATTTTTTATCATATTTATTTAAAATAAATTCAGTAAAAATAAATTATAAAAATGAATCTACTTCAGAAATACAAATTTATTTAAATGAAATGGTTCAAGTATTTATAAATTTAGCTAAAAATTCTTGTGATGCGATGATAGAAAATAATATAGAGAATAGAGTTATAGATATTCATACTTATGAAAAAGATAACTATTTATATATTGAGTTTGAAGATAATGCAGGTGGAATAAAAGAAAATGTTCTTAGTAAGATTTTTGAAGCATATTTTTCAACAAAAAATAATAAAAATGGAACAGGATTAGGATTGTATATGTGTAAAGCTATTATTGAACAACACAGTTTAGGAAAAATAAATGCATATAATACACCAAAAGGTGCAAAATTTATTGTTCAATTACCATTAAAATAGGAGTTTAAGTTGTTATATAAAGATTTTAAAGAGAGTATAAAGTCATTAGGCTTTTTAAGCATAGAAGATTTTATGCATTATGCAGGAGTTACATCTAATGATGTTTTAAATTGGGAAGAAAAAAATGAAGTTCCTTATATGGTTTCATTAATTTTACATCTTTTAAAGGGTGAAAAAGAGCTGTTCCCTATGAATTCAACTTTAGATAATGTTATTGAAGAGTGTTTACCTTTGGCTTCACTTTTAGAAGAAGTGTCATCATTTCCTCATAAATTAGAAGAGATGTTCTTATTACAAAAAAAATTAAATGACTCTACAAATGGTAAAAATTGGGAATTAGGTTCAAATAAATTTGGTAAAGAAATAAACTGGTTAAGATGTATACATATGGAAGTTGCAGAATTAATAGAATCAACACCTTGGAAACACTGGAAAAATATAAATTCAGCTCCTGATATGAATAATATCCATGTGGAACTAGTAGATATTTGGCACTTCTTAATGTCTTATATTTTACAAGAAACAAATGTACCAAAAGCAGTATCTTTAGTAAATACACATTGTATTTATGAAGCTTCAAATGATGTAGATGTAAAATTAATGGTAAATGAAGCAGAGAAACTATCATATATTTCACTAGCAATTGACACAGGAAATATGCCATCATTTAGTGGAATAGAGAGATTTATTGATCAGTTCTTTAGATGTTGTAAGGTTTCTGGACTTTCTTTTATGTGGTTACAAAAACTATATATCGGTAAAAATTGTTTAAATCAATTTAGACAAGATAATGGTTATAAAGAAGGCTCTTATATAAAAGTATGGAATGGAAACGAAGATAATGTTGTAATGGTAGATTTATTAGAAAATATGGATGATGTAAGTTTTGATGATTTATATTCAAAATTAAAAGAAGCATATGCTAAATGTAAATAATAGGTTTAAAACCTATTATTTACAAATAAATAAGAAAAATTATCTTTATAAAATCTTTATATTTTTCATAAAATTTTGATTTACTCTTTACAAAAAAACAAATACAATGGATAAAATGATTCTTAGGAAGATTTATGCCCGTTATAAATATTATAATGTTAGCTATTTTAGGCTTACTAACTTTGATTTTGTTAATTAAATTGCCAAGAGCTTAGTTTGGTAAAAAACTTAACTAAATATAAACAGTTTAATTACTTTTTGAAAGCATTAGTAATCCTGTTACTTATCACTTTAATCAGTCATGTTTTTAAAAATTCATTGGCTATTATAAATATTACTTTAATCCATATTATTCCTGTTATTGTTGTAGCAATTCATGGAAATATAAAAGCAACACTTTTTATGACACTTTTAAGTGTGATTTTTCTAAATTTTTTATATATTCCTCCTCTTTATAGTTTTTCTGTGCATAATGAACTTTATCTTTATAGCTTTTTTATATATGGAATTGTTGGTTGGATAATCACTGTTCAAGCAAAAAATTTAAATACACAAAGAAAACAAAATGAACTAAGAGAAAGTTTATTACACATAATATCCCATGATTTAAGAACACCACTTTCTACAATACATGGAAGTATAAATTTGATTTTAACAAATGATAATTTAGATGAAAATAGTAAACTTAATCTTTATGAAGATATAAATTATGCTTCACTTAGAATGAAAAGATTAATTACAAATATCTTAGATAGCACAAGATTATCAAGTGAGGATATTGATTTAAAATTAGAATGGTGTGATTTTGAAGATATAATAGGAGTTGCCCTTAATGAGTTTTCTCAAAAACAAAATGATGAGATTCTTCATATAAAAATCGATGAATTAAGTCTATTCTGGGGAGATAATACCTTACTTACACAATTGATTATTAATTTACTTGATAATGCATTTAAGTATTCAAAGTCTGACACAAAAATCAATTTTGAAATAATAAATCTGAACAATTTTATAAAAATCAAAATTTTTAATGAAACTGAATTTCTTGATAAAAAGAAATTAAAAAATATTTTTGATAAATTTTATAGATTAGAAGATACAAATGATATTTTAGGAAGTGGAATAGGTTTAGCTATTTGTAAGAGTATTGTAAAACTTCATAATGGAGAAATCAAAGCAATTCCAGAAGAAAATGGTATTTTAATTGAAATAGAATTACCCATAGAAAAGAGAGCAAGATTAATATGAAACAATATTTAATACATATTATAGAAGATGATATATCGGTAAAAAAACTTTTAGAAATCACTTTTAAAGAGTATGAATTTAATTTTATATCAAGTGATAGCAAAAAAAATGCCCTAATAATGTTTCTAAGTCATAATCCTGATTTACTTATTGTTGATTTAGGTTTAAGTGATGGAGATGGAAAAGATTTAATAAAACAAATCAGAGAAATATCAAAAGTTCCAATAGTAGTATTAACAGCAAGACATGATGAAAAAGAAATAGTTGCAGCCCTTGATGTTGGAGCTGATGATTATATTACTAAACCTTTTTCTGTGAATGAATTACTAGCAAGAATTAGAGCAAATTTAAGAAGAAATGTAAATAATGAAAATCTTGTTTCAAATAAAATAGTTTGTAATGAACTAGAACTAGATATTACTTCAAGAAGTATCTCTTTAAGAGGTGAAATTTTAAAATTAACTCCAATTGAATATGAGTTATTAAAATATTTTATGTTGCATATGAATAAAACTTTAACCCATAAACAAATTTTACAAGAAGTTTGGGGCACAGGTTACCAAAATGAAATGCAGTACTTAAGAACTTATGTAAATACTCTTAGAAAAAAAATAGAAGAAAACTCTACTAGACCTGACTATATAAAAACACAATCGGGTGTTGGTTATAGATTTTCATTTAATCAATAGAATATTCAATGGAACATAAATACGTAAGATCAATCTTTTTAGGTTATTTATTTATCATTTTTTTAGGAGCTGTATTACTATCTCTACCAATTTCACATATTGGGAAAATAGAGTTTATAGATGCTCTTTTTACATCTGCTAGTGCTACTAGTGTTACTGGATTAATTGTAATTAGTACATCAGAAGTTTTTACTTTTACGGGAGAATTTATAATCTTAGTTCTTGTTCAAATAGGTGGAATTGGATATATGTCATTAGTAATAATCTTTTTTTTATCATTTAATCAAAAATTGAATATTGATGAAAAAAAGGCTATGAAACAATCTTTAGACTTACCAAATCTTCATGTTGGTGCTTTTGCAAAGAAAATTTTAGCCTTTGTATTATTTATTGAATTTATGGGAGCAGTTATTTTAAGCTTAAGATTTCTTGATAAATATGATTTTCCTAAAGCCGTGTGGTTTGGAATATTTCATAGTATTAGTGCTTTTAATAATGCAGGATTTTCCTTATTTCCTGATGTTTTAATTGGATATAAAAGTGATACTATTGTTTTATTTACAGTTTGTTTTCTAATAATTTCAGGTGGTTTGGGATATTTCGTTTTGATTGAAATTTATGAAAATAGAAGATTTTCTAAAAGATTTACTATTCATACTCGAATTATGCTTTATGGAACTATTATATTAATTGTTTTTGGTATGTTATTGTTTTTATCAATAGAATGGAATAATCCAAAAACCTTTGGAAATTTAAATTTCTATGACAAGATACTAAATGCTTTTTTTTTATCAGTAAATTTTCGAACGGCTGGATTTAATAGTATTGATCTTGCTTCTTTAAAAGATTCATCTTTATTTTTCTCAACTTTATTTATGATGACAGGAGCAGGGCAAGGAAGTACAGCAGGTGGTATAAAAATCACTACTGTTGCTATTTTGATAATTACAGTAATTTATATTTTAAAAGAGAGTAATCAACAACCAAGTATTTTTAAAAGAACGATAGAGCAAAAAGTTATAAATAAAGCTTTAGCAATTATTATCTCTTCATCATTTTTTGTACTTTTTACTGTTTTAATATTAGTTGAAACACAAAATTTACCTTTTATGAATATCTTATTTGAGGTAGTTTCTGCTTTTGCAACTGTTGGTGTTTCAACTGGAAATGGAGATATATTAAGTTTATCTCAACAGTTTGATACATTTGGAAAAATTGTTATTATTATTTTAATGATAGCAGGAAGATTAGGCGTATTTGCTTTTGGAATAATTTTAGTAGGAAAAGCAAAAACTAAACATTTTAAATACCCAGTAGGAAAAATTATTATATGAAAACAATAGCTATTATTGGTTTAGGAAAATTTGGATTTTATGTTGCAAAAAGTTTATCAAGATTAAATGTTAAAGTAATTGCAGTTGATAATGATGAAAAAAAAATACAAGAAATCAGTGAGTTTATTGATGATGCATTTATTTTAGATAGTACAAATAAAGCAGCTCTAGAAGAGGTTGGAATTTATAATTTAAATACAGTTATTGTAAGTATTGGAGCTAATATAGAAGCTAGTATTTTAACAGTTATGGCTTTAAAAGATTTAAATAATAAACATGTAATCGCAAAAGCAATTACATCTACCCATGGAGAAATTCTTTCTAAAATAGGGGCTTTTAAAGTTATTTACCCTGAAAAAATAGCTGGTAGATTGCTTGTAAAAAAATTAATTGATAATATTACTATTGAAGAAATTGATATTAGCAATACTTTAAAAATGATAAAACTAGTTGTAAATGAAAATCTTATTTATAAAAAAATCTCTGAAATTCAATCAGAGTATAAAAATCTAAAAATTGTATCTTATAAAACAAATTCAACTTGGAGTTTAGATATTAATCCTTCATATCAAGTGAAAAAGGATGATATGTTAGTTATTTTAATAGAATCAAGATATTTAAAAGATTTTTATATAAATATCTAAAATAATAGGTTTAAAAACCTATTATTTCTTATCTATACTCATTTTTATAATCTACATAATGAGCAGCATGAGCAATTAGTTTATCTACTTCTTCTTGGCTTAACTCTTTTACTACTTTTGCAGGACTTCCCATAATTAAGCTTCTAGGAGGAAATACTTTTCCTGAAGTTACTAATGAGTTGGCTCCAACGATACTTCCTTCACCAATAACTGCATTATCTAAAATAGTCGCACTCATTCCTATTAGGCAATTATCTTCGATTTTACATCCATGAAGCATAACTTTATGACCTATTGTTACATTATCACCAATGATTGTTTGAGTATTATAATCTGTATGAATCATTGATAAATCTTGGATATTTGAATTTTTTCCTATTACAACTTTATTTACATCAGCTCTTATAACACATTGAAACCAAACTGATGAATCCTCACCAATAGTAATATTCCCAATTAAATCAGCACTTGGTGCAATCCAAGCTGTTTGATGAATTTCTGGATAAAATTCTTTAAATTTTAATATCATAACTCTTTCCTTAGCTTTATTTGGAAAGATTATATCTTTTGAAATTTAAAATAGCAATAAAAAAAGGTGACTTAAAATAAGCCACCTTTTTAAAATATAGAAATCAAAATTTATTTTCTATTAGGGTTTTTACCAGCAATGATAAATCTTAAAGCATTTAATCTAATAAATCCTTCTGCGTCTTTTTGATTATAAACTTCATCTTTTTCAAAAGTAGAATATGCATCATCATATAAAGAGTTAATTGATTCTCTTCCTACAACCATAACATTACCTTTGTAAAGTTTAACTCTTACATTACCTTCTACATTTTTTTGAGTTGCATCGATTGCTGCTTGAAGCATTTCTCTCTCAGGAGAGAACCAGTAACCTTGGTAGATTAACTTAGCATATCTTGGCATTAACTCATCTTTTAAGTGTGCAGCTTCTCTATCTAAACAAATAGATTCAATAGCTCTATGTGCTTTTAACATAATAGTTCCACCTGGAGTTTCATAACATCCTCTAGCTTTCATACCAACATATCTATTTTCAACAATATCAACTCTTCCAATACCGTGTTTATTTCCATATTGATTTAGTGTTTCAAGTAAAGTTGCAGGTGACATTTCTTCACCATTTATTGCAATTGGATCTCCATTTTTATAAGTTATTGTTAAATATTCAGCTTCATCTGGAGCTAATTCAGGAGGAGTAGTCCATAACCACATTGATTCTTCAGGCTCATTAGATGGATTTTCTAAATGTAAACCTTCATAAGAAATATGTAATAAGTTTGCATCCATAGAATAAGGACTAATAGCAGGATTTCCATCTTTATCAAGATGTTTTTGAGCAATTTCAATACCATGTTTTCTAGCATACTCAAGTAAACTTTCTCTTGAATTTAAATCCCATTCTCTCCAAGGAGCAATAACTTTGATATCAGGTCTTAATGCTAGGGCACCAATTTCAAATCTAACTTGGTCATTTCCTTTTCCTGTTGCTCCATGAGATACAGCATCTGCACCTTTTTCATTTGCAATATCAATTAATTTTTTTGCAATTAAAGGTCTTGCTATTGAAGTTCCTAATAAATATTCACCCTCATAAATTGCATTTGCTCTAAACATAGGGAAAACATAATCTTTTACAAACTCTTCTTTAATATCTAAAATGAAAACATTTTCTGGTTTAATACCACAAGCTATTGCTTTAACACGAGCAGGTTCAACTTCTTCACCTTGACCTAAATCAGCTGTGAAAGTAATAACTTCAGCTTTGTATTCATCTTGAAGCCATTTTAAAAT
This sequence comes from Arcobacter sp. s6, assembly GCF_040884245.1. Taxonomy (NCBI): domain Bacteria; kingdom Pseudomonadati; phylum Campylobacterota; class Epsilonproteobacteria; order Campylobacterales; family Arcobacteraceae; genus Arcobacter; species Arcobacter sp. s6. The sequence continues at coordinate 56,676 of NZ_JBEVTN010000014.1, read as the reverse complement.
AATAGAAGTATCTAAACCACCACTATAAGCTAAAACTACTTTTTTAACATCTTTTTTACTCATAAATATATCCTGTGCTTACGTTATTTTTAAGGCATCATTTTATCAAAGTTTAGCTATAATTTTCTTTATGAGAATAGATAAATTTTTAAATGCCGTTAATATTACAAAACGAAGAGCAGTTGCAGAAGATATGCTTGAACACAAAGTTGTTTTTATAAATGACTTAGCTGTAAAAAAAGCAAAAGAGGTTAAAGTTGGGGATATTATAGAAATAAAATATCTTGAAAGAAGTGATAAATTCAAGGTATTACAAATCCCAACAACAAAATCAACACCAAAATCAAAAATAGATGAATATGTACAAAGGATAGATTAAATGTTTAATGCAGCAAAACTTAAATTTGATGATATTTTTGAAAACAGATTATCAGAGGATGAAGTAAGAGAATATTTAATTGAATTATATGAAAGAGGTGAAACAGCAGCTGAAATTGCAGGAGCTGCTAGTGCTATGAGAGATCATATGATACCTTTACCTGTTCATTATGATTTAAAAGAAAAACTAATTGATAATTGTGGAACAGGAGGAGATAAATCTAACTCTTTTAATGTTTCAACAACAGTTTCTATTTTATTAGCAGCTTGTGGATCTTATGTTGCAAAACATGGAAATAGAAGTATTACTAGTAAATCAGGAAGTGCTGATATGCTAGAAGTTTTAGGTATTAATTTAAATATTAGTCTTGAAAATAGTGCAAAAATGTTAGAAGAAACAGGTTTTACTTTTATGTTTGCACAAAATCATCATCCATGTATGAAACATATTATGCCTATTAGAAAATCAATACCCCATAGAACTATTTTTAATATTTTAGGACCATTATCAAATCCAGCAACTGTATCAAAACAGTTAATTGGGGTATTTGATAAATCATATATAAATAAATTAGCATATGCTCTAGATATGTTAGATACTAAAAGATCTATGATAGTATCTTCAAATGATGGAATGGATGAAATCTCAATTTCAGATATAACACATGCAAGTAGTTTATATAATGGAAAAATCGAAGATTTTGAAATCAACCCTGAAGATTACGGTATGCAACTAAGTGATAAAAGTGAAATTATAGGTGGAGATGCAAAATTTAATGCAAAACTAACAAGCGATTTATTATCAAAAAAACTTATTGGTGCAAAACTGAATATTGTATTACTAAATGCAGCAGCAGCTTTAATAGTAGATGAGAAAGCAAGAGATTTTAAAGATGGTATTGATATGGCAAAAGAAGCTATTATTAGTGGAGCTGCTAAAGATAAATTAGCTCAAATCATCAAAGTATCAAATCAATTAAGCTAGGAATTTTTTTGCAGAAAACTTTTGAATTAAAATTAGATGAATTAAGCAACTTAGTTGAGTATTTAATAGAATTATTAAAAAATGATGATTTTATTGTTATATTAAGAGGTGATTTGGCAAGTGGTAAAACAACCCTTGTTAAAAATTATGTAAAGACTTTGAATTTAGATGATTTAGTTACCTCTCCTACTTTTTCCTTACAAGCTATATATTCAGGTAATATTTTTCATTATGATGTTTACAATAAAACACTAAATGAATTTATAGCTTTAGGAATGCTTGAAGAGTTTGAAAAAAAAGGAACTCATTTTGTAGAATGGGGTGATGAAAAATTAGAAGAAATATTAAAAGATTATGGTTATAACGTAATTTTAATAGAGATTGAAAAGAAAGAAAATAAAAGGTTATATACAATAAATGCATAGATTACATATACAAGACATAACAAAAAATATTAAAAAAACTCAAATATTACATGGTATTTCTTTAGAAATTAGATCAGGTGAAATAGTTGGATTATTAGGACCAAATGGTGCTGGAAAAACTACAACATTTTATACTGTTTGTGGTTTAGTAAAGCCAAGTAGTGGAAATGTATATTTTGATGATAAGGATATAACATTATTGCCTTTACATAAAAGAGCGTTAAAAGGTATAGGATATTTACCTCAAGAATCTTCAATCTTTAAAGATTTATCAGTAGAAGATAACTTAATGCTTGCTGCTGAAATTGTTACAAAAGATAAAAAAGAACAAATTAGACGAGTAGAAGAATTACTAGAACTTTTTAATATTGAACCAATAAGACAAAGAAAAGGTGTTTCTTTATCAGGTGGGGAAAGAAGAAGAACTGAAATAGCAAGAGCCTTAGTTTCTAAACCTAAATTTTTACTTCTTGATGAACCTTTTGCAGGGGTTGATCCAATTGCAGTTAAAGATATTCAAGAGATTATTCATCAATTAACAAAAATTGATATTGGGGTTTTAATAACAGATCATAATGTAAGAGAAACTCTTGAAATTTGTGATAGAGCTTATGTTATGAAAGCAGGAGCTTTATTGGCAAGTGGAACAAGTGACGAAATCAGAAAAGATTCTAAGGTTAGAGAACACTATTTAGGTGAGAATTTCAATTTCTAAGTAATAGCTTATTTTGCTATTACTTTGTTTTTTCCTATATTTTTAGCTTCATATAAAAGTTTATTAACTCTTGAAAAAAAAGTTTTTTCGTCATCATCTTCTTGTAGTACTGATACTCCAAAGCTTGCAGTTAGTTTTAGTTGTTTGTCTGTAAATAGATGTTCAAATACTGTTGTATTTATTTTATTAGCAACAGTTAGAGCACCTTCTAAATTAGTTTGAGGAAGTAATACCAAAAATTCTTCTCCTCCCCATCTAGCTGATATATCTTGTTCTCTAATACAATTTGACATTATTTGTGAAATATCTTTTAAAATAATATCTCCAATTGGAGATTTATACATTTCTATTATTTCTCTATATTCATCTATATCAAAAAGTATAATAGATAAATCATTTTTATATCTTTTAGATCTTTTTATTTCTTTTTCATAAAATTCATCAAATTTATTTTTATTAAATAATCCTGTTAGTTTGTCATGGCTAGATTGATATTCTAATAAATTTGCTTTTTCTTTTATACTTGTAATATCTGTTAGAGAAAATATATAATAATGTTCTTTATTTTCATAATAATCTATATTTATTGTAAATAGTTTTTCTTCATTTGCATTATTTTTGATTTTAACAATTCTATCTATTTCTGGTAATTCTTTAATGTATTTAAGCCAACACTCTTGTTTTTCCATTTGATTTCTTGTAATAAAACCGAACTCTTCTTGAAAAAGATCAAAGATATCTTTCTTTGATTCTTTAAATTTCTCAAAACTCTCAATTCTAAAAAATTCCATAAACTTCTTATTTATATTTGTTATTTCCTCTTTATTTGTAACTATTACAATATTTTCTTGGGCATCTAAAATAGATTTTATTTTCTCAATTTCCATTTCTATTTTACTTTCAAGAGATAAATTCAAATTTACAAGTTCTTTTTTTAAAAAAATCGGTTCAATTGCTTTTGTAATACTCTCAATTAGTTGGTATAAATCAATAGGTTTCATTGCATAGGTACTAACTCCCACATCAATAGCTTTCTTTAAAAAACTAGTATCATTATGTGCACTTGTAACTACAATAGGGATTTCTTTATTTAGCTCTCTTATTTTCTCACACATAGTAATACCATTCATTTTTGGCATATTAATATCTGTAACAATTAAATCAATAGTATTTATATTTTCTTTATATAATTCCAATCCATCTTGGCCATTTTCAGCAGTAAATACATTTTTTAATAAAGATGATAAGAGTTTAGATGTAAATTCTCTTACATCGCTTTCATCTTCTACATATAAAATTGAAATATTTTTTAAAATTTCTTTATTCATGATATGTCTTTTTGTTAAATTCAACAACACTAGGTATTGCAAGAGGTTCTGAGAAAAAATAGCCTTGAGAATAATCTGCACCTAAATCTCTAACAATATTGAAAATTTGCTCATTTTCTACATATTCAGCGATTGTTTTTAGATTTAAATTTTTTGCAAACTCTATTATAGTTTTTGTTATTTTATATGAAGTCTCATCTGTTGCGACATTTTTAATCAATGATGCATCAATTTTTAAATAATCTATATTCATCTTTAACAAGTGTTCAAAATTTGAATATCCAGAACCAAAATCATCTATTGCAACTTTACATCCAAGAGCTTTTATTTCATCAATAAAAGATATTAAACATTGATAATTCTTAATACTTTCATCTTCGAGTATTTCAAAAACTACTCTATTTGAAATATTATATTTTTTTATCATACTTTTTATAAAATCTAAAAAATCACTACTTTCAATATCTTCATAAGAAATATTCACAGAAAATTCAAAAGGAAGATTTTCAAATCTTTTGAATGATTTTTCTAAAACAATTTTTGTCAGTTTTTTATATTGATTTGATTTTTTAGAAATATCTAAGAAAAAATAAGGTGAAACAATCTTTCCATTTTCTTCTATTAATCTTACCAAACACTCATATTTATCGACTTTTAGAGTTTTATTATTTACCAAGGGTTGAAAATAAACTTCTATGTTATCATTGACAAATGCTGATTTTAATTTTTTTGTCCAAAGCATATTATTTTCATATTCTTGAAATTTATCTAATTCATCAAAAAATACTAAGTAATCTTTATTTTCTTTTTTTGCAGTTTGCAAGGCAATATCTGCTGTAATTAATTTATTATTTTTATTGGAAAAAGAGATTCCGGCAGTAATCCTAATATCAATTTCATACTGTTCATATATAAAAACATTCTTATAAACAGAATCTAATATATTTTTCATTAATTCTATAAACTCGGATTTATTATCAACTGTACTTATGACGCAATAATTATCAGAAGGAAATTTAAAAAATTTTAAATAAGAATATTTTTTTATTTTTTTATTTATTAACTGAGCAACATCAATTAATATTGAATCACCAACATTATGTCCAAAAAAATCATTTACTTCTTTAAAAGAATTGATATTTAATAAGCAAACAGCCTCTAATGTAAGTAAATTATTTTGTAAATCTTCGATTAATTTTGTACGATTAGGAAATTTACTTAAGTTATCTGTGTATAAAAGTTGGAATAATTCATTTTTATGTTTTATCTCATGACTTATATCATTTAAAATAATTATATTTGTATGATTATGGGTTAAAAATATTTTTTGTAGAGAAAAGAAACGTTTATTATTTTCTTCATCTAAGATACAAACTTTTGTGTTAACAACTTCAGTTTTTGCTAACCATTTTTTATTTAACTCACTAAAGCATTCTTCTTCTTTATGGAAGATATTTTTTATCTTTTTATATTTTGTATTTATTTCCTCTAGTGAAGAACAATTTGTAAGTTTAAAGAAATGTTCATTTGAAAAAATAACACTATGACCATCTGTAGAAAAGATAGGATAATTGATATTATCAATTATAGAATTTGATAATTCTTCTTCTTTTTTAATTACTGGTTTTTTTTCAATTAAATTTATATATTTAGCAATTTTACTAATTAAATCATTGAATTTAAGGGGACTATATATAGTATCAATATTTTTTAATTTTGATAAGTTTTCTAATTCAATTTCGTCATTTATTAAAAATATTACAAATACATCTTCTTTTAAAAATTGCTTTATTTTATTGAAATATTCAAGAAATTTGACATTAATAATTAATAAATCTGTTAAATCTAAATCTTCATTTAGCTTATTAATATCTGAGAAAAGAGTAAATTTAATATTTTTTAATTTATTAAAAGAGTACTCTTCTAGCTCATTAAATTGGATAATGTCATCGTCTATTATTGATATATCATAACGCATTATTTGCCTTAAATTTTCTTTATCTACTATAGTTTACATAAATTATCATTAAAATGACTTTATTGTTTTTAAACTAAAGTAAATAAAATTTTTATAAATTATTTACCAAAAATTCTTATTGCATTATCCAAATCTTGTTGTGTATCTATTCCAAAAGATTTAGACTTTACTTTTACCATTGCTATTTTAAATCCATTATCTATAGCTCTTAATTGTTCTAATTTTTCTATATTTTCCAATTTAGAAGAATTTAGTTCACAAAAATTATTTAAAGATTTTTTAGTGAAACCATATATACCTAAATGACCACTATAAGTAGCTGCTTCGTAATGATCCCTATGGTATGGAACTTTTGCTCTTGAAAAATAAATTGCATTTGAATTTTCATCTAAAATTACTTTTACATGATTTGGATCATCTGCTAATTCTGAACTAATTTCTTTGTAACAAGAAGTAATCATTATATCTTCATTATTTTCTTTTATTTGTTTTACTCTATCTATTACAGCTTGTACAACTTCTATTTCAATAAAAGGCTCATCTGCTTGTACATTAACAATAATTTCATCATTGCTAAGATTTAAAATATTAACAGCTTCATTTATTCTATCAGTTCCACTATTGTGTAAACTTGATGTCATAATTGCATCAAAACCATATTCTTTAGCTAAATCAACTACCTCTTGTGAATCAGTTGCAATCACAACTCTATCCAAGCTACTAACTTGCTTTGCAGTTCTTATTACCATAGGTAAGCCTAAAATATCAACCATAATTTTATTTGCAAATCTACTTGAATTTAATCTAGCTGGGATTATTATCATTTGTCTACCTTTTTCATTTTATAATTTCAAAACCTTATTTTTAGTGACATTATTATATTATAAAATCTTTAAACAAGTATATGAAAGAGAAATTTTATGAAAAAAACAATTACAGTTATAGATACATTTGGATTCTTATTTAGAAGTTATTTTGCCTTACCCCCTTTAAAATCAAAAGATGGTTTTCCAACAGGTTTATTAACAGGATTTATTAATTTTATATCAAATATTGGAAAAGATTTTCAAACAGATTATATAGTTTTTGCACTTGATGCAAAAGGAAATACTTTTAGAAATGATTTATATGATAATTATAAAGCTCAACGACCTGATGTTCCAGAGGATTTATTAAAGCAACTTCCAATTGCAATTTCATGGATTGAACAAATGGGGTTTAAAACAGCAATTAGAACAGGTTTTGAAGCTGATGATATTGTAGCATCAATTGCCCATGATGCGAAACTAAAAGGTTTGGAAGTTCGAATTGTATCCCATGATAAAGATTTATATCAATTAATTGAAGATGATACTATTTATTTATTTGATCCAACAAAAAGAGTAGTTATAAATGAAGCTAAATGTTTAGAAAAATATGGAGTTCATCCTTCACAATTTACAGATTATCAATCACTTTTAGGTGATAGTGCTGATAATATTCCAGGTGTAAAAGGAATTGGGGCTAAAACAGCTGAAGCTTTAATTCAACAATTTGGAACACTAGAAAATATCTATGCAAATTTAGAAAATATTGAAAAAAAAAGATGGAAAACATTACTTGAAGAGAGTAGGGATATGGCTTTTCTTTCAAAACAGCTTGTGACACTATCAAAAGATTGCCATATAATTGATGATTTGGATAATTTTTTACTACCAAGTGAAAATCCAATTTTAAAGATTTCTGATACTTTAATTAAATATGATATGTCAAAAATACTTGATAGGGTAAATAAAAATGGAATGTCTTTTAAAACACAAATTCCAAAAGAAGTAGAAAAACAAGATAAAATGGAATTTATTTTATTAGATAATGAAAATAGCCTATCTTTAGTCATAAATAAAATTCCAAGAGATGCAATAGTTTCTTTTGATACAGAAACCACAGATATTGATGTTACAAAAGCAAAAATAGTTGGATTTTCATTTGCTTATGAAGAAAATAAAGCTTATTATGTTCCAATTGCACACTCATATTTAGGAGTTGGAAATCAAATTTCAAAAGAAGCAGCATTTCAAGCAATTGTTCAATTAAACAGACATAAATTGGTTTTACAAAACTTTAAATATGATTATGCAGTTATAAAATATAATTTTGATTTAGAACTAAAACTTTATGCAGATACTATGATTTTATCTTGGCTTTTAGATACAAATGAAAAAGTAGGACTTGATTATCAAATTGATAAGTATTTTAATCATAAAATGATTGCATTTAAAGATGTAGTCAAAAAAGGTGAAGATTTTTCAAACGTAGATATTTCAAATGCATGTGATTATGCTGCTGAAGATGCATTAATGACTTTAAAGCTTTTTAATAAACAATTAGAATTATTTAAAGAAAAAAATAGTGAAGAGTTATTAAAACTTGCTTTTGATTTAGAATTTGATTTTATTTATGTTTTAGCAGATATGGAAAACAATGGAATTAAAATAGATGTTGAATTATTAAAAGAGTTAAAAGAGACAAACTATAAGTATATACAAGAATTAACTAATAAAATTTATGAAACAAGTGGAGTGGAGTTTAACATTAATTCTCCAAAACAATTAGGAGTAGTTTTATTTGAAACTTTAGGTTTACCAACTGCTAAAAAAACAAAAACAGGTTACAGTACAGATGAAGCGGTTTTAAATGGTTTATTTGATGCACACAGCGTTGTTCCTTTGCTATTAAACTATAGAGAAGCTTATAAGCTTCAATCAACTTATATTGAACCATTATTAGAGCTTGGATTAAAAAATGAAAATAATAGAATTCATACCTCTTTTTTACATACCGGAACAGCAACTGGAAGATTAAGTTCAAAAAATCCAAATTTACAAAATATTCCTGTGAAATCAGAAGCTGGCTCTTTAATTCGATCAGCATTTATTCCAAAAGATGGATATACATTAGTAGGAATAGATTACTCACAAATTGAACTTAGACTTCTAGCTCATTTCTCAAAAGATGAAGCTTTAGTTGATGCTTTTAATAATAATTTGGATATTCACTACCAAACTGCTGTGAAAATTTTTGGTGAAGAGTCAGCAAAAGAGAAAAGATCAATTGCAAAATCTATAAATTTTGGACTTTTATATGGAATGGGAAGTAAAAAATTAGGGGATACATTAGGAATTTCTTCAAAAGAGGCAAAAATATATATTGAATCATATTTCAAAGCATTTAAGAGTGTAAAAGATTATTTAAAATCGATTGAAGATTCTGCTCATATAAATGGCTACATTAAAACATTATTAAATAGAAAAAGGCTCTTTGATTTTGAATCCGCAAATGCTATGCTTAAAGCTGCATATCTAAGAGAAGCTGTTAATACGATGTTTCAAGGAAGTGCAGCTGATTTAATTAAATTATCAATGGTAAAAATTCATAAAAAATATAAAAATAATGATAATATGAGAATGTTATTACAAATACACGATGAGCTTATATTCGAAGTAAAAGAAGATATTGCAGATGAAATTATTGAAGATCTAAAACAAATAATGGAAAATATATATGTATTAAATGTACCATTAAAAGTATCAATTGCTAAAGGAAATTCATGGCAAAAGTTGAAATAATAGAAAATTATTAAAATATAATCAAAATTATTAAAATATTTTTGACAAATAAAGAAATTTTTGTTATTATTATGACTTAAACCAATATATAAAGAGTACTATTATGTTAAAAACAGTAAGAAATATAAGAAAGTTATACAACGCGAAGTTATTATTCGTTACAAATGACCAGTCAATAATTGATACAATTCAAAATGAATTTGATGATTATTTTAAAGAATTAAAAGTTGCAGGAACTTTAGAAGAAGCAATATCATTAGCATGTTCAAATAGTTATGACATGGCAATTATTGATGCTGATGTAAAAGAAATTTCTTTTTCAGAATTATGTACAGAATTATCACAATTAGCTCCAACACTACCAAAAATCGTTATTTCAGATTCAGATAATAATGAAAGTATCGTTACAGCTATTAACTCAGGTGCTTACACATTCTTATCAAAGCCATTAAGAGCTAAAGATGTAAAATTAGCAGTTATTATGTGTCTAAACCAAACAAAAAGAGGTGATAAAATTGAATTCGAAAATGGAATCTATTTTGATGAATATAGAGATCAATTTTTTAAAGCAGGTGGAGTTTTAATTGACTTTACTAGATTAGAAAAATCATTTTTAAAATTACTGATTGTAAAAAGAAATGAAATCACAGATTATGATATAATAAAAGAAGTCGTATGGAAAGGTAAGGATATGTCAATTTATACTATGAGAAATATAGTAAATAAAATTAGACAAAAAACTTATTATGAAATTATTAAAAACCATTCCAATAAGGGCTATACAATAGACATTCTTAAAAATAATTAAGTTTGGTATTTGCAAAATCTTAATAAAAAAGTTATAATATGGAAGAACTGATCATTTCAAAAGAAGAATTAATACATTTTTTTGAAACGCAAAAAATTATAGATACCGGACGAAGTTGGTTAATGGAGGGTAGAGTTATTGAAATAATAGCTTTACACGACATTGAACCAAAATTCTTACAAGATGTTTCTAATGCTAAGTTTTACAAACTAATAATCAAAGGTAATAAATAATGTCCCATTGCCCATTTTGCAAAAAAAAGATTGCTATGAGTAAGGCTTTTTGCTCAAGAAGCTGTAAAGAGAATTATTTTCAATTAATAGCTATACAAGTACCAAAACCTTTTTTAAAAAGAATTTTTGTATTTTGTACACCTGAACAAAGAGACGTAGAAATAGAAAATTTTGCTAGTAGACATGGTTGGAGACTAGATTTATTAAAAAATAAGATTGCAGAGCTAGCTGTGGATGCTGGTTACAAAGACATGAAAGTCAATAGTTAATAAAAATTATTGACTTTTTTCATTTTTAAATATATTACTACACAAACTATTAAAACAACTGACGACTGTAAAATCCCCATTGTAAGCCAATTACTGTAAAGAAATCCTAATTGACTATCTGGTTGCCTGAAAAACTCTGCAATAATTCTCATAAAAGAGTAAAGAACTCCATACATAAGTGCTAGTTGACCATCAAAAGTTTTTCTTTTTCTAAGATAAACCAAAATTATAAATACAACTAAACCTTCTAGTATTGCTTCATAAATTTGTGAAGGGTGTCTTAATGTTTTATCAACATATATTCCCCATGGAACATCAGTAACTCGTCCGACCAATTCTTGATTGAAAAAGTTCCCAATTCTACCAAAAACATAAGCTGCGCTAATTCCTAAAACAGAAATATCAGTTATGAACCAAAAAGATATTTTATTTTTCTTACAAAAGAAATATGAAGCGATAATAAATCCAATAAAGGCTCCATGGTAACTCATTCCTGAAATTCCAGTATAAACACCATTTACATAAGGATTAAATATTTGCCATGGATGAGTTAAATAATATGAGGTATTAGAATCATAAAACAATATGTAACCAAGTCTAGCACCTAAAATTACTCCGATTTCTGCCCACCAAACATATGAATCAAATAAATCATTAGAAATATTTAATTTATCATTTTTAATAAACCATTTTGCTACAAAAATTGCAGAAATTAATGCTAGTGCATACATAATTCCATACCAGTGAACTGCTATTGGACCTAAATTAAAAGCTACTGGATTAAAGTTTGAATAAATATTTTGCCAAAATTCCATTATGCTTCCAACGCTTCAGCTATTAATTCAATAGGGTTCTTAAATTGAACATCAACATCTGCAAGATATAAAGAGTTTGTGATTTGCATTCTACATGCACTACATTCAGCACTTACAATTTGAGCTTTTGTTTCTCTAATCATTGCTGCTTTTGGTGCTCCTGCTGCTTTTGCAAAATCATATTTTTCAGTTTGCATAGTAACCCCACCAAAACCACAACATCTATTTGAATCGCTCATTTCTGTTAAAACATAGTTTTGTTTTAATAATTCTCTTGGCTCTTTCCATACACCTTGCATTTTTTTAGCATGACATGGGTCATGATAAGTTACAAGTTGATCAATTTTTTTACCACTATTAGCAAGCATATTTTTTAAATCTGTACTGTTTTCTAGCCATTTTGTAGCCATAAATATCTTCTCAGATAATTTTTCAGCTCTTTTTTTCCATTCTGGTTGATTATGGAAATAGTGTGCCCAATCTTGATTTATCATTGCACTACATGTAGCTTCTGGAATTATAACTGCATCAACTTCATCAATCCAAGTTTCAAAATATTCAATATTTTTCTTAGCTAAAAAATCTACTGTGTCAAAATCACCTGTAAAATAAGCAGGTGCTCCACAACATAATTGTTTTTTTGGAATCATAATATCAAGCTCAAGTTTTTTTAGAATTTTAACTAAAGAATCACCCGTATTTGTATATGTATAATTACTCATACAACCTATAAAAATAGCTACTTTATTTTTCTTATTCTCTTCAACTTTTTTATTAGTAGCTTTTATATTTGCAGGATATTTATTTAAAAAACTTCTACTATCTGCAAATGGTAAAGCTCTATCTTTTTTTACAATTGGCAAGCTGAATCTTGGAAGTCCAGATTGTGTTTTTTTATCAAGTTTTAGTGCACATGTTTGAAACATCCAACCCATTTTTGATAAAAAATCCATGGTTTTTCTATGTCTTAATAAGAAGAAGAATAGTTTTTTATACCAAGCTATTCCATATTTTTTTGCAATATCAGAACGTACTTGTTCAATTATCATATCTGTTGGTAAGTCATTTGGACATACCTCTACACAGTTTGTACATAAAAAACATGATTCAAATATATCTTTTGCAGTTTTATCAAGCTCTAATTCATTTCTTTCATAGGCTCCTAATAAATCAATAAATCCTCTAGGACTAGTAGCTTCATCTTGATTTATATTAAATATTGTACAAACAGGTTTACATTTTCCACATTTTACACAGTCATCAGAGATAGCTGTGTAATTAAATTTATTCATTGACACTTATCTAACCTTTTAAATTCAAAATTTTTAATATTTATAATAAAAATTTAATATACAAAAATAATGGTTAAAAGTTGTTAAATAGGTAAATGCAAAGAATTAAGGCAACTGTGATTTTGCCTTAATTTTTTCCTCTAAATTAACACTTGTTCTATTTATTCCATAGTTAATTAAGTCTAAATACTTTATGTCTAAAGTTAAAGTTTTTGCTTTAGAATATAATTGGTTTGCTATTTCTAATTGATTTGATGCTTCATATATAAGAGCTAAATTGTAAGTAATTTCAAAACTTTGGCTAGCTAATTCTTTATCTAATGATTCGAATTCTATTTTTGCTAAATCTAAGTATTTATTTACAAGTAAATCTACAGCTTTTTCAAATCTTTTTATATGCTCTTTTGTATAAATTTTATTGTTATCATCTAGCTCTTCAATAATATTTATATTGTAATAAACATAATGCGGAGACATATCATCTACAATATCTTGTGATATTTGTTCTGCAATTTGTGAGTTGATTCTAAAGATATCTGTTGTGGTCCTATAAAATGGATATGGTCTATCAAAACATACATTGTCATAACTTGATTTATCATATGTTTTAGAAAATATTACTTCATTTGTGATTGGTTTAATAATATTAATATTTGTTGTTACATTATATTCTCTATTTTCACAAGGTATTTGTCTTATAACATATTCCATACAATGTCTTGATCTATTTCTATCATCATATCTATAATATCTACATCTTGAATAATCAACTTCCGATCTATAATATGTATTATATCTTACTGATGAATTTAAAACATCTCCTGTTACAACCGCATCTGTACCAAAATCATTATTTTTTAATAAAAAAACATTACGATGATCAATTACTTTATTTGCAATTGCATTTTCTAAACTAATTGTTTGGTTAACATCATCACGATAAAATCTATCAACTTTTACAGTATATATCTTTTCTTTTTCTATTTTTGAAGGGTGTAATGACTTTATAGTCAAACTTTTTGTGCTACAAGCACTAATAAAAACTGAAATAAAAGTTAAGATAAAAATATTAAATATAATTTTCATAAAAATCCTTTCTATAGAATTGATATTATAACTTATTTGTATAAATAATGTGAAATGATTTTTTATAAATAAGAATAGTTTAATAGTAAAATGAGATAATATTGTAATTTAATATATTTATAAATAAGGAAGTACTTAATGGGATTTTTTACAGCAGATTTATGTGATAACTTTAGTGATAAAACTGAGATTTTAGGACCAGATTTTAAATCTTATGGTGGGAATAAAAAATTTAAAGGTGAAGTAATAACTATAAAACTAGATAAAAACAATAAAGATTTAGCTGCATTTTTAAAAAATAATAATGGATTAGGTAAAGTTGTAATTGTTGATGTTAATATGGAATATTTTGCTGTTGTTGGCGATAATTTAATGAAATTTGCAAATGATAATAAATTTGAAGGAATTATTGTAAATGGATATGTAAGAGACACTGTTACAACAAAAGAGTTTGATATAGGTTTAGTTGCAAAAGGAGTTTGTCCAAGAAAATATATACCTATTCAAGATGGAAAAATAAATGTACCTTTAATAATTGATGGAGTTGAAATAAATAGTGGTGATTATGTTTATGTAGATCCTGATGGAATTGTTGTTTGTAAAGAGAAGTTAATATAAAAATGTATCTTTTTGGTTTTGGGTCGTTAATAAATTTAAAAAGTGCACAAAAATCATTTACCCGCAAGTTAATGCAAAATGATTTGATACCTGTCAGAATAAAAGGGTATAAAAGAGTTTGGAATTCAATAGAAAATATAAAGTTTGATGATGATAAAGAAGTAAATGGAGTTTTTTTAAATTTACAAAAAGATGATACTGCTTGTGTAAATGGTGTTATTATAAAAATTACTCAAGATGAATTTGAAATTTTAAAACTAAGAGAAAAAAATTATTCTCAGATAGAAATAAATGCAAAAAATATTTTAGATTATTATTTAGACGAAAATCTTATCGCTTTTATGACTACAAATGGTGAGAAAATAGCAAAAAGAGGTGATAAAAACTGCTTTATTCCCTCTTTATATATTGATATTTTAACAAATGCTTTTGTTAATTATGATGAAAGTTTTGTAAAAGAGTATGAAAAATCTTTAAAAAGTTTACCTTTTCCTATTAAAAAAGGCTCTTATTTTTTTAGTGATCCTATTCAAAATAAAATAGCAAGGGAAGGTTTAAAAAAATAAATGAAACAAAATAATTGTTTTATATACACATCAAGACTTTGTAATCACAAAAGAAAAACATTAGAAGATCCTTGTATTGTTAAAAAAGGTAATGATATATTTATTACTTACTGTCAAAATGATAGTTTAGATAAATTTGAAGCAGATATAGGTTTGATAGATGGTAAGTCATCATTCTTTTATTTTTTAAGAAAAAAAATTTCAGCTAGTTTAATCTCATTTATATCCATAATACTAATACTTTTAGCCATAATTTCTGTATCAATTTATGAAGATATTTTAAAAAAGATTATTTTTGAGATGCCTTTTATTTGGGAAACAAAAGATTTTATTTCACTTTTTTTTGTCGCAGTTTTCTTTTTAGGTTTACTTATGATGCCTTCTTTACTTGATGGTGAAACAAGTGAATTTAAAAATTTAATCTCTTCATGGTTTAACAAAGATATACGAAGATTAAAAAAATTAAAATTAGCTTTTTCTAATTTTGATAAAAAAACAGTAGTTCATCTTTATAATTTTGATTTAGAAGATTCAAGTCATTGGGTTTGGAGACTTTTAATTAATAGTATTTTAAATAGATTTAATACTGTAAATTTTTATGTAAGAAATGATAAATCTCAAAATATTTTAAAAAGACTAAAAGAGTTTGATTTATTAAATATTGAATTAATAAAACGAGGTAAAACTTTAAAGAAATGTGATGTAGAAATTTTATTATCCTCAAAAGAACAAAAACTTTATTCTTTGATGCAACTTTGTTCAACTGTAATTTTAAAACAAAGGGATAAGAAAAGCTTTATATCCTTAGAGCTTTTTGAGTATTGTGGTAAAAATTTTATTAGAGATGAAATAGATAATAAAAATCAGCTTATTTTTGGGTTTCAAAATTTTATAAATAGAAGTTTTGAAGATTTTAGATTTGTAACACAAGAAAAAGCCTTACAAGTGTATTTTACTTCCAATGTTATTTTTAAAGATTTAGAAGAGGAAGAGAAAAGATTAGCTTATTATTTAAGAAATCATATTGAAGAGTGTCTATCTTATTTTGAAAATCCTATTTCTTTCTTAATTTTATACTATTATGTAAAAGAAATTGTTTTAGATAAAAAAAGAACTATAAAAATTTTAGAACAATTTATAGAGAGTATTGAAAAAAAACAACAATATGAACTCATTGATTTATATTGGTTTGATATTGCTGGATTAATGTTTGATTCAAAAGATTCAAATAATTTTGAAAACTCAACAAACTCTTATTATAGACAATTATCAATAGATTCTTTAAATAAATTAATTGTTTTATTTAAAAGAAATGGATACTTTGAGCAAGCTTTATTGGTATCTAATTATTTGTATGAAATAAATCCAGTTAAATATTCCGTTATTATTTGTTCTTTATATGAACGAATGGGTAATTTTGATAAAGCATTAAACTCTTTACCAAAAAATATGTCAAGTAATATAAATATCAAACCAAATGATACTGAAGTTAAATTTTATCAAAGAAAAGCATGGATAATTGTTAGTCAAAGAAAAGAAGAATTAAAAGAAGAAGGATTAGAAGCCTTAGAAAAATTAAAAAGTATTCTTTTTTCTCATATTGAAGATAATACTCCTTTATGGTTATGGCATTATTATAATATTAAAGCAAACTATGAAGAGTGGGGAAAGAACTATGATAATGCAGTTAATTATTATAAAAAATGTTTAGCAATTCCAACTTTAGGTGCTTTTGAATATGGAGCAAGTTTTGTAAATATGGCAATCGCTTATAGATTTATATATTTAACACAAGCTACACAAGAAATTGCTAAAATAAATGAAGCTATAAAACTTGGGGAAATAGGACTTGTACTTAAGCAATCCGTTGGTGATAGGGATGAAATGCCTATTGTTTTACATAATCAGGCTTTAAATATTTTATATAAAATTTTAAACTCTTCAATAGAAAATAGCTTATGTAATGAAGTATTAAATTTGACACAAGATGCATTAGAAATATTAGATAAAACAAAATCAATAAAAAGATTAGGAATGATTTTAATTGAAAATTATATTGCTAAATCTTTATTAAAAATAGAAGATAAAAATATTTTAAAGAGATTGGAAAAACAAATTGAAGTTTTAGATAAAAATGAGTTGAATCAGCTATTAAATCTATACAAACAATTTATAAAAGTGAATAAAATAAAAAAAGTAGAATTTTTAGAAAATAAATTAGAGAATAATTAGAGGAATATATGAATTATAATAAACAAAGTGTAAATTTAACAACAGGTACAATAGAAGAAAAAAGAGAAGAAATTAAAAAACAGTTTTTACAAACTTACGAATTAGATGAAAAACTTTTTGATTTATTAAAAGAAAAAGATTTTATTTATGAACAACCGAATACTTTAAGACATCCATTGATTTTTTATTATGGACATACAGCTACTTTTTTTGTAAATAAATTAATATTAGCAAATATTTTAAAAGAAAGAGTAAATGAGCAGTATGAATCAATATTTGCAATTGGTGTTGATGAAATGTCTTGGGATGATTTAAATCATAAACATTATACTTGGCCTACTTTTGAGCAAACAAAAGAGTATAGAGATAAAGTTAAGCAAATAGTTTTAAATTTAATAGATACTTTAGAATTTACACTTCCTATAAATTGGGATAGTCCTATGTGGATTATTTTAATGGGAATTGAACATGAAAATATTCATATAGAAACTTCATCTGTATTACTTCGAGAACTTGATATTAAGTTTTTAAAAGAAAATGAAATATTTACTTATGTAAATGAAGCTTCTGAAACGTATCCGAAAAATGAGTTAGTAAGTGTAAAAGGTACAACTGTAATTTTAGAAAAAGATAGATCTAATCCCATTTATTATGGTTGGGATAATGAGTTCTCATTTCATAAAGCTTTAATAAAAGATTTTGAAGCATCAAAATATTTAGTATCAAATGGAGAATTTTTAGAGTTTGTAAAAGATGGGTCTTATAATAAACCTGAATTATTTAGTGAAGAAGGAAAAGAGTGGTTAGATTTTACTCAAGCAAAACATCCAACTTTTTGGGTAAAAAAAGATAATAGTTATTTGTTAAGAGAGATAAATAAAGAAGTTCCACTTCCTCTTAATTATCCAGTTGATATAAATATTTATGAAGCAGAGGCTTTTTGTAAATATAAATCACAAAAATTAGGTTTTGAAGTTAGGCTTCCTAGTGAAGATGAATATTATGCTTTATATGAATATACAAAAGCAGCTCAAAAAGATGCAAATATAGGACTTATTCAGTTTAATCAAAGTCCAGTAGACAAATATAAATTTGATGATTTTTATGATGTAATTGGAAATGTATGGCAATGGAGTTTAACTCCTACTTATCCTTTTGATGATTTTATAACCCATCCTATTTATGATGATTTTACAACTCCTACTTTTGATGATAGACACGCTTTAATGAAAGGTGGATCATTTATATCTTTAGGAAATGAGACTTTAAAAGAAGCTAGATATGCTTTTAGAAAACATTTCTTTCAACATGCTGGTTTTAGATATGTTAGGTCATCAAATGAATATAGAACAAAATTAAATGATAATGTTTATGAAACTGATGAATTAATTGCTCAATATTGTGAGTTCCATTATGGAAATGAGAATTTTGGTGTCAAAAACTTTTGTGTAAACTCAGTTGAGTTATTAAAACCATATATTAAAGATATTAAAACAGCTAAAGCTTTAGATTTAGGATGTTCTGTTGGAAGATCTACTTTTGAATTAGCAAAAGAATTTGATGAAGTTGTCGGAATTGATTTCTCAGCAAACTTTATAAATGTTGGAGTAAAACTAAAAACTTATGATAACTTAATCTATAAAGTAAAAAAAGAGGGTGAAATCTTTGAAGAAAAATCTGTTTCCCTTGATAGTTTAAATTTAGAGAAAATCAAAGACAAAGTTACTTTTATGCAAGGTGATGCTTGTAATTTAAAAGATATTTATACCGGTTTTGATTTGATTTTTTGTTCAAACTTAATAGATAGATTATATTATCCTCAAAAATTTTTAAATGATATCCCAAGTAGAATAAATGATAATGGTTTATTAGTCCTTTTAAGCCCTTATACATGGCTTGAAGATTATACACCAAAAGAGAATTGGCTTGGTGGTTACATCAAAGATAATAAAGAAGTATACACTTTAGATACACTAAAAGAAAATTTATCACAATTTGAACTTTTAGAAACTATTGATGTTCCATTTGTTATAAAAGAGACTTCTAGAAAATACCAACATACAATCTCACAAATGTCAATCTGGAAGAAAAAGGCTTAATAGCTTTTTTCTTTTACAAATTATTCTCCAAGTCAAAATTATTTATACTAATAATAAAATTATTTTATTAAATTTATGATAGTATATATATATTATAAAACTTAGTAAAAAGAAGTACAGTGTATAAAAAAATAATTTTGATTTTAATCTTTTCTTTATATTCATTTGCAGAATTAATAAATAACAAAGAAATAGATAAAGAGTTTTTTATGTTATTTATAAAAAAAGCAAAAACAATTGATGATTTAAAAAAAGACATCAATGATGTAGAAGTATTTGATTATAGTATTATTAAAACCTCTGATAATTTTGAATTATATTTAGTTAATATTTCTACGTATGAAGAAATACTTGAATATAAAAAGGCTTTTAAAAATGGTGTAATAACTAAAAATTTTGATAATAATTCACAAAATAAAATTTATAATAATAATGACAATAAAAAAGTAAAGAAATTAAATAAAGTAAAAGAATTTAAAGATTTAACAAAAGAATATAATAGAGCATTAAATGTATTTGAAAAAGGTAATTATAATGAATCTTATCATGAATTTTATAAGTTATTTTTGTTAAAAATGGATGATGTAAAATATAATTTTTATCTTGGAAGATCTGCTTTTGAATTAAAACAATATGAAGAAGCTCAAAGTATTTTTGAAAGAATCTTATTATATCAACCTGATTCAATGAGAGCAAAATTAGAATTAGCCAGAACATATTTTGAATTAGGAATGCACAAAGAATCAATTTCTCTATTTAATGAAGTTAAAAATGAAAAAAATATAGATCCTCTTATAGTGAAAAATATTGATTATTTTTTAAAAAAGAATGAAAATAAAATCACAAAACATTTTATAAAAGCAAATCTAATTTTAAGCGCATCTTATGATGATAATATTGATAATGATTCATTAAATGATTCTTTTCATCCAACTTTACTTTATTTAAATGATTTTATAGGAGAAGAGGGTATACCAGCTTCAGAAAAAAAAGCAGACATCTCTCACAGTGAGATATTATCTATGAATTATATGTATAAAAAAAGCGATGATTTATTCTTTAAAATTGATACTCTTGTATATAATCAAATATATAAAAGATATTCAGATAAAAATTTACAACTAATAGGAATTAATCCTAAGATATCTAAAGCATATAATGAAAAACTAATAGTTGATTATGGTTTTTATATTGATAATTTATGGCAAGGAAGTGATAACTACCTTACCAGTTATGGTCTTTCTCCAAGTTTGAGATATCTTATAAATAAAGATTTATTATTAGATGCAAATATTAAATATTTATATAAAAAAGCACAATCTATTGAAAATCAACATGATGATAGCAAAGTTATTAAAATACATCTTGGATTATTAAAGATAATTGATAAACAGTTTAGTTTGTATTCGTCACTAAATCTTTCAAAAGAATATGAAGAATATATAGAAAAAGACGATGTCAATCAAGATATTATTTCTTTAGCTACAAGTTTAGACTATAAATTAAATAATAATATTACTATTAATACAGGTCTTGGATATTCAAGTGTTAAATATAAAGATATAGATTCTTGGTATTTAAGAAAAAGAGAAGATTCTGAATTATCATTTAATTTAAGTAGCTCATATGAAATGTTTAAAGAATCTTTTTTATATTTAGCTTATAACTATACAAAAAATAATTCAAATATTGATTATGCAGAATATTATAAAAATAAAATAACATTGAGTTATATTAAAAACTTTAAGGATTAAAAATGAAAAAATTATTATTTATTTATTTTATCTTAGCATTAATAAATGTATATGCCAGCATAGGTAAAATTACATTTATAAATGGTACAGCTAATATATTAAGAGAAGAAAAAAGTTTTATTGCTAAATTAGGTGATGATATTTTATCAAAAGATATTATAAATACAGAAGAAAACTCTAAATTACAAATTATTTTTAATGATAAAACAGTAGTTACAGTAGGAAATAAATCAAAGTTTTCTATTGATGATTATTATTATGATATGAATAATTCAAAGGAAAGTAAATTAGATATGAATTTTTCAAATGGATTTTTCAAAACTATTACTGGAAAAATTGGTAAAATCAATCCCTCAAAGTTTAAATTAAATACAAAATCAGCTTCTATTGGAATAAGAGGGACTCAAATTATAATGACAACTGATTCTGTTGCAGGAGATTTTATTGCTTGTACTTCAGGTGAAATATCAGTAACTTCAAATTTAACAGGAAATTCTGTAATTGTGCCATCGGGAAATTTTACAAAAATAGTACCAGGAGTAAATCCCACTATTCCAGAAACTTATTCAAGCGAACAACTTGATAATCTATCTAAAAATACAGCAGGTGAAAAATCAGAAGAAATAGCTGCTTCTGAAACAGAAAATAAAACGACAACAAATGATAAAACAAGTATTGAGAATGTAAATAAAAATGATACTGCAACAACTACTATTGCAGCTCAAGAAGCTCAAGCTCAAGCAGATGCTGCAGCAGCGTTGGCAGCACAACAAGCAGCAGCTGCCGCAGCTCTTGCTGCACAAGAAGCTCAAGCTCAGGCAGAAGCCCAAGCTCAGGCTGCAGCGGCTCTTGCGGCTCAACAAGCACAATCTGAAGCTGCCGCAGCTCTTGCGGCTCAAGAAGCATTAGCTCAATCTACAGCAGCAGCAGCTCTTGCTGCACAAGAAGCTCAAGCAGCTGCTGATGCAGCAGCCGCTCTTGCTATTCAAGAAGCACAAGATGCAGCTGCTATTCTTGCAGCTGAAAATGCAGCAGCAGCAGCGGCACTTGCAGCACAAGAAGCTCAAGCACTTGCTGATGCCGCACTTGCAGCACAAGAAGCTCAAGCAGCTGCTGATGCAGCAGCAACACTTGCAGCACAAGAAGCTCAAGCTCAAGCAGATCAAGCAGCAGCTGCTGCTATTGAAGCAGAAGCAGCCGCTGAGGAAGCTGCACAAGCAATTATTGATAACCAAACACTTCTTGATAAAATTCGCTTGGCATTAGAAGCTATTTTATCTATAAAACAAGTTCAATATGATAACTCTATTTTAAAAATGGGTTATTGGACAAATCCTTTTACAGGTAAAGAAGTATCTACATACGTTGAAGGAACAACAACACCTTATTCTAAATTAAAAGATTATAAAAATAATGATATAAGTGCCCAATATAATGGTGTAATAAGTGCAATCCATACAAAAACTGATGGTTCAAATAATGCTGTTGGAGGAAATGCTACTTTTGATGTAGATTTTGGAAATAAAAAATTGGATGGTACTTTTGTTATTGGTGGAACCGATTGGAAAACTAAAATAACAGATATTTCAATAGATAAATATAGTTCATTCAGTACTACAAGTATAGAAAATAATGGAAGTAGTACAACTGGAATTACAGGAACTATCGCTGGTAAATTCTATGGACCAAATGCTGAAAATATTGGTGGAAGTATTGACATGAATTCAACTAATAATGGTAGTGTCAAAGGTTCTTTTGCTACAGGGAAGATAAGTAACTCTCAAAATTAAAATTTTTATATAGCTGGTTAAACTAGCTATATAATGTAATTACAATTATTTATCTTTATTTAGATATTTGTCATTTATAATGGCTCTTTTTATTTTAAAAATACTTTAGTTTTCATTATTATATATAATATTATTTCAGTATAATAATTATAATGATTACTTTTATGAATAAAAATAGACTAGTTTTACTATTGTTATTTATTTTCTTAATAAATATCTCAATAGAACATAAGAAATATGAAGAAATAATAAGTGAAGAAATATATGAATCAAAAGTAAGTATTTTGAATATATATGACAAAAATGATTATCAAGTTTTAAAATTAAAAGCTAATAATTTCATTCTTTATACTTCTATTGATAAAGAAATAAAGCTAGAGAAACTAGATATCTTAAATATTGTATTTGTTACTAATAAAATCTCTTTTATAGATTATTTAAAAGGTTTTTATTCAAAAACAATTTATTTTGATAAAGTAAAAAGAGATGTTGATTTTAAAGATAAGATAATTTATAAAATAGACTCTAATCATCAAGATGAAATGATAAGTGAATTATTTCAAGCTTTGTTTTTAGCAATTCCTATTTCATCGAACTTGCGAGATATTTGTACAAATTATGGAATCAGTCATTTAATAGCTTTGTCTGGATTTCATATTGCTGTGATTTCTTTTGTGATTTATTGGATTTTATATTTCCCTTATACTTATTTTCATAAAAGGTATTTTCCTTTTAGAAATAGAAAATTTGATTTATTAATAGTTTGTATGTTGGTTTTGTTTGGATACTTATTTTTTGTGGGAATAGTGCCTTCTCTTTTGCGATCGCTAATTATGCTACTAATATCGGTAATACTTCTTCGTAACAATATCAAAATATTTTCCTTTGGAACTTTACTTTATACGGTTTTATTGATAATTACTTTTATTCCTAGTTTTATTTTTTCTTTAGGCTTTTGGTTTTCAGTTATTGCTGTATTTTATATAATTCTTTATATGAAATATTTTTTCAATATGAATAAATATCTAAGTTTTGCTTTTTTTAATTTTTGGATGTTTTTGATTTTTAATCCTATTGTGCATTTTTATTTTCCTCAAACTTCTTATGAGCAATTTTTATCACCTATTATTACTATATTCTTTACACTGTTTTATCCCTTTGAAATATTTGCACATATCTTTGATTTTGCTATTTATTTTGATGGGGTTTTAAAACTTTTTTTAGAGCATAAAATGAATGTTTTTGAAGTTGTAACTCCATTTTACTTTTTTGTTATATATATAGCAGTTTCATTATTTTCAACAATAAATAAAATGGCATTTTTCTTTTTAAATATTTTAATGATTTTATTTAATTTTTATTTATTTAACTTATTTTGTTTTTTGTTGTAATTCTTCTAATAAGTCAATTTGAATCTCTTGAATTTGAGCTAATCTTTCCCATTGATGAGAAAGAAGATGATCCATTTTTTCATGAAGTTGTCGTATTTCTAATTCAGCTTTTAGATTAACTTGATAATCATATTGAGCTCTTAATCTATCTTTTTTCTCTTGTCTATTTTGACTCATAAGAATTATTGGGGCTTGAATAGCTGCTAAGCATGATAGCAATAAATTTAATAAAATAAAAGGATATGGATCAATTGGTTTCCAAAATATAACAGTTGCATTCATTCCTATCCATATTAATAAAAATGCAGTGAAAAATCCCATAAATGCCCAACTTCCACCAAAGGTTGCAATTTTATCGGCAATTCTTTCACCTCTAGTCCATTCATGATCAAAAATTGTATCAGAAGTTATTGAGATTAAATCATGTTCTTTCATGGCATTTAATACTTGATTTTCTAAAATAGTTAATTCACCTTTTTCTGATTCAACAATTGTATGAATATATTTATTTTGATAGAAATGTAAGTCATTTCTACATATTTCAGATTTATTATTCCAATTTGGTATGTCATTTTGAATTAGTTTGTTAATCTCATCACGAATAACATCAGCATGAATGATTTGATTGTTTCTAAATTTTTTTTGACAAACAGTACAGGTATGTAATTTTTCCAAGATTATCCTTTTTCCAATCAAATTTATAATATAAATATTAACAAAAATCTAAAATATATCGTGTGAATTTTACTTTTTAGTGGATTAATGAATAATTAATCTACTTATAAAAAGAGTAAAATTAAAGTCTAGATAGTAATTCAGATTTCTTTGTATTAAATTCAGTATCATTTAACACACCAACAGAATGTAACTTAGCAAGTTGTTCTATTAATTCAATAATATTTTTTGATGAATCATTTACTACAGGATTATTTATAGGATTTTGATTGTTAGTTTCTTGATTAGATTGAGAAATAGGTTCAATAAAGTTTTGTATTGGTTCTTGTAGGAAATTATTTATAGGAGCATTATTTGAAACATTTGAATTATTAGCACCAGAAATTACTGGAAGAGTAGATACTAAAATTGTACCATATTGACTAGAAAAAGTAAAAGAATCATTTCCTCCTTGTTGTTGGCTAATTCCTGATATATTATTATCTAAAGTATCATAAACTGTAACCTGTCCATTAAAATCAACTGCTAATCTATTTGGAAAAATAGCATATCTCGTACTATTTTGTGCTCCACTACTAAAAGGATTTCCAAGTTCAACAGGCCACCATTGATTACTTTCTCTTGTGCCTTTTGGTGCAAGTGGAAATATAATTGTAGAAGCTAGTGCATTTGAAATATCATTACAAAGATTATCAACAGTATTTTTTAAACTATAGTTAAACATATCGCCAACCATAGTCATTCCACCTCTCATCCATTGACCGCCACCGCCTAGTTCTGGGCAATTAAATTGAGCCATTGATCCGCCACCATTATTTACAGCTCCAATCATATGTATGACTGCATCTTGGCTTAAGTTATATTTATTTGAAAGATCGTTAACGATTTTTTGACCTTCTGTTGTAAGTTTTTGCATATAGATTTTCCTTTTATGCGTTGGTTAGTTTATACAGTTTTTTAGAAGGTATAGTAGAATTTATGGAAATTTAGGATAAATTTATTTATTATCCTAAAACCTTATCAAGAGTATATCTTAAATCATCATCAAGTTCCATATTAGATCTCATCCAATTTAAATATCCAGCATCTTCACGTGCAACAGACTCAATATCTTTGCCTTTATATTTACCAAATTTAAATGTTTTTATAAATACAGGCGTTTTAGTTAAATCAACAAGTTTTTCAATTGGATTATAATCAGGATATATTTCTCTACATTTTCCAACAAGTTTTGTTAAAAATAGTTTCATAACTAAAACATCACCAATTGCATCGTGAGCTTTGATTGTAATATTATGTTTAGCAGCTTCTACAGATTCTATTTTATAAAGTTCCAACGCATATCTTATATATTGAAGTCTATGATATGGAAGTTCAGGAAATAGATGTTTAGCACATCTTAAAGTATCAATTAATTGATATTGATTAATAAATCCTTCTTTTTTTATCATTCCCATATCAAAAGAAATATTATGAGCTATTAAATAGTTTTCATTACTATTTAACTCTGCTAATCTTTTATAAAAAGCAGTATCAATAGCTTTTGGTTTATTTATTAATAAATCAGGAGTGATATTATGAACTTCCATTGCTTCAAGTTTTATATCTACATTCGTTGAACATAATTCATCAAAAGCTTCAACTTTTCCTTTTTGATCTACAATCATTGCTCCAAATTGAATTACTTTATCTTCTTCTTGGTTTCCTGTTGTTTCTGTATCAAATAGTACGTAATAAGCCATTTTTATCCTTTATATAATTAACATACCATCACCATAAGAGTAAAATCTATATTTCTCTTTTATAGCTTCATGGTAAATTTCAAGTGTTTTTTCTAAGCCTACAAATGATGCAATAAGCATAATAAGTGTAGATTTTGGTAAGTGAAAGTTTGTTAGTAAGTAATCAACTTTTATAGGTTGATTAACTGGATTTAAAAACAAATCACATTCCCCTTGTATTTTATTTGTTCTTGCATAGTATTCAACAGTTCTTGTAACAGTAGTTCCAACCGCTAGAACTTTTTGTGCTTTATCTAAAGCTTTTTTAGCATCAATTCCTATTTCAAAATATTCACTATGCATAGGATGATTTAAAATATCTTCTGCATCCACAGGTTTAAAAGTTCCAGCTCCAACATGTAAAGTTAAATAATTTACATCATATTTTGCATTAATTTTTTCTAATAATTCAGGTGTAAAGTGAAGTGATGCTGTAGGAGCTGCAACGGCTCCATAGTTTTTAGCAAAAAGAGTTTGATAATCTTGCTCATCTTTTTTTTCATCAGTTCTATTCATATAAGGAGGAAGAGGTAGGTGACCAATTTTATTTAAGATTTCTACAAGTTCTAAAAAATCAAGCTTTTTATGATTCTGGAAAAATGTAACTACACGACTTCCATCGTCATTTACTTCTAAAACTTCAGCATTTAGATTTTCATCAAAAAATAGTTTTGTTCCAACTCTTACTTTCCCACCTATCATTACAAGATATCTATCCATAAATAAGGGTTTATTAAGTAATAACTCAATTTTTCCACCTGTATCTTTTGTACCAAAAATTCTAGCTTTTATAACTTTTGTATCATTTAAAAAGATTGATAAATTTTCTGGTAAAACATCCATAAGGTGTTTAAAAGTAGTGTGAGTGATTTTGTTTGTATTTCTATTATAAACCAAAAGCCTAGCGCAATCGGCTGGGCTTATAGGGTGAGTTGCAATTAACTCTTTTGGTAAGTTATAATCATAACTTGAAGTCTTTAAAGGGTCTAACATAAAATTTTATTCTTCCTCATTTTCTTCTTTAGGAGCTGGATTAAATACTTTTGCGATATATATAGAAACTCCATAAAGTAAAGTAAGAGGTGCAGCCATTAATAATTGACTTATAACATCAGGTGGAGTTAATAGTGCTGAAATTATAAATATAAGAACAATTGCATATCTAAAGAAATTTTTTAACATCTTATCATCTACAAGACCAATTTTTGCAAGAAAAAAAGTAATAACAGGTAACTCAAATGCAATACCAAAACCAATTAAAAGTTTTGTAAAAAAACCTACATATTTACCAATACTTGGAAGTACAGTAACAACGGTTGAACCAAAATTAATCAAAAATTCAAATCCAACTGGAACAACTATATAGTAAGCAAATGCAGAACCAGATAAAAACATAAGTGTAGCAAAAAAGACAAATGGTATTACAAGTTTTTTTTCATGATCATAAAGCCCTGGAGCTAAAAACAACCATAATTGCCAAAAAATAACTGGAAGAGATACTATAAAACCTGCAAAAAATGCTACTTTTAAAGCAGTAAAGAATGTTTCTTGAATTTCAACTGCAACCATTTGAGAGTTTTTAGGTAAAACAGCTTCAACAGGAACCATCATCCAATTTAATATTGGTTCATAAAAAGAGAAACAAACAAAAAACATAACTCCAACAGTTAAACATGATATAACTAATCTTTTTCTAAGATCTGCAATATGTGGTTTTAAATCTTCAAACATTAAGCATTTTCCTCTTTTTTGTCATCTAACTTTACTTTAAATTTATCTTCTTTTTTAAAAGAAACTTTTTCTTCTTTTGGTTTTTCTTCGATAGTTTGAGTTTTTTTCTCTTCTTTAACAGAAGAATTTTCTTTTAAATCATCTTTTAAAATATCATTTAATCCCAAATCAATTTTTGAATCAACAGATAATGATGCTTTTGTATCTTCAATTTGTGATTTAAATTTACTTGCTTCTGCTTTCATCTCTGATATGTTTAATTCACTATTCAGAGTTGTTTTTGCATCATCAAGTCCAGTTTTAAACTTTTTAATAAATTTTGCTATTTCAACCATAGTACCAGGTAGCTTATCAGGCCCCAACGCGATAACTGCGATAATTGCAATTAAAAAAATTTCCATAAAGCCCATTCCAAACATATATAACTCCATTCTATAAATAAAGGTAAAAATTCTACCTAATTAGAGTAAAAAGACTACTTAAGCGTTCTAAACTATTTGTGGAACTTTTTATTTTATTTTGTAACATTATTTATTTATTTTAAAAAATTAAAAATAATAAAACTATTGTTTTACCAAAAATTTGATAAAATTTAAAATTAAAGAAAATTATATCTAAGGAAAATCATGGAATTAATTGTTATATTAGTTGTAATTGCTATTTTATTTTTTATTGGAAAAAATTATAAAACAGAAGAATTTAAAAATATAAATTTAAAAAGAAAAGATAGATTCGAAGGCGATTTATTAAATCATGAAGCTGGACTTTTAGTAGCTTTAATGGCAAAAGTTGCAAAAGCAGATGGAAATGTTTGTGAATTAGAAGCAGAACTTTTAAAACATACATTTAATGATATTTCAAGTCATTTTGAGAATAGTGAAGAGATTAGAGAAAAATTAAAAGTATTGTATAAAAAAGAGAAAGAAAGCTTTGACAATATGATTGTTATTTGTGAGAAATTACATAGTTTAACACGAAATGATTATAACAAACGTGCAAAAATTATGGAATATTTATTAAATTTAGCATTTATTGATAAAGAATTCTCAAAAACTGAAAAAATGATTACAGAAGATATTTCAAATGCACTAAAAATAAAAAAAGAGGATTTTGAAAGATTAATTGCTACTTTTGAAGCATTTTATGCACAACAAGCAACAAATAAAGCTCTTAGTTTAGATAATGCTTATGAAATATTAAACTCAAATATTTCAGATGATGATGCAACTTTAAAGAAAAATTATAGATCTTTAGTAAAAAAACATCATCCTGATATTATTTCAGGGCAGGGTGCGGCTCAAAATATTATTGATGAAGCTACAAAAAAACTTCAAGAAATTAATGAAGCCTATGAACTTATTAAAAAAGATAGAGGAATATAATATTGAAAGATTTTTCTAAATCTTATGAAGTATGTAATTGTAAAAAAGTTACAATAGAACAAATACAAGATGTGATTATTAATCAACAAGCCAAAACACTACGAGAAATACAAGATTTGACAACAGCAGGAACTGAGTGTAGGCATTGTATTTTTCCTGAAGGTGATTTTGGAAAAATTAAAAAAAAGATATATTGTAAAGATATATTAAATCAATTTGTATAAAAAAGGTTAACTATGGCTAGAAGTTTTCAACACTCTTATGAAGTATGTACTTGTAAGCATGTAACATTAGGTGAGTTGATCTATGCAATAAAAGAAAAAAATGCTAAAAGCCTTGAAGAATTAGGAGCTTTAACAGATGCTGGAACTTGTTGTAAATCATGCAAAAATCCACAAAGTGATTTAGGCGTTGAAAAAATGGAATTGTATTTAGAGCAGATATTAGATAAATTTAATAAAGAATAATAATGAAAAAAGAAATAATAGAAAATATAAAAAAACTAATAAATATTAATCCAGAAGATAGTGTAGAAATAAATCCAAATTATTTAGAATATTTTGATGAAGAAGAACTTTTAGATATACAAAAAAAACTTGAGTATAAAAAAGAGAACATTTCTAAACTAAGTGTTGATTATTTAGATGAAATTTATGAAAAAACAAAAAAAGATGAGATATAATTACTTAATAAAGGATTAAAAATGATAAACTGGAAAAATATTAAGTTAGATTTAATAAAATTCTTAAAAGATGAAGTTGAGAAAGCTGGATTAAAAAAAGTTACTATGGGACTTTCTGGTGGTTTAGATTCAGCTGTTGTTGCAATTTTATGTAAAGAAGCTTTTGGTGACAATTTAAACTGTGTCTTAATGCCTTCACAATTTTCATCACAAAGTTCAACGGATCATGCTATTGAAGTTTGTGAAAAGTTTAACATCAAATATGAAATTATTTCAATAGAACCAATGGTAAGTGGTTTTATTAAAAATATGGATAATGATAAATTAAGAATTGGAAACTTTTCTGCAAGAATGAGAATGGCAGTTTTATATGATGTATCTTCAAGGGAAAAATCATTAGTAGTAGGTACTTCAAATAAAAGTGAAATCCTTTTAGGTTATGGAACAATTTTTGGAGATATTGCATGTGCTATTAATCCAATAGGTCAAATATATAAAAGTGATGAGTTTGAATTTGCAAGATTGTTAGGTGTTCCTGAGTCTATTTTAAATAAAGCTCCAAGTGCTGACTTATGGGAAGGTCAAAGTGATGAAGAAGAATTAGGTCATTCTTATAAAGAAATGGATAATTTATTAAAAGCTATGATTGATCAAAAAAAATCGAAAGAAGAATTAATAAATTTAGGTTTTGAGGAAGAGTTTATTAATAAAATAGATTATAAAGTAAAATCAAATGCATTTAAAGGTAAGTTACCAACAATCGCAAATATTAGGTGGAATTAATGGCAAGTAAAAATATAGCAATATACAAAGCAAGTACTGATAATGAAGAATTAAATCAAATTAGATCTGTTTTAGAATCTAAAAATGATTTATCAAAAGTTTTGGAATTTGAAGAAAGTATGAGGAACTTTATAGGTGCTAAGTATGCAGTTGCAACTGCTACTTCAACAGCAGCTATTCATTTAGCCTTAAGTGCAATTAAACTTAAAAGAGGTGACAAAATCTTAATGTCTGTAAACTCTTTTGTAAACTTACCGGAAGTTGTTAGACATTTTGATGCTGAACCTATTTTTATTGATATTAATATGGAAGATATGAATATTGATATTAATAAATTTGAGGAAGCTTTATCTTCAAATGATTCCAAAAAATTAAGAGGTGCAATTATTACTTTTGTAGCTGGTCAAGCACCTGATTTAGATAGAATTTATGATATTGCAAAAAGATATGGAATTATTTTAATTGAAGATTGTAGATCTAGTTTAGGTGGAACATATAAAGGTAAGAAAATTGGAAATTTAAGAGCTGATATGACGATTTTTTCAACAAATCCATCAAACTCTAAATATGCAATTTCAAGATCAGGAGTTATTGTTACAAATAATGAAGATATAGCAAATAGAGCAAAACTTTTAAGAACACATGCACTTACAACGACATATGATAGTTATGGAAACTTAGATTATGTATATGACGTAGTCGATATTGGACATAAATATGATTTATCTGAACTTGATGCAGCTTATGCACTTGCTCAATTAAATAAGACAGAAAAATTTATTAAAAGAAGAAAGGAAATAGCAAAACTTTACTCTAAAAGATTAACAGGAGTTAAGCATATTACTATTCCTTCTCATAATGATGAGCATCTTTTTACACACTTTATAATCAAAATTTCAAGAAATAGAGATGCTTTTGCAAGAGCATTAAAAGAAAGAGGTGTTTCAACAGGACTTAATTATATTCCTTTACATCTTTTATCTTATTATAAAACAAAATATTCAATTAAAATTACAGCTTTTTCAAATGCTTTAAATAACTATCAGCAAATACTTTCTCTACCAATATATGCTAGTTTAAGTGATGAAGATGTTAATTATGTTTGTGATCAAGTAATTGATGTTGCATCTGAGTGGATATAAAGCAACTTGAAACAAAAACTATATTTATGGATTGAAGATTATCTCTTCTTTCCAAATAGCTTTCAAAGAATAATCTCTTTTTTACTTCTTCCTTTAACCTTTATTTATATGTTGATTATCTTAATCAAACGCGCAATGGCAAAAGAAATTGAGTTTGGTATTCCAATTATTTCTGTTGGAAATATTATAGTAGGTGGTAGTGGAAAAACTCCAATTACAATAAAACTAGCTTCTAAATATGAAAATGCATGTGTAATTTTAAGAGGTTACGGAAGAGCCTCAAAAGGTTTATTTGTAGTCTCACAAAGTGGTAAAATTTTAGTAGATGTAAAAACAAGTGGAGATGAAGCTATGCTTTTAGCAAATTCCTTACCAAAAGCCACAATAATAGTTAGTGAAAATAGAGTGAAAGCTATTTTAAAAGCAAAAGAGATTGGATGTAAAATAGTTTTTTTAGATGATGGTTTTTCAAAATATCAAATCTCAAAATTTAATATTTTACTTCGACCAAAAGATGAACCTACAAATATCTTTTGCTTACCAAGTGGTGGATATAGGGAGCCAAAAGGTTTTTATGCACAAGCTGATATTGAGCTTCTTGAAGGAAGTGATTTTAAAAGAGTTGTTACCATAAAAAAAGATGACAAAGATAATGAACTTCCATCTAAAATAGTTTTAATAACAGCTATTTCAAAACCAAAAAGATTATTAGAGTTTTTACCAAAAAATATAAAACTAGTTTCTTTCCCTGATCATTATGATTTTACAATTGAAGATATAAAAGATATTCAAGAAAAATATAAAGAGTACTCTTTTTTAACAACTGGAAAAGATTTTGTAAAATTAAGAAAATTTAATTTAGATAATATTTATTTAATGGATTTAGATATAAAAATTGATGATAAAGTTGATTTTTCTTTAATGAATGAATATATAAATAGTTTTAATAAAGGAGCTTAAATGACTGGGTTATTAGTATCTTCATTTTTAATGATATTTGTTGTTTTTACTTTTGTATTATATATTTATATTTTAATAGATATTATAAAGCATGAATTTACAGGTTATAATAAAATTATTTGGATTCTTGTTCTTATATTCTTCCCAATTTTGGGTGCAATTTTATATTTAGTTTTTGGAAGGTCTCAAAGAATAAAGTAGCAAAAGCTACTTTATGTTTATATTGTTTTAGAGAATCTTCTTTTATCTTCAGGAATTTTATTTAAATATGCATCAAAAGGCATACAAATATTTCGAATAAGCATAGTACCTGTTTGAGATACTTCAATCTTATCATTATTAACTTCGATTAATTCAGCCTCTTCAAACTCTTTTAGAGCTTCTAATGCATCTGCAAAATACTCTTTAAAGTTAATATTAAATTCTTTTTCAACTCTTGTTATATTTAAAGAGAAGTTACTCATTAATTCCATAATTACAAATTGTCTTAATTGATCATCTAAAGATAATCTATAACCTTTAAATACTGGTAAATCACCATTATCAATTGCTTTTTCCCAATCATCTAATTCTTTAAAGTTTTGAGCATAATAATCAACTCCATTTCCAATAGATGTAAGTCCAATTCCTATTAAATCAGCTCCACCTTTTGTAGTGTAACCTTGGAAGTTTCTATGTAATTCACCTTTTTTTATAGCTTTAAATAGTTCATCTTCTGGTTTTGCAAAGTGATCCATTCCTACCATTTTATAACCATTTGATGTAAAGAAATCAATAGTGTCTTTTAACATTTCTAGTTTTTCTTTTGGTTTTGGAAAAGTTGTTTCATCAAATTTTCTCATGGTTTTCATAAGCCAAGGAACATGAGCATAATTAAATACAGCAAATCTATCTGTATCTAAAGTTATCATTTTCTCTAAAGTTTTTTTAAAACTTTCTCTTGTTTGATGAGGAAGTCCATATATTAAATCTGTATTTACAGAATGAATTCCAGCATCTCTTGCTATTTTGATTACATTTTGAGTTAATTCAAAGGGTTGAATTCTGTGAATTGTCTTTTGAACAGTTTCATCTAAATCTTGAACCCCAAAACTAAGACGATTGCAACCACCAGCTTTTAATACATCCATATGCTCTTTTGTAAAGTGTCTTGGATCAACTTCACATGAAACTTCAGCATCAGCACTAAAGTTCGGGAAAATAGCTTTAATTGCATTTATCACTTCTTCTAATTGAGAAGGTGAGAAAAATGTTGGTGTTCCTCCACCAAAATGCATTTGAGTTACAACTCTTTTTGTATTTAAATGATTTTTTAGAATATTTAACTCTTTTTTTAAATACTCAATATAAGATACTTTTTTATCTTCTTTTGAAGTAAAAATTGTATTACATCCACAAAAATAACAAGCACTTCTACAAAAAGGCATATGAATATATAAAGACAACGCTCTATCATCACTTTGATTTTTATAGTACTCTTTTAAATCTTCTTGTGTAAAAGTTTCACTAAACTCAGGAGCTGTTGGATATGAAGTATATCTAGGCCCTGGTCTTGAATATTTTTCAAATTTTTTAAAGTCAATCATTTATTTTTCATCTCTTTTTCTATCTAGCCAAACCATTACACCTTTTTGAGCATGAAGTCTATTTTCTGCTTCTTCAAAAATTAAGCTTTGAGGACCTTCCATAACTTCTTCACTTACTTCATAACCTCTATATGCTGGTAAACAGTGAAGGAAAATAGCTTTTTCTTGTGCTAGTTTCATCATATTTGAATCAACAATGTAACCGTTGAAATCTTTTACTCTTTTTTCTTTTTGCTCTTCTTGTCCCATAGATACCCATGTATCAGTTGTTACAACAGTAGATCCTTTTACAGCTTCAATTGGATCATTTGTTATAATGATTCTTGCACCACTGTTTTTTGCCATTTCAAGAGCATTTGCTAATATATTAGCATCTACTTCATAACCTTTTGGTGTTGCAATTCTAAGTTCAAATCCTAATTTTGCAGCCATATTTAACCATGAGTGTGCCATATTATTTCCATCACCAACATAAGCTACAACTAAATCTTTATCAAGACCTGCTTCTTGAATAGTCATATAATCAGCCATAAGTTGTACAGGATGAAACTCATTTGTTAAACCATTTATTACAGGAACTTTTGAATATTTTGCAAATTCTTCAATTTTACTTTGCTCAAATGTTCTAATCATTACCATATCAACCATTCTTGAAATTACTCTTGATGTATCACTCATGGGCTCACCTCGTCCCAATTGTATATCATTTGATGATAGAAATAAACCAATACCACCTAACTGATAGATACCTGTTTCAAAAGATACTCTAGTTCTAGTTGAGCTTTTCTCAAAAATCATTCCTAATGTTTGATTAGGCATATATTTTTTGAACTCTTTTGCTTTCGTTTCAGCTTTGATTTGTTTCGCAAGGTCTAGTATTTCTAAGATTTCCTCTTTAGAATAGTCTGCTAATGTTAAGAAATGTCTCATCTTATTTCCTCAATAATTAATAAAAGCAAACATTCTATTTAATTTAACTTTAGAAATACTTAAAATTTATAAGTTTATTATAAAATCTTTTACACTTTTTTAAATGATTTAAATTTATTTCTCTTTGTAAAGTACCATTTTATGACACTTCTGTGACAAAAATACTCATTACTTATTAAGAAAATCTCATCTACAATTACAAAATCTTTAAAAAGGAAATACAAATGATTGAAAGCATATTAAAAAGAGATGGTACAAAACAAAAGTTTGAATCATACAAAATAGAAGATGCAATAAAAAAAGCATTTAAAAGTGTAAATATTCAATATGATATTTCTATATTTTTTAATGTTTTGTTTGAAATAAAACAAAAAAGATTAGTTGCAGTTGAAGATATACAAGATATTATTGAAAAAGAGTTATTTAAAGCTCGATATTTTGATGTTATGAAGTCGTTTATTTTATATAGACACCTACATAAAATACAAAGGGAACAAGTATTACAAATCGCAAGTGATACAACATATATAAATTCAACTCAAACTATCCAAGAGTATATAAATGGAAATGATTGGAGAATAAAAGCAAACTCTAATACAGGATATTCCCATGCTGGACTTATTAATAATAGTGCAGGGAAAGTAATTGCTAATTATTGGCTTGATAAGGTTTATTCAAAAGAAGAAGGTTATGCCCATAGAAATGCTGATTATCATATTCATGATTTAGATTGCTTAAGTGGATATTGTGCAGGTTGGAGCTTAAGGGTTTTACTTGATGAGGGATTTAATGGTGTCAGAGGAAGAGTTGAGAGTTCTGCTCCAAATCATTTTAGAGAAGCATTAGGACAAATGGCAAATTTTTTAGGAATATTACAGAGTGAATGGGCAGGTGCCCAAGCTTTTAGTAGTTTTGATACATATTTAGCTCCTTATGTTTTCAAAGATA
Source organism: Arcobacter sp. s6 (assembly GCF_040884245.1). NCBI lineage: Bacteria > Pseudomonadati > Campylobacterota > Epsilonproteobacteria > Campylobacterales > Arcobacteraceae > Arcobacter > Arcobacter sp. s6. The sequence goes on along the minus strand of NZ_JBEVTN010000014.1, from coordinate 19,709 downwards.
ATTTATCTTATGATGAAATCAAAAAAGCTGTAAGATCTTTTATATATAATCTAAATGTTCCAGCTCGTTGGGGACAAAGTCCATTTACAAATATTACTATTGATTGGACAGTTCCAAATGATTTAAAAGATCAAATTCCAACAAGAAATCAAAAACATCTTTTTAAAGATTTTGTAAATGATGAATTATTAGAAAAAATAAAAGAAAAAGGTTATAAATCATTTGAAGATTTAACATATAAAGATTTTCAAAAGCAGATGAATCAAATAAATAAAGCCTATTATGAAATCATGACTCAAGGAGACAAAACAGGACAACCATTTACTTTTCCAATTCCTACAGTAAATATAACTGAAGATTTTGATTGGTATGGAGAGAATACTGATGTATTATTTGAAAATACTGCAAAAATAGGAAGTTCATATTTTCAAAATTTTATTGGAAGTCAATATATAAAAGATGAAAATGGTAATTTAATAGAGAATGAAAAAGCTTATAAACCAGGACATGTAAGATCAATGTGTTGTAGATTACAGCTTGATTTAAGAGAACTTCTAAAACGTGGTGGTGGTCTTTTTGGTAGTGCAGAAATGACTGGAAGTATAGGAGTTGTTACAATTAATATGGCAAGACTTGGATATTTATATAAAAATGATATAAATGGCTTGCTTACAAGACTTGAAGAGCTTATGGAACTAGCTAAATCAACACTTGAAAAGAAAAGAGTTTTTGTAAAAGATATGTATGATAGGGGTCTTTATCCTTATACAAAAAGGTATCTTCCAAACTTTAATAATCATTTTTCAACTATTGGCGTAAATGGAATGAATGAAATGGTTAAGAACTATTTTTGTGATGACAAAGGTCAAAATATCGATCTTTCTTCTAATCTAGGTAATCAATTTTGCTTAGAAATATTAGACTTTATGAGAGAAAAAATGATTAAATTCCAAGAAGAAACAGGAAATTTATACAATCTTGAAGCAACACCTGCTGAGGGAACTACTTATAGATTTGCAAAAGAAGATAAGAAAAGATATAAAGATATTATTCAAGCTGGAATTGGAAAAAATATCTACTATACAAACTCTTCACAGCTTCCCGTTGATTATACAGATGATCCTTTTGAAGCATTAACACTACAAGATGAATTACAGTGTAAATATACAGGAGGTACAGTTCTGCACTTATATATGAACGAAAGAATATCTTCTATAGATGCTTGTAGAAAATTTGTTAAAAATACAATCACAAACTTTAAATTACCATATATTACAGTAACACCACTGTTTTCTGTTTGTGAAATTCATGGCTACTTACATGGTGAACATGAGTTTTGCCCAAAATGTGATGAAGAAATCTTAAAAAAGGAGTTAAAAAATGATGAAAAAACAAGAATTGCTTGAAAAGCATAGTGAAAAAAGAACTAAATGTATGGTATATACTAGGGTTATGGGTTACCATAGACCAGTTGAAAGTTTCAATATAGGGAAAAAAGGTGAGCACAATCAAAGAGTTAAATTTATTGAATCAAAAGATTGTATATAACATTACAAAATTTACTACAACAGATTATGTAGGACACTTGTCTTGCATAATTTGGTTTGTTTCTTGCAATTTTAGATGTTTGTATTGTTATAATGATGATATTGTTTATACAAAAGAAGGAAATTATACTCAAAATGATATTCTCGATTTTTTAAAAACAAGAGTTGGCTTATTAGATTCAGTTGTTTTATCAGGTGGAGAAGCAACAGTTCATAATGTTATACCAATTTGTAAAGAGATAAAAAAATTAGGTTTTAAAATAAAACTTGATACAAATGCTACAAATTTACCACAAATAAAAAAGTTGATAGAATTAAATTTATTAGAATATATTGCCATTGATTTTAAAGCACCAAAATATAAATTTGAACAAATTGTAGGTATTAGTATGTATGATAATACTATTAAAACTATACAATATCTAATAAATATAGATTTTAACTTTGAATTAAGAACAACTATAAATAAAGCTTTATTAGATGAAAATGATATAAATAGTATGATAGAAACTATTTCTAATCTAGGATACAAAAATATCTACTATTTACAAAATTTCTTAGAAACCTCATCAAATATTGGAAATATTTCTAAGTCTTCATCCATAGATAAAACTAAAATAAATAGTCTAAAACTAAGAGTTCAATACAGAAATTAAGTAACCTTGAGCAGATATATTTTCAACTATTGATTTTGAAGTTTTAAGTCTAAGTCTTTTTATAAAAGTTCTTAATCTCTCATCATTAACTTCTTCGTTCCAAAGCATTTCTTTAATATATTGATTACTAAGAATAGTATTTCTGTTTTTTATAAGTAAATAAAGAAACTCTTTTTCTCTTTTTGTTAAAGTTATTAGAATATTGTCTTTGTATAAAGACATAGAGTTATTATCAAAAATAAAATCTTCTTTTAATAAAACTTGTTTTTGTTTATTTAAGCTAGGGGCAATTTTATTTATATGTTCTATTACGTCATCAGGATCAAAAGGTTTAATAAAATATTTACTAATGCCTACATCAATAGCTTTTAAAAGTTTTTCTTTATCAGAGTGAGCACTTAAAACAATAATAGGAATAAAATTATCTGACTCTTTTATTTTAATTGTCATATCTAATCCATCGCACAATGGCATCATAATATCAGTGATAATAATATCAGGTTTAAAAGATTTAAATTTTTTTAAACCTTCTTTTCCATCTTTTGCTATAACTACAGAAAAAAAGTAATCAGCAATTGCTTCTTTTAGAAGTTGAGCTAATCTTTTTTCATCTTCCACAATAAGAATTTTTAAGGTTTTTAATAGTTCGTAGTTCATGTTTATTCCGTATCTTTTTTATAAAACTAATTTAATAGTAAATATTGAGCCATCTTTAGTATTTCTGTGAGTAAGTTGGCCATCTAAACTTTTTTCTATAATCATTTTAGACATAAAAAGTCCAAGTCCTGTTCCTTGTGATTTATGTTTAGTAGTGAAATAGGGCTCAAATATTTTATCTATATTTTCTTTATTTATTCCACCTGCATTATCACTTATTTCTAACATAGAGTATTTTTTGTCTAAGATATCTTCTTCTTTTAGTGTTATTGTGATTCTTTTGTTTTTGATATTATTTAGTATAAAAGCATCTTTTGAATTTTGAATTAAATTTATAATTACTTGTGAAAGCTCATTTGATACTCCTAATACTTTATAGTTTATAGGAACATCTATCTGTAGGTTTATAGATTCATTTTCTATTACTTTTCTCAAAAGCATTAAAGCTTCATTTACAGCCTCTTTTATTTCAAAACTTTTTTTCTCTTTTTGTGGATTAAAAAAGTTAGAAAAATCTTCTATTGTTGATGACATATTTAAAATAAGCTCTTTGCTCTCTTTATATAATTCATCCATCTTTTTTTCATTTTGATTTAAAAAAGCTTTTTTCATATTAAATAATGTTAAATTTAACTCTGTTAATGGCTGTCTCCATTGATGTGCGATATTTCCTAACATTTGCCCTAAGCTTGCCATTCTAGATTGCCAAAAAAGCATTTTTTGTTTTTCTTCATTTTTTTTAATTTCTTCTTGAACTCTTTGTTCTAAGGTTTTATTTAAATCTTGCAATTGTTTAGTTTGTTCAATAACTTTTTGTTCTAGTGTTAAATTTAATTGCTCAAGCTCTTTTTCTTTTATTTCTAAATGCTTTTTTAGTTCAACTTCAGCAGTTACATCGTATCTAATAGCAATAAATTCTATAATATTTTCATCTTTATCTAAAATAGGAGTGATTGTTGTATTTAAATAAACAGTTGAACCATCTTTTGAAAGATTTTTAACAGTTGCTTTAAATGGCTTTTTCGAAAGAATTGTCTTCCATAGACTTTCAAAATTTGAAGTAGATACATCAGGATGTCTTACGATATTGTGATTTTGTCCAATCAATTCATCGTAAGAGTATCCAGATATTTTACAAAACTCATCATTTACAAAAGTGATAATTCCATTTATATCAGTTTTTGATACTATGTTTGAATTTTCAATTGCTTCTTGATAAGGATTGCTCATATTTATTTACTATTTCTTAATAACTCGCAAACTTCTTTTGCATGATATGAAATTATTATATTAGCTCCTGCTCTTTTAAATGCAATCATTGTTTCCATCATTACTCTTTCATAATCAATCAAACCTGCAAGGCCTGCATGTTTTAGCATCGCATACTCTCCACTTACATTATAAACACATAATGGAAGATTTGAAGCATTTCTTATATCTCTAATTACATCTAAAAATGCAAGGGCAGGTTTAACCATAAGTATATCAGCACCTTCTTTTTCATCTTCAAGTGATTCTTCAATTGCTTCAAGTCTATTTGCTGGATTCATTTGATAAGTTCTTCTATCCCCAAATGATGGAGTTGACTCAGCTACATCTCTAAATGGACCATAATATCCACTTGCAAACTTAGTTGAATATGCCATTATTGGCAGATTTCTAAATCCATTTTCATCTAATGCGTTTCTAAGTGTGGTAATTATTCCATCCATCATTCCAGATGGTGCTATCATATCAGCTCCAGCACGTGCGTGAACAATTGCTTGTTGTGCTGAAATTTCTAATGTTTTATCATTATCAACTGTTTGAGTTTTAGGATCAAGTATTCCACAATGTCCGTGGTCTGTATATTCACAAAAACATAAATCAGTAACAACAAACATTTGTGGAAATTTTTCCTTTATAGCTTTAATAGTTCTTGAAATAATACTCTGCTCACATAAACACTCACTTCCAACTGAATCTTTTACATCTGGAATTGCAAAAAGAATAATTGATTTTAAGTTAATACTTACAAGGTATTCACACTCCTTTAATATTTCATCAAGACTCATTTGATAAACACCTGGCATTGAAGAAACTTCAGTTTTAATACCACTTCCTTCTCTTACAAATAATGGATATATGAAATCATCAGCTGTTATTGTAGTTTCTTGAACTAAATTTCTTAAAGTTTCATTTATTCTTAGTCTTCTAAATCGTTTAAACATTCTATTTACCTCTTTTGGTTATAATCCTCTGATTTTAACAGTTTAAGGTTTAAATACAAATGAATATAATACAATCAAATATAGCTAATTTACCTACAAAATACGGAAAATTTAAAATAAAAGCTTACAAAGAAGGAAATCAAGAGCATTTAGCAATTATGAGCCAAGATTTTGAAATTCTTGATGCACCTTATGTAAGAATCCACTCAGAATGCTTAACAGGTGATACACTTGGAAGTTTAAAGTGTGATTGCCAAAATCAATTAGATTTATCATTAAGATTTATTGCACAACATGGTGGATTAGTTATTTACCATAGACAAGAAGGTAGAAACATTGGTTTAGTAAATAAAGTAAATGCTTATGCTTTACAAGACCAGGGGCGAAATACAATTCAGGCAAATTTAGAATTGGGTTTTGGTGAAGATGATAGGGATTACTCTATAGTTGGACATATTTTTAAAGATTTAGGTGTAAAAAAATTAAAACTTATTACAAATAATCCTAAAAAAATAAATTATGTTGAATCACTTGGAATTGAAATTATTGAACGAATTCCTGCAATTACAAAGTCGAATAAATATAATGAAGGATATTTATTTACAAAAAAAGAACAGATGGGACATATGCTTTAATGGCTTTAAAACAATTATTAGAAGAAAATAAGCTTCAATTTGATGATAAGTTTTACCAAGACTGTAATGTTTTTATAAAATTATTACAACAATGGGGAAAGGTACATAATCTAAGTGGAAGACTTTCTAGAGAAGATATACAAGAGAATATCCTAGATTCTGTATATCCCTTAAGCTTTATTAATAAATATACAAGTTTTGCAGATATAGGAACAGGTGCTGGTTATCCAGGCCTTATACTTGCAATGGCTCAAAGAGATGTTAAATCATACTTGATAGAGCCTAGAATTAAGAGGGTTTCTTTTTTAAACTTTGTAAAAGCAAGTTTAAAACTTGAAAATCTAACAGTACTTTGTAATAGAGTTGAAGATGTTAAAGATTTACAAGTTGATTTAATTACTTCAAGGGCTGTTACCAATACTTCTTTACTTTTAGATATAACTACTAATATAAAAAAAGATAGTAGTTCATATTTATTTTATAAAGGTAGTATGTTAGATGAAGAACTTGAAGTGGCTAAAGTTAATGATTATAAAATAGTAAATAGAAAAGATAGAAATTATCTTTATATAAAAGGTGAATAATGCTTTTAAAAGTAATAGCTGTATTTGTAATTCTTTTTTTAGTTTATATTCTTTTTTTTAAAAAGAATAGAGAAAAAGATATTAAAAACAAAAAAAATGAAATTATAGAAGATGAAATGGTGGAATGCCCAACTTGTAAAACATATGTTTCACAAAAAGAGGCAATTTTGAGTAATGGCAAATTTTATTGTTCAAAAGATTGTTTATTAAATAAATAGTGAGGGGAATATAATGATACTAATTGGTGATGAAATTGTTCCTTTTGGAGATATTTCATTTATTTCAAACATAGAGCAAATAAGTAATACAAAAGCGAATTCTACGGTGTTATTTACTTATGATGAGAAAATATTAAAGTATGTATATGATAATGAATTATCATCAGGTGTAATAGTAAAATCAATAAAAGATGCAATATATTGTAATAATTTGAATGTTAAATATATAATATCAGAAAAACCTCTATCTCAACAAATACAAAAAATTGCAGATAATTATATGTATGATTCAAAAAATCTTGCAATAATTGACTCAAATGATGAATTTGAAGAAATGGCAAGAAATGAAATAGACGGTATTATTTATAGAAGTTTGATTCAAGAAAAATGATAAAAAAAGTCTTTCTTTTTCTAATTTTTTGCATATACTCATATGCTTGTAGTGGTGATTGTATGGCTTGCCATCCAATTTTAAAAGACTCAATAAAAGAAAAACACCATCAAATATTAACTTCATGTATTGCATGTCATACTAAAACTCCTGATGCAATGACGCAGTGTGGAGGAGATTGTTTTTCTTGCCATTCTCAAAATAAACTTATTGAATCAAATAGGATAGAGCATAAAAATTTAGCATCTTGTAAAGAGTGTCATATAAATAAAGAGGATTTATTTAAAAATCCTTCCATGAATAGCGGCTCTACTTTATCAGATTTACTTAATAATAAGTGATTTTTAGTTAAACTTCTGACCTCTTATTAGATACAAAACTTAGGATAAATGTGAAAGATATATTAGATACAGTAATACTTGTTATGTTCGTAATTATGGTTGCGATGTTCATTATTAACTTTAATAGACAACAAATAAAAAAACATACAGATAAATTTGATGGAAATAAAAAAAGAAATACTGAAAATAAGGAAGAAACAATAAATGAATAAACCATTATTAATTGAAATTGGTGTTGAAGAATTACCAGCGATTCCATTTTTAAATGAATTGCCAAACATTGAAAAAAAATGGAGTGATATTTTAGAAAAAAATAGACTTTTATGTGATTTTGACTTTTTTTATACACCAAGAAGATTAGTATTATGGCATAGAGAATTTCAAATATCACAAGAAGATTCAGTTATTGAGCAATTTGGAGCTCCTGTTAAAATAGCTTATAAAGATGGTATTCCAACAGGCGCTGCACTTGGTTTTGCAAAAAAATGTGGAGTTGACATTTCAGAAATTGGGAAAATTGATCAAGGTAAGGGTGAAGTTTTATATTTTAAACAAGAAGTAGCAGGAACTCAAGCTAAAGTTTTATTAAACGATATGGTAAATGAATTTATCTCTTCTTTAAATTTTGGAAAATCAATGAGATGGGCTAGTAGAACTGATAGTTTTATTAGACCTATTAGATCTTTATCTATTATCTTAGGTGAAGAGATTGTTGATGCTGAATTATTCGGTGTTAAATCATCTAATTACTCATTTGCCCATAGAATGGTTTCATATGAGCCATTTACTTACTCATTTGCAGGAGATTATTTCTGTAAACTTGATAAAAATGGTGTTATCTTATATCCTGATGAAAGAAGAGAAAAAATACTTTCTCAAATGAAAGATATTGAGCAAAGACATAATGTAAAAATAGATATTGATAAAGAGTTATTAGAAGAAGTTGTAGCTATCACTGAGTATCCAACAGCTTTAATAGGTCAATTTGATGTAGAGTTTTTAGAATTACCAGAAGAAGTAATTGTAACATCTATGAAAGAGCACCAAAGATATTTTGCTGTTTATAAAAATGATAAATTAACAAACAATTTTATTGTTGTATCAAATTCAAAAACAGAAGATTTTGGATATATAATTTCTGGAAATGAAAAAGTATTAAGACCAAGACTTGCTGATGCAATGTTTTTTTATAAAAATGATATTAAAAAAGGTCTATCAAATGAGGGTCTTAAAAAACTAGTATTTGTTGAAGGCCTTGGTTCAATGTATGATAAATGTGAAAGAGAAGCTAAAATTGCATCTTATTTAGCAGATGTTTTCAAAGTTGAAGAAAAAGAGTTATTACAAAAAGCCGTTATGTTAAGTAAAGCTGATTTAATGTCTGAAATGGTTTATGAGTTTACAGAACTTCAAGGACTAATGGGATATTACTACGCACAAATAGCAAATGAAGATAAGTTAGTTTATACAGCTTTAAAAGAGCAGTATTTACCAGATGGTGAAGATTCAGAACTTCCATCAAATGTATTCTCATCAATCGTTGCTTTATCTTATAAATTAGATAATTTAATGGGATTATTTAGTGTTGGTAAAATTCCAACAGGTTCAAAGGATCCATTTGGACTTAGACGAGCAGCAGCAGGAATCGTAAAAATAGCGATGGAACATAAATTAGCAATTGATTTATCAAAAATAATTGATGCTTTAAGTGCAAACTATAAAAATTTAGATAAAAAAGCACTAATTGAATTTTTTACTGAGAGATTATTTAAAATATTTGAAGTTAATCCAACAGTGATAAAAGCTGTATTAGCAAGTGGTGAAACAGATATTTATAAAGTTTCTCAAAAACTTTGTGCATTAAACCCAATAGTTCAAAGTGATAATTTTAAAGAGTATGTTGCAACATTTAAAAGAGTTGCAAATATTATAAAAGATATAGATACTTCAAAAGCTTTATCAATTGATGAAAAACTATTTGAAAATAAAGAAGAAATAGAGTTATATACTAAATATACTCAAATATCTTCAAAAACATATGAAACTTATGAAGAAGAGTTAGAAGCACTATTTTCTTTGAAAACTCAATTAGATAACTTCTTTGAAAATGTATTTGTAAATCATGAAAATGAAGCAATAAAAACAAATAGGAAAAATCTAATTGGACTTGTTTATCAAGGATTTAAAAATATAGCTGATATTAAAGAGATTACTATTTAATAATAGTATAAATAGCTTATAAATCTCTATTGAATAATTAAGATAAGAAATTACTTGAATGAATAAAATCATCGTAAAGTAAATTTCTTAACTTTATTCTAGGATTGTTAAGACAGTTTAATAGTATTTATTATACTACAAAAAATAACTAATATAATCCTAATGGAGAGTTAGACGTGAGTAAATTTACAAAAACTCAAATGAAAAAGAATATAATATTCGCAGCACTTCAAATAATAGTAAGTGGTATTAGTTTATTTATTTTATATAAAATATTATTAATAGAAATTGGTATCGAACTAATTGGTATTTGGTCTATTGTAATGGCTTTTTCAGCTTTTTTAAGAACAGGTGATTTTGGTTTTGCAGGTAGTATAGTAAAGTTTGTATCGGTGAATATTACTAAGGGTGAAATTGAAAAAGTTAATGATATTGTAAAAACTTCAATTACTTCTGTTGCTGTTATTTTAGGTTTTTTATTAATAATCTTTTATCTAATAATACCTTTTTTCCTTCCTCATTTTATTAGTGAAAAATATATAATTCAGGCGCTTGATTTATTACCCTATTCAATAGTATCTGTTTGGCTTGTTGTTCTTAGTACATTAATAATTTTTGTTTTTGATGGATTAAATAGAGTTGATATTAGAAGCTCTTTTTTACTTGTTTTTAATTTAATATTAGTAGGTTTATCAATAGTATTTGTGTATAAATTTGGATTTATTGGTTTAGGTTATGCACAAGTTTTCCATGCCTTTTTTCAATTAATTATTGCTTGGTTTTTAGTAAAAAAACATTTAAAAATAGATTCTTTATTACCTTTTTCATGGAATTATAAACTATTTAAAGAAATGTTATCTTATAGTGTTAATTTACAAATGAGTTCATTAATGTCTATGATGCTAGAACCTGTAAGTAAATTATTATTAGGTTACTTTGGAACTATGAGTAGTGTAGGATATTTTGAAATGGCAAATAGATTAGTTATGCAAATTAGGAATGTTGTTATAAATGCTAATCAAGCAGTAGTTCCAATGATTTCAAAAGCTCATACGGAAAATGAAAATTTGGAGAGAAATTATTATATTACATTAAAAATACTTTTTCTTGTATCTTTGTGTTTTTATTCTATAACAGCAATTTTAACTTCCTTTGTATCAGAATTATGGATAGGTCATCATGAAAAAGATTTTGTCTACTTTACTTACATTATACTTTTTTCACTCGCAATTAATACTATATCAGGTGCAGCTTATTTTACAAATATGGCAAGTGGAGATATTAAATATAATACAATATCACAAATTATAATTGCTGTAGTAAATATTGTATTAGGAATTTTATTTGGATATATGTATAAAGACTATGGTATTGTATTAGCTTATGGTATATCAATTACAATAGGTAGTTTATGGGTTATATATAATTTTAGATCTAGATTAATAATGAAGGAGAATTATGTTAAATAAATTAATTAAATTTATAGAATTACCTTTTTATGAAAAATTAAATTTATTTAGTGTTATTTATTATAGAATTAAAACTCAATATTTTTACAAATTATTTTTTAAAAATATTGGTAAAAGAACTACAATAAAAAAACCTATTCTTCTTATAAATATACAAAAAGTTGATATACAAGAAAATGTATTTATTAGAGATTCTGCAAGAATAGAATGTATAATAAGTAAAGGTATTCAAAAATTTAATCCAAAATTAACAATAGAAAATGGAGTATCTTTTGAGCAAAGATGTCACATTATTGTGGGTGGAGATTTAACTATAGGAAAAAACGCTATGATTTCATTTGATGTTATGATAACAGATACTGAACATGAATACGAAAATGTAGATTTACCTGTTGCTACACAACCATTAAAAGTTAGCAAAACCTACATTGGGGAAAATTGTTTTATTGGAAGTGGTGTTAAAATTCAAGCAGGAACAATATTAGGTAAACATTGTGTGGTTGGTGCAAATTCAGTTGTAAGGGGAATTTTTCCTGATTATTGTGTAATAGTAGGAATCCCTGCAAGAATAATTAAGAGATATGATGAAAAATCCAGAATATGGGAAAAAACAAATAATAAAGGTGAATTTTTAAATGAAATATAAAAATATACTAATAACAGGTGGAGCAGGCTTTATAGGTTCAAATCTTAGTTTGAAACTTATTGAAAAAGCTTATAATATTACAGTTTTAGATAACCTTTCTCCTCAAATACACACTGAAAACTCGCCACTTTATAACTCTATTAAAGACAAAGTAAGATTTATAAAAGGAACTGTTCTTTCTTATGATGACTGGAAAAATGCCTTAGAAAATATAGATGTTGTTGTTCATCTTGCTGCTGAAACAGGTACTGGTCAATCTATGTATGAAATAGAAAAATATACAGATGTTAATATCAAAGGTACTTCAATCTTTTTAGATATTTTAGCAAATGAAAAACATAGTGTTAAAAAAATGATAATAGCATCATCAAGAGCAATATATGGTGAAGGAAAATATGAATGTTCTTCTTGTGGAATTGTTTATCCAAATGAAAGAAAAGATGTAGATATGTCAAAGGGTGATTTTTCTGTTAAATGCCCAAAATGCAGTGAAAATGCAAAACTTCTAGCAACTGATGAAGATAGTAAAATTCATCCAAGCTCAATTTATGGTATCACTAAACAAGTTCAAGAACAGATGTTTATGGTAATGGGAAAAACATTAAATATTCCTGCTGTTGCATTTAGATATCAAAATGTTTATGGAGCAGGGCAATCATTAAGTAATCCATACACAGGAATACTTTCAATATTTTCAACTCGTATAAAAAATGGAAATGATATAAATATTTTTGAAGACGGAAAAGAAAGCCGTGATTTTGTCTATATCGATGATGTGGTAGATGCTACGATTCTTGGAATTGAAAAAGATGAAGCTAACTATGAAGTATTTAATGTTGGGCTTGGAATTGCAATTGATGTAAACACTGTGGCAAATACACTTGTAAATGAATATAAAAGTAGTTCTAAAATCTCAATTTCTGGTAATTATAGATTAGGGGATATAAAAGATAATTATGCTGATTTAACAAAAATCCATTCAAAACTTGCTTTTACACCAAAAGTTAGTTTTGAAGAGGGAATTCAAAGATTTACAAAATGGGTGAATGAGCAAGAAGTTGTTGTTGATATGTATGAAAAAAGTATAAATGAAATGAAAGATAAGGGTTTATACAAATAATATAAAGAATCTAGTAAGAAATAAATCCTATATTTATTTCTTACTAATTCATAACTCCAATTTTTTTAGATATCTCAACTTCACAGCATTTATGGTCACTTGTGATTTCTCCATGTTCTTTAACGTAAGATATCCCCCAGTTAAACATCTCTTTAAATACAGGTCTTAATCTTTCTCCTGCAGGTGTTAATGAATAAACCACTTTAGGTGGGACAACTGCAAAAACTTCTCTATTTATAATGTTTTTTTGTTCTAATTCTTTTAATTTTATAGTTAAGGTTTTTTGAGTAATCTCAGGAATTTCTTCATTTAAATCTTTAAATCTTTTTTCATCATCTAATAAATGCCATATAATAGATAATTTCCATTTATCATTAAAAATATCAACGGTAACTGCAACTGAGCAATCATACTCTTTATCATTTATTTTATACATTAAAATCCTTTGTAAGAAATTATATCATAAAAGAACATAATATTCTATTACTTACAAAAAGTATTGTAAGGTAATATTAAGTTCAGCTAATGTAATATTCCATTACTAACAAAAATTACTGTAAAGTATTTTTATGTATGTAATATAAAATAATATATAATCAAATGGAGAATATAATGGAAAATAAGTTTTTAGAAGCAATGAAATTTAGACATGCAACAAAAGAGTTTAATGCAACAAAAAAAATTAGTGATGAAGATTTTAATACTATTTTAGAATATGGGATTTTAAGTCCTAGTTCATTTGGATTTGAACCTTGGAAATTTGTTGTTGTTCAAAATGAAAATTTAAGAGCTAAACTAAAAGATTTTTCTTGGGGAGCACAAGGAACACTTCCAACTGCTAGTCATTTTATGATTATCTTAGCTAGAAAAGACAAAGGTATGAAATATGATAGTCAATATATAAAACATATGATGAATGATGTAAAACAATTTCCTGCAGATGTTCAAGAAATATATTCTGGTTTCTATGAAAAATTCCAAAAAGAAGATTTTAAACTTTTAGATAATCCTAGAACGATGTTTGATTGGTCTACTAAACAAACTTATATTGCATTAGCAAATATGATGACAGGTGCTGCATATATGGGAATAGACTCTTGTCCTATTGAAGGGTTTGATGCAGATTTAACAGAAGCTTTTTTAAGAGATGATTTAGGTGTTGATACTGAAGATTTTGGTGCAGCAGTAATGGTTTGTTTTGGGTATAGAAAAGATGCTCCTAAACATGAAAAAATTAGACAAGATATTAATACTGTTACATCTTGGTATAAGTAACAAATAAAAAATTTTATGATACAAGATTTTAAAGATCAAGAATTTGAGTCAATAAATAAGGGCTACAATCAAATATTTAAAATAAATCATTTAAGTATAGGCCTTGTTGTGCCAATTGAAACCTATGCAAATAATTCAATTCCTTTTATGATAAATCAACTAGAACGTATAAAATTAGCAGAAAACTTAGGTTTTTCTGCTGTTTGGTTAAGAGATATTCCTTTTAATGTTCCATCTTTTGGCGATGTTGGTCAAATATTTGATCCTTTTGCATATTTAGGTTTTTTATGTGCGCAGACAACAAAAATTGCTTTAGGAGTTGGAAGCATTATTTTACCTTTAAGACACCCAGCCCATGTGGCAAAAGCTGCTGCTAGTATTGATGTTTTATCTCAAGGAAGATTGATATTAGGAATTGCTTCAGGTGATAGAGCTGAAGAATATCCAGCACTTAATATCAATTTTCCCTTAAGAGGTAAAAATTTTAGAGAAAGTTTTGAATATATTAGTGAAGTATGGAAAGACTTTCCTATGTTTGAAAATAATTTTGGAACACTTAATGGCACTTTAGACATGTTACCAAAACCAATAGCAAAAAAAGTACCTATGTTAATAACAGGAGCTAGTCAGCAATCTTCTGATTGGTTAGTAAAAAATGCTGATGGTTGGATAACATATCCTCGAAATCCTGATTTACAAAGAAAACTTATTGATTCCTGGCGAGAAAAAGCTAAAAATTCTGAAACTAATAATAAGCCAGTATCTCAATCTTTATATATTGATTTAGATGATAATTTTGCCTTAAGTCCACAACCAATACACTTAGGTTATAAATTAAATACAAAACATTTAATAGAGCATTTAAAATCATTGGAAAGAGTTGGTGTAAATCATGTGGCTTTAAATCTTCGTTTTAATAAAGCAAACATAGAAAAAACTTTAGAAAAATTAGCAAATGAAGTATTGCCGTATTTTAATAAATAAGAAGAGTAGAGGACTATGCAAAAAACAATTTTAATTACAGGTTCAACAGATGGAATAGGTTTAAAAACAGCAAAAACACTTGTTTCATTAGGTCATAACGTTTTGATACATGGAAGAAATTTTGAAAAAGTAAAAGAAGTAGAAAAGAGTTTAAAAGAGATTTCATCTAAAGTTATAATACAGAGTTATATTGCAGATTTATCAAATCTTAAAGATGTAATAAATTTAGCAAAGAATATAATGTCAAAACATAAAACTCTTGATATAATAATAAATAATGCAGGTATTTATAAAACAGCTAATTCAGTAACAGAAGATGGACTGGATGTAAGGTTTGTAGTAAATAGCGTAGCACCATATTTTCTAACAAAGCTTTTGATTCCCTTGTTTCATAAGAAATCACGTATAATAAATTTATCATCAGCTGCTCAAGCTAGTGTAAATATCGATGCGATGCTAGGAAAGGTACAATTAAATCATGGTGAAGCTTATGCTCAAAGTAAACTTGCACTAACTATGATTACTTCAGTTCAAGCCCAAGAGTTTAAAAACAATATATCATCAATAATTTCAGTTAATCCAGCTTCTTTATTAGCTACAAAAATGGTAAAAGAGGGCTATGGGATAGTTGGAAATGATATAACAATTGGTTCTAATATTTTAGTTTCGATGGCATTGGATGATAGATTTGAAAATATTAAAGGTAAATATTATGATAATGATAATAATAAATTTGCATTACCACATCCTTTTGGTCAAGATATTCAAAATTGTAAAATGATTGTAGACACAGTTGAAAAAATCTTATCGTCTAAGTTTGAATAATTAAGTATGAAAGATTAGGTTTTACTTTTCGGAAATATAACTTTTCCGAAAAGTAAAGTAAAGCTAATGTTTCGCACGCATTATTTTTATAAAAACTAAATTTATTTTACTTTGTGAAAAAAGATTTGAATTTTAGTGGAGCTGGTGAAGGGAGTTGAACCCCCGACCTGCTGATTACAAATCAGCTGCTCTAGCCAACTGAGCTACACCAGCATAAAAGCGTTGATATTTGCTTTAAAATGGTGTCAAGAGAGGGACTCGAACCCTCGACCTCCGGCTTATGAGACCAGCGCTCTAGCCAGCTGAGCTACCTTGACATAAGACAACATTTTAAAGCAAATGTTTTGTTTGGTTGCGGAAACAGGATTTGAACCTGTGACCTTCGGGTTATGAGCCCGACGAGCTACCTAGCTGCTCTATTCCGCGATTTATATCTGTGATTGTAATAAGGATTAAATACTTCAGTGAAGGTTTAAAAACTATTATTTTTCACTTGGTGATATTCCAAGCTTTTAAGTGGTGGAATTATAGTTAAATACGTGCCTATTGTCAAGGCTTTTTAGATTAAATTTTGGATTTTTTGATATAATAAATAAATTTAAAATAATTACAAATAAAGAAGAAATATGAATGCAATACAAAGAGTACAAGAAGCAATAAAAGAGATTCAAAAAGGTAATATGATTATCATGTTAGATGATGAAGATAGAGAGAATGAAGGTGATTTAGTTTATGCTGCACCTTTAAGCAGTGCTGAAAAAGTAAACTTTATGGCTACTCATGCAAAAGGTTTAATCTGTGTATCTGTTACAAAAGAAACAGCAAATAGACTACAGCTTAATCCTATGGTTAGTTCTAATACTTCATCTTATGAAACTGCATTTACAGTTTCAGTTGATGCAGCAGATGCAAGCACTGGAATTAGTGCAAAAGAAAGAGATGATACAATAAAAATATTAGCTAATCCAATTTCAAATGCAGTTGAATTAGTACGTCCTGGACATATATTTCCGTTAATAGCAAAAGATGGTGGAGTATTAGTTAGAACAGGTCATACAGAAGGGAGTATTGATTTATGCAAATTAGCTGGACTTAATGGTGAAGCTGTTATTTGTGAAATAATGAAAGAAGATGGAACTATGGCTAGACGTGATGATTTAGATATTTTTGCAGCTAAACATAATATGAAACAAGTTTATATATCTGATTTAGTTGAGTATAGATTATCACATGAAAAACTTGTAGAAGAGATTTCAAGTATTGATAGAAAATTCTTTTCATCAGATGTTAAACAAAAAGAGTTTAAAGATCATTTAGGAAATATTCATACAGCAATCATATTTGGTGAAGTTAAAGAAGTTAGTCCTATTAAATTTCATACAATTACAGCAGATATAAATTTATTTTTAAATGATGAAAAGCTTCACTCAATGCTTAAAACAATTAACTTCTTACAAGCAAAAGGTGGAGTTTTAATTTTTCTAAATGATGAAATGAGAAATAAAGAATCGCAAAAAGATTATGGAATAGGGGCCCAAATTTTAAATTGCTTAAATATAAAACAAATTAAGCTAATGACAAGTGGTGGAAAACATTCTTTTGTTGGTTTACAAGGTTTTGGTTTAGAAATTGTAGAAGAGATTCAAATAGAGTGTTAATTAACACTCTATTTAAAAATTAATAAATTCCAGCAGCTGATTTTATTAATTCTAATGTTTTTTGAGGAATTACAAGATTAGCAGATAATTTATCTTCATTTTCTTTATAATATTTTGACTGTAAAATAGCATTTATTTTATCTTCAAATTTTTGAATCACAGTTTCTTGAGTATCTTTATCTTCAATATCTAAAAATTGTCTAGGTTCTTGATTTGAAATTCTAGCTAGTCTATAGTTATATAAGTATGCATTATCAGCTTCTTCATTAAATACTTTACAAATTATTTTATAAACATCATTTAATTCAGCTTCATATTTTTTATAAATAATTCCAGCGCTATCATTTAGAGCTTTTGTGAAATTATCATAATTAACAAATAAGTTTTTTAATATTTCATCATCAACAGAATCTTCGTTGATATTATATTTTTTTGACAATAAATGATTGCAACAGTAATAAACAACTTCCTCTTGATTTTTTTTAATTTCTTCTAAAAAAACCGATAACTTCATCTTTTTCTCCTATTTTATATTAAAAAAAAGGAGTGAAAAAATTCACTCCTTCAACAATAAACTTTTTTATAGAAGAATTATATCTTATAAAATTGGTCCTGCAGCTGTAAAATCATATTCACTTTCTAAAGTTAAGTATTTTTTAAAGTTAGAAATATACATAGTAGCTAATTTTTTAATAGTTTCATCATAAGACTCTTTATTTTCCCATGTATTTCTTGGATTTAATACTTCTGTATCAACTCCATTTAATGTTTTTGGAATACTTAAATTAAATACAGGTAATACTTCAAATTCTGAATTATTAATAGATCCATCTAAAATACCATTTATACAAGCTCTAGTATTTTTGATACTCATTCTTTTACCAACACCGTATGGACCACCTGTCCAACCTGTATTTACTAAATAAACATTAACATTGTGTTTATCAATTTTACTACCTAATAATGCTGCATAAACAGTAGGATTTAAAGGTAAAAATGCTTCACCGAAACAAGAAGAAAATGTAGCTATTGGCTCATTTATTCCTCTTTCCGTTCCTGCAACTTTCGCAGTATACCCACTTAAGAAGTAATACATAGCTTGTTGTTTATCAAGTTTAGACACAGGAGGTAAAACACCAAATGCATCAGCACATAAGAATATAATATTAGTTGGATGTCCACCTTTCATATCAGGTGTATGGTTTTCAATATGATTTAAAGGATATGAAACTCTTGTATTTTCAGTTTTTGATCTATCAGTATAATCAACAAGACCATTTTCATCAGCAACTACATTTTCTAATATAGCTCCTTTTTTAATAGCTCCAAAAATTTCAGGCTCACTACTTTGATCTAAATTAATAACTTTAGCATAACAACCACCTTCAAAGTTGAATACTCCATTATCATCCCAACCATGTTCATCATCACCAATTAAGGCTCTTTTTGGATCTGTTGAAAGTGTAGTTTTACCTGTTCCTGAAAGTCCGAAAAATAGAGCAGTATCTCCATTTTCACCAATATTAGCTGAACAATGCATTGGTAATTTACCTTCCAATGGAAGCCAGTAGTTCATCATTGAGAAAACACCTTTTTTCATTTCACCAGCATACCAAGTTCCACCAATAATTGCTACATTATCTTCAACATTAAATATTACATAAACTTCTGAGTGCAAACCATGACTTGCATATGCCATATCAACTGTTTTACATGAATTATAAATTGTAAAATCTGGTTTAAAATTATCTAATTCTTCTTGAGTTTGAGGCATAATAAACATATTTTGAATAAAATGTGCTTGCCATGCAACTTCTGTTATAAATCTAACAGATTTTCTAGAATCAAGTGAAGCTCCACAATAAACATCAGTTACATATATATCTTTATTACTTAATTGCTTTTTAGAAGTTTTTAATAAATCTTCATAAACTTGTTTAGAAACTTTATGATTAATATCTCCCCAAGCAATATACTTATTAGATGGGTCTTGATTTACAAAGAATTTATCTTTTGGACTTCTTCCTGTAAAAATACCTGTATCTATCATTAATGCACCAGTTGAAGATATTTTTGCGCCTTCATTTGCAACAGCATCTTGCATTAATGAATCAATATCTCCATTTCTCTTAATAATTCCAACGTTTTCTAAACCTAATGAGTCTTTAATTTCAGACATAATTTAACTTTCCTACTTGTTAATTTTTTTATTTAAATATCGATAAAAGTACACCAGCAGCGACTGCTGAACCAATAACACCAGCTACATTAGG
>NZ_JBEVTN010000013.1:0-115926 GCF_040884245.1 Arcobacter sp. s6 | reverse complement strand
TCTGTTGCACTATCCCTTAGGTTACCCTAGCCATTATTTAAATGGAACCACACTTCACAGCAGCCCGGACTTTCCTCTTGATTTTATTCAAGCTATTGTCTGGTTTACCTAAATTGTATTATATCTTTTAATTCTTAAAATCTATTTTCTTATAATATCGTAGTAATCTGGAACTGTGAATTTAAAAATTTGATCTGAAATCTCACCATTTTGAACTACATTTGAAAATTTAATTTCTACTTTATTCTCTAATTTATCTTTATAGTTTATGAATTCAATTTTATCATCAGATTTAGATGTTTTGATTATATAATCGACACCATCAATATTTGTATCATAAGTATTATTGTCAATTTTTTTAGAAGTATTTAAAAGTTTAATAATATTTATTTCACTTTCAAGTTCTGTGTAAATAGCTTGTTCTAATTCAGGCTCATCAACAACAGCAAAGTTATCATTAATATAAACATTTTTTACAACAGGTGTTTTGTATTGCCATAAAATTTTTCCACTTTTTTTAATAAATACGTCACCTTTATATTCAATAATATTATCAGAAGTAGAAACAATTTTTTGCGTAAAACTAGCTTTAAATGTATCTAAATTTTTTATATCATTAGCTGCAAAACTAACACTTAAGAAAAGCATAGAAGAGATTATTAATTTATAAAACATATTTTAACCTTTTTTTTTATATAATCATTGGGATTATAACGAAAAGGAACTAATTTTATGTTAAATGTTTTTTCAAAGATTTTTGGTACAAGAAACGATAGGGAAGTAAAACAATATAGAAAACGAGCGCAAGAGATAACCGCTCTTGAAAGTAAATATGAAAATTTAAGCGACGAAGAGCTACAAAGCGAATTTAATAAACTAAAAGAGCTTGTACAAAAAGAAAAAAAATCATTGAATGATGTTTTAAATGAATCTTTTGCAATTACTAGAGAAGCTTCTAAGAGAACTTTAAATATGAGACCTTATGATGTGCAACTAATTGGTGCTATGGTTTTACATGAAGGAAGAATTGCTGAAATGAAAACAGGTGAAGGTAAAACTTTAGTTGGATCATTAGCAGTAACTTTAAATGCACTTACAGGAAAAGGTGTACATGTTGTAACTGTAAATGATTACCTTGCTTCAAGAGATGCCTCTGAACTAACTGCTTTATATAACTTTTTAGGATTTAGTGTTGGTGCTGTAGTTGGTGGAATTAGAGACGATAATGAAAGAAGAGCTCATTATGCTTGTGACATAACATATGGAACAAACAATGAATTTGGATTTGATTATCTAAGAGATAATATGAATTACGATATTAGCGAAAAAGTTCAAAGGGAACATAACTTCGTAATTGTTGATGAAGTTGACTCGATTTTAATCGATGAAGCAAGAACTCCTTTAATTATTTCAGGACCTACAAATCACAAAAGTTCTGATTATTTAAGAGCAAATCAAATTGCACTACAGTTAGAGAAAGGTCAATTGATTGAACCTAAAAACTCTGCTGAAAAACCAACAACAACTGGTGATTTTATTGTCGATGAAAAAAATAAATCAGTTATGTTAACGGAGCAAGGTCATGAAAATGCTGAAAAACTTTTTGCAGTTGATAATTTATATTCAATAGAAAATGCAATGCTTTCACATTCACTTGATCAAGCATTAAAAGCAAATTATATTTTTGAAAAAGATGTTGATTATGTTGTAAAAGATAATACAGTTATTATTGTTGATGAGTTTACAGGAAGGCTAAGTGAAGGAAGAAGATTTTCTGAAGGTTTACACCAAGCTTTAGAAGCTAAAGAAGGTGTTTCTATTCAAGATGAATCTCAAACATTAGCAGATATTACTTTCCAAAATTATTTTAGAATGTATAACAAATTAGCAGGTATGACAGGAACAGCTCAAACAGAAGCTACAGAATTTGCAGAAATTTATAATTTAGATGTTGTTTCAATTCCTACAAATGTTGATATTAAAAGAATTGATAAAAATGACCTTATTTATAAAAGTGAAAGGGAAAAATTTGAAGCTGTTTGCAATAAAATTAAACAACTACATGAAAAAGGACAACCTGTTCTTGTTGGTACTGCTTCAATTGAAAAATCAGAAAAACTACATGAAATACTAGTTAAGAAAAAAATTCCTCATACAGTTTTAAATGCTAAACAACATGAAAAAGAGGGGAAAATCATCGCTGATGCTGGTCAAAAAGGTGCAGTTACAATTGCTACAAATATGGCTGGACGTGGAGTTGATATTAAACTTACAAAAGAGATTTTAGATCTTGGTGGATTAGCAATTATAGGAACTGAAAGACATGAATCTAGAAGAATTGATAATCAGTTAAGAGGAAGAGCAGGACGTCAAGGTGATGTGGGTGAGTCTCAATTTTATCTATCTTTAGAAGACAATCTTTTAAGAATCTTTGGAAGTGATAAAATTAAAGGAATCATGGAAAGATTAGGTATTGAAGAAGGTGAACATATCGAATCTAGAATGGTAACTCGTGCTGTTGAAAATGCTCAGAAAAAAGTAGAATCAATGCATTTTGAAAGTAGAAAACACTTACTTGAATATGATGACGTTGCTAATCAACAAAGAAAAGTTATTTATAGTTTTAGAAATGATTTATTAAAACCTGATTATGATATTGATTCAAAGCTAGAAGAAAATAGAATTGAATATATTCATACCTTATTATCAAATGCTCACATTATAAATGGTATGCCATCTGAAGATTTTGATTTAGATTATGTTAAAACAAAATTAGAAGAAGAGTTAAGATTTATTGTAACAATTGATGATTTGAAAACTGATTCTTATGAAGATTTAGAAGAAAAATTAAAAATAATGTTAAGAGAAATTTATAATTCAAAAATGTCAATGGCTGCACCTGAACAAAAAAGTGAAATTGAAAGAATTTTATATTTACAAATTCTAGATAAAGCATGGAGAGAGCACTTATACTCTATGGATACTTTAAAAGCGGGGATTGGTCTTAGAGGATATAACCAAAAAGATCCATTAGTTGAGTATAAAAAAGAGTCTTATAATATGTTTATTGAACTGATTTCGAATATCAAACATGAAATTATAAAAATTTTATTTACAATTCAACTTCAATCGAATGAAGATAGAGAAAAAGAACAAGCAGCAATTGCTAAAATGAAAGAGCAAATGGAGAGTTCAACAGAACATATCACAACTAATGTTGCACAAGAAGCTGTAAAAAATAGTGATAAAAAAATTGCTAGAAATGAAGACTGTCCTTGTGGAAGTGGTTTGAAATATAAACATTGTTGCGGTAAAAGTGGTCCAAAAATTGGTTTAGCTGCAGGTAAATAACTTGAATAAAAAATTGGTTAATTTTATTGTAAAAAAATATTTACGATTTGACAAAAAAAATCCTTTTATATCTATAAGTGCCATTTTGGCATTTGTAGGTGTTTCTATTGGTGTTATGGTTTTGATTTTATCTATGGCAATTATGAATGGGACAGCCAAAGAGTTTGAAAGAAAACTTTTCACAATGAACTATCCTTTAACTATTTATCCAAAAATGGATAACTCTTTAAATGAAGACTTATTAAATAAACTACAAAAAGAGTATCCAAATTTAAAATTCTCACCTTTTATATCATCACAAGCAATTATACAAAGTGGTGAAGCAATGAGTGGAGGTATGATTTTTGGAGTTGTACCTGAAAAAGAAGCTTTAATAAATCCTATTTATAAAGATGCTTTAGGAACTCTTCAAATGGATAAATATGACATAATTACAGGTTCAGGAATCTCTGATAAACTATTGTTAAATGGTGGATCAAAGGCTACTTTATACTTTACAGAGTTAAATCCAACAGGTTTTTCAATGATGCCAAAAATGAAAAGATTTACTTATGTAAACTCTTTTAATTCAGGTCTTAATGCTTATGATAAATCATATATGTATACTTCTTTAGAAGCTTTACAAATACTACTGAAAAAAGAACCTGGTTATTATGATGGTATTCATATTCACTCTGATGATGCTTTTGCAGATATGGAAAAATTAAAAGAGTCTCTTAGAGGAACAAATAGTGGAGTTGTAGGTTGGTGGCAACAAAATGGTAATTTCTTTGCCGCTATGAAAATGGAAAAAACAGCTTTATTTATAGTTTTAATGCTAATTATTTTAGTTGCTTCTTTAAATATCATTTCATCTCTTTTAATGACAGTAATGAGTAGAAGAAAAGAGATTGCCCTACTTTTATCAATGGGTGCATCTTCTAAAGAAATTAAAACTATTTTCTTAAGAGTAGGAACTATTATAGGTTTTGCAGGTATTTTAACAGGAATAGCTTTAGGATTTATTGGTTATTGGCTTTTAGATAACTTTGATATTGTTACTTTACCTGCTGATGTTTATGGTAGTGCTAAACTTCCACTTGATTTAGCTATGAGTGATTTTATTTCTATTATTGTAGGTGCTGTGATTATCGTACTTATTTCATCTTATTATCCAGCTTCAAAAGCTACTAATATTGATGTTATTGATGTTTTAAGAAACGAGTAGTAATTAAAACCCCAATTTACAAAGTAAATAAGCCTTTTATTCTAAAGGCTTATTTATCATATTCTCTTTGTCTTGTTTATCTTCTTGGGTCTCTTTTCCAGTTACAAAATCTAATAATGCTCCTGGTGATGTTAATATTCTTTTTACTATATTCATAGGCACACTAAAAGCATCTTTTGTTAAGTTTGTAGAAATCTTTGGATTAGCTAAGTCTCCAAATACATTCACTTGTGTTTCAACTCTATTATTATCACCTAATAAAACGAAATTTACCACAGGAATTGCTCCTACTATTTTTGAGTAATCTTTTAGAAATACAAGTTTAATATCTGAAGTTAGTGTCATATCATTTAGATTTACTTTTCCTTTTCCATCAAAATCAATACCATTTCCAACAGTTACAAGCTTTTTAATATCTAAAAGTTCTTTTTCCTTACTATAATTAAACTCTATAGAACCGTTTATTATTTTATATGCAGTTAAATTAAATCCTGAATTTGTAGCCATTCCTACTACAGAAGGAATTGCAAGAAATGGATTTATAAGTGCAGGAGAAGTTTGTATAAAGATCAAAAGATTACTTAATATTGCTAAATCATCAACATTAGTATCTTTTATCATCAATTTTCCATTTAGATTATTTATATCACCATTTGCTAGTAATAATATATTTCCGCCTTCAAATATTTTTTTATCAAAAATTGCATTTACAAACTCATCATTAATTTCATTTGAAAATATATCAATTTTTTCATCTTTAGATTGCTTAAATGTAATATTTGTTTTTTTATACTGTATACTTATATATTTACTTTTATCAGCTCTTATACTTATCTCATAATTATCTGCTAAAAATTTATATTTCTCATTTATAAAAATATTAGAATTTTTTCCTGAAATATCTATATTTCTACTATCTTCTTTTTTATCCGCATTTTCCTCTTCATTAGTTTCAGTAGAATATAAAACATCATACCCATCAACTTTCAAAGTAATTAAATCTTTTTTTAATTCTAAAATCAAATCTTTATTTTTTGTGTATAAGGTTGTTAAGTTCTTTGTAGATATTCCCTCAAGTGATAATTCTTGAACTTTTTTATCATTTTTCTTTAAAGGAATATCCAAATCTGTAACTAGTGCATTAAAAGCAATTTCATCTTTTTTTATATTTACTTTTGCATTTTTTAGCTGGTAAACTGAATCATCTATTTTTAACTTACTATTATCTAAAAAAATATTCATATTTGTTTTTGAAGAAATATTTGCTTTTTTTGTATCTATTAGCACATCTAAGTCTTTTAAGTAAATATTTATTTGATCTTTAACTTCTACTTTTAATTTTTCATCATCTGAAGAAATTAAAATATTTTTATCTTCAATTGAACCCTTTATATTAAGAATATCTACTAACTTACCATCTTTTTCAATAGGAAAATCAAGGCCTTTTATATTTGCGATAAAATTAATATTTTTATCATCTTTTACACTCAAAGAGATATTTCCATCTTTTATCGAAATATCTTTTAAAAGTTTAGAATGAGGATAAATTTTTGATAGATTTTTAATATCAACATAAATTAAATCAGATACCTTTACTGTTGTTTCTAAATCTTTTAAATCTATATTAACATCTTTACTAAAATCCATTGCAATAGCTGATTTTTGATTTTTAATATTTACTATTTCTTCTTTATTTTCTTTTGCAATTAAAAAAGATTTAATATCAACATAACCTTCAGATTTTAAAGTCTTTGTATCTAAATTTATATTTACAATTGCATCAATCATATTTTTATATTTAAAATCTGCATTTTTAATTTCTATCATTGAATCATTTAAAAGAACTTCTGCACTTTTTGAAGAAAAGGCAAATTTATTTATAAGAATATCAGCATCATTAAGTAAAAAAACGCCTTTTGTAATCATTGGTTTACTTGCTACGTAAGGAAAAATCATCTGTAGAGAAGCTTGAGTGTTACCGCTATTTTGAACTAAAGGAAGATTAATATTATAGGCTTTTAAGATATCTAGAATATCTTTATCAAGTTTAGTGTTAGCTTTTATATTTACTTCAACTTCACCTAATTGTTCACTTGTTAAATTATGAATAATTACAGAGCTTCCTTCTAAGCTTTTACCTTTAAAAGTTGGTTCAATTAAATTAAATCCTAAACTATCATTCTCAAAAGTAATATCTAAATTTTTTGTATTTACGACGTCAACATCTTTATGAAATCTAATTTTTGCAGCTTCAATTTGAGCATTTCCCCTTAAAGAATCAAATAAAAGTTCATTTTTTTCTAAATCAAATTCTCCATAAAAATTTTGTAATTTTATATTTCCTTCTACATTATCATACATCCAAGCTTCTGCTTCTGCATCAAGGTTTACAAATTTTTTTAAGAATTTCAGACTTTTAAAAGATTCACTAGCTAAATAAAACTTTGCTAATTTTTTTGTCATTTCAACATTGATATGACTTTTAATATCTTGATAATAAAAATTTCCAAAATAATCCATTTTTTCATTAAAATAATCAACTTTTATTTTTCCATCTAATAACAATTCTACATCTTTTAGGTATAAAGAATCTAAATCAAAGATTACTTGTTTTGATGAAATATCTATTTTTGAAGAAATATTTACAAATTTATTATCTAAGTATAAAGTGTCTTCATCTAAAATTATTTTAAATTCATTATCTCCTACTTTTAATCTTTCAATATCGATTTTCTGGAATAATTTCAATATCATAGGTAATGTCTCTAAGTCTTTTTTTAATTCATCAAAAGAGCTTTTAGTTTCAGTTTTTTTTGATTTTAATTCGATATTTTCAATATTTAAAATAAGTTTTTTATCCATTTTAATATAGAATTGCGAAATTGAAATATTTGAAAAAGAGAAAGAGTCTATTTTTATGCCGGAATACAGAAATGAAAAGAGTAATATTATTATTAAAAAAAGAAAAACAAATAGAAGTTTAATCATCTTCAGCATTATAGATTTTATCCTTGTTAGTTTAATTGTTGTTTTGTTTTATGTGACGATGCCTATAACTTCTACAAAAGTTTTGTTTATACCTAAGGGCAGTACAGTTAGTATTATATCATACTTAAATAAAAGTGGCTTTGAGATGAATACTCTTGATACAATTATTATAAAATCTACTGGGTATATTCAGAGTGGTTGGATTGATATAAGTGAACATAAGCTAACAAAAATGGATTTTATTTATAAATTAACAAACTCAAAAGCAGCTTTAAAATCAATCACTTTGATACCAGGTGAAACATATTATGTTTTTTTGAAGAAACTAGCTACAGAATTTAATTTATCAGAAGAAAAATTAACTGAATTATATAAACAATATTCATATAAAGCAGATGGAAATATCTTGGCAGAAACTTATTCTTTACCAATGGGTATGAAAGAAGATCATATGATTTTTTATCTGTTCTCCCAAACAAATAAGAAATATGAAGAGTTTTCAAAAAAAATTTTTGGTATTTATGATAAAAGAAAATGGTATTATTATTTAAGCTTAGCTTCTGTAATACAAAAAGAAGCTGCTAGTATAAATGAAATGCCGATTGTTTCAAGTGTAATTCACAATAGATTAAAAAGTGGAATGAAACTTCAAATGGATGGTACATTAAACTATGGAGAATATTCAAATACTGTTGTAACAGCACAAAGAATAAAAGATGATGATAGCTCTTACAACACTTATAAAGTAAATGGATTACCCAAAGACCCTGTTTGTGCAGTTAGTTTAGATGCAATTAAGGCTGCGATTTTCCCTGTAAAAAGTGATTATTTATACTTTGTTAGAGACAATAGTAATGGTTTGCATAAATTTTCAAAAAATTATATGGCACATGTTAATAATATAAATGCAAATGTAGGCGTAGAAAAAAATTATACAAAAGTTAAAGAGAATGAAACACAAATAGACAAAGAAGCAAAAGATATTATGAAAACTGATGTTGAGAATCAAAAACCTGCATCTATCAAGGATTTATTTAATAGTATAAATTAATTGTGAAAAATTGAAACAATCAATTTTTCACAGCTTCAATTATAAGCACTTTCAATTTCCTAAAATAATAATGTAGGTATTATGTAATCAACATTAAAATTCAAATTTAGGAAACAATATGTCAAAAATCATTTACACAAAAGTTGATGAAGCTCCTGCTTTAGCAACATACTCTTTTTTACCAATTATCAAAGCTTTCACAAAAAGTTCTGGTATTGAAATGGTTACAAAAGATATTTCACTAGCTGGAAGAATCTTAGCTAACTTCCCTGAAAACTTAAAAGAAGACCAAAAAATTGGTGATGATTTAGCAGAACTTGGTGCATTAACACAAGATCCTTCAGTTAATATTATTAAATTACCAAATGTTTCAGCTTCTGTTCCTCAATTAAAAGCTGCAATCGCTGAATTACAATCAAAAGGTTATGATGTACCAAATTATGATGAAAGCCCTGAAATCACTGCAAGATATTCTAAAATTTCAGGTTCAGCTGTTAATCCAGTATTAAGAGAAGGAAATTCAGATAGAAGAGCTCCAGGTGCTGTTAAAAACTACGCAAAAGCTAATCCTCATAGAATGGGTAAATGGACAAAAGAGTCTAAAACTGACGTTGCATTTATGAACTCAGGTGACTTCTATGGTTCTGAAGTATCAAAAACTTTTGATGATGCTGATGATTTAAAAATCTCTTTCATTTCTTCAAATGGAACAGAATCTGTATTAAAAGCTTCTACAAAAGTTATTGCGGGTGAAATTATTGATGCAACAACTATGAGCGCAAAAGCTTTAAAAGAATTCTATGCAAGTGCAATTGAAAGAGCTAAAAAAGAAGATGTATTATTATCATTACACTTAAAAGCTACAATGATGAAAGTATCTGATCCTATTATGTTCGGATTTGCTGTTGAAGTATATTTCAAAGATTTAATTGCAAAACATGCTGATTTATTCAAAGAATTAGGTGTTAACTTTAACAATGGTTTAGGTGATTTATACTCTAAATTAGACAAAGTTGATGTAGCTAAAAAAGCTGAAATAGAAGCTGATATTGCAGCTGTTTATGCTAAACAACCAAGACTTGCAATGGTAAACTCTGCTAAAGGAATTACAAACTTACATGTACCATCTGACGTTATTGTTGATGCTTCTATGCCTGCTATGATTAAAGGTGGTGGAAAAATGTGGAATGCTGATGATAAAGAAGAAGATACAATTGCTATGATTCCTGATAGATGTTATGCACAATCTTTCAAAGCTGTTATTGATGATTGTAAAGCAAATGGAACATTAGATGTTAAAACAATTGGAACTGTTCCAAATGTTGGTTTAATGGCTCAAAAAGCTGAAGAGTATGGTTCACATGATAAAACTTTTCAAGCTGCTGAAAATGGAAAAATTATTGTTACAGATAAAGCTGGAAATACAGTATTTAGTTTCGATGTTGAAACTGGTGATATTTTCAGAATGTGTCAAGCTAAAGATGCTCCAATTCAAGACTGGATTAAATTAGCAGTTACAAGAGCTAGATTATCTAATACTCCTGCAATCTTCTGGTTAGACCCAGCAAGAGCACATGATGCTGAAATGATTAAAAAAGTTAATAAATATTTACCAACTCACGATTTAACAGGTTTAGATATTTCTATTATGACTCCTGTTGATGCAACTTTAAAATCATTAGAAAGAATGAGAGCAGGACTTGATACTATTTCTGTTACTGGAAATGTATTAAGAGATTATAACACTGACTTATTCCCAATTTTAGAACTTGGAACATCTGCAAAAATGTTATCAATCGTTCCATTAATGCAAGGTGGAGGATTATTTGAAACAGGTGCTGGTGGATCTGCTCCTAAACACGTTCAACAATTTGCAGAAGAAGATTACTTAAGATGGGATTCATTAGGTGAATTTATGGCATTAGCTGCTTCATTTGATCACTTAGGAAATACTCAAAATAATCCAAAAGCAAAAGTTTTAGCTGACACTTTAGATAAAGCAACTGGAACATTCTTAATCAATGACAAATCTCCATCAAGAAAATTAGGTGGAATTGATAATAGAGGTTCTCACTTCTATTTAGCTATGTATTGGGCACAAGAATTAGCTGCTCAAACTGCTGATGCTGATTTAGCTGCTGAATTTGCTCCAATTGCAAAAGCAATGACTGAAAATGAAGATAAAATTGTTGCTGAACTAGTTGCTGTTCATGGAAACAGTGTTGATATGGGTGGATACTACTTACCAGATGATGCTAAAACATCAGCTGCTATGAGACCAAGTGCTACTTTAAATGCTATTATTGGGTAATTTCCAATTAAAAAAAGAGAAGATTTTTCTTCTCTTTTTCTCTTTAAAATCTAAAAAACTTATTTTCTAAACTATTCTTTCTTTTAATACAAGTAATAAACCGTTATAATATTTTTAAATAGTTTCAAACTAAAAGGAATAAAAAATGAAGCAAACATTTGAAGTTTTAAATGTAAAATGTGGTGGATGTGCCAGTACTTTAACAAAATCATTAAAAGATGAATTTGGTGAGATTATAGTTGATTTAGAAGTACATCCACGTAAAATCACCCTTGATATAGAAAATGATAAACTAGAAACTTTAAAACTAAAACTTAGATCTTTGGGTTATCCTTTAACAACAGATGAATTAAGTGGCTTTGAAAAAGCAGCTACTACTGCAAAAAGTTTCGTATCATGTGCTATTGGAAAATTTGACGTAGCAACTAATAAATAAAAGAGAATCTTATCTCTTTTATAACTTTTTCATAAATAAGAAGATAAAAACCCTCCATTTGCACACCTTATAAACAATTTATAACTCTATTTTAGATAAAATCACCAACTTTATAAAAACAAATAAAATCTAGTAATTTAGGTAGAAAATATGAAAGTAGTTACAGGCGTAGTTGGTAATGATATTCACGTAGTTGCAAATAGACTTATTGATATATCATTACAAGCAAGAGGATTTGAAGTATTTAATCTTGGTGTTAATACATATCTTGAAGAGTTTATAGATGCTGTTATTGAAACAAATGCAGATGTATTATTAATCTCATCATTAAATGGTGAAGCTGAGGGTTGGTGCAGAGAATTAGGTATTTTAAAATCTAAATACAAAAACTTAAAAGATGTTGTATTTATGATTGGTGGGAATTTAGCTGTTGGTGAAGGAGATGCGAGTGTTCTTGTACCAAAGTTTAAAAACTATGGATTTGACTTAGTATTTCACCAAACAGATTTAAATACAGGACTTGATGAATTAGAAAAATATTTAAAGGAGAGAAATTGAGTTTACTTCAAGAAGAACGAAATATAATCGTTCAAAATAAGTATGCAGATAATTTTGATTTTGCTGAGATTGAAGAGTTTATAAAAGGCGCTTCAAAAAATCTATTTATTTCTCATCACTTTAAAAACAAAAAGAAAATGTTAGTTCAACCAAGAGGTGGATTTCCAACTTATAAAAAAATGTTTTCATTATATGAATTTTTCAATGAAGCAAATGTTGATGTACTACCATGTACAATTGATTCAAATACAAGATTAAATGACTATGCAACATCTGCAAAAATGTTAAAACTTTCAGAAGAAAATGAAGTTGATATGTTAAATGGTTATCCTCTTGTAAATCATGGTTATAGAACTTCAAGAAAAATGATGACTCATTTTGATAAACCTATTTCTTTAAGACATGGAACTCCTGATGCTAGATTATTAATCGAAACTGCATTAGCTTCTGGTATTTTTGAAATAGAGGGTGGGCCTATTACTTACCTTTTACCATATTCAAAAAACTTTCCACTTGATAAAGCATTTATGTATTGGAAATATGTTGAAAGAATTTGTGCAAACTATTCAAAACTAAATGAACCAATTAATAGAGAATCATTTGGACCACTAACAGCCACTTTAGTTCCACCTTGCATTACTATTGTAATTCAACTTTGTGAAATGCTTTTATCACTTGAAGAGGGAGTAAAATCTTTCTCTGTATCATTCTCTCAAACTGGTTCTATGATGCAAGATATAGTAACTGCAAATGTATTAAGAAAAATGGCAAAACATTACGCAGAGCAAATCGGATGCGGTGATGCTATGGTAAATCTTGTTTATCATCAATGGATGGGTGCATTTCCTTCAAATAAAGATTATTCAGAATCATTAATCAATACTTCAACTGTAATTGCTGCGATGGTGCGAGCTGATAAAATCATCACAAAAACAAGGGATGAAGCTTTTGGTATTCCTACACGTGAGTCAAATGCAAAAACAGTTGCAAACACTCAATACACACTAAGAATGCTTCAAGGTATTCCTGTAATTACTGATGAACAAGAAGAAGAGATAGTTACAAGTGAAGTTATGAGTATTATGGAAGCTGTATTTAATGATAAAGCAGACACATTATGGAGAAAAGTATTTAACTGTATTAAAGCTGGAATTATAGATGTTCCATACTCTCCACATATTATTAATCACAATGAAGTAGTAACTGTGCGAGATAAAAATAAAAATATCAGAATCATCAAAAAAGGAAATCTTCCAATAAGTGATAGATGTTTTGAGTATGAAAAATCTCAATGTGACTTAAATAAAGATGCTTCATCAATAGTAAATGATATTATTCATGATATAGGAATTATGCAATGAGCCAAAATAAATTATTAATAGACGTTGGAAGTACTTATTTTAAAGTTTGTGCAAACAACCAAGTTGAACAACATTTTAGAGATTTTAATAAAGATATTTATGATGATTTATTATCAAAATGTTCTGATACTATCTCAAAATTTAAAAAAGAAGAAGTATTTATTTGTTCATCTGCAAATGGTGGATTAACTACACTTATTATTGGTGTTACAAACTCTTTTTCACTAAAATTTGCAACAAATATCGCTTATAATTCAGGTATTAATATTATCAATACTGTTTTATATCAAGATATTGATACATCTTCAATTCCTAGTGATCTAATTGATGTTGTTATTATTGTTGGTGGAATTGATAGTGTTGATAATGTATTTGATGAAAGACTTTTTAACTACTTATCAAACCTTAACTATTCAAATGTAGTTTTTGCAGGAACAGTAAAAGATAGAGATTATTTAACTAGTAATATTAAAAATCTTGTAATAGTTGAAAATATTATTAATAATAAACTACATGTTGTTGAAGAGCCTTTAAAAAACTATTTAACAAATCTTTATCAAGCTGATATTGAAGGAAAAGAAGATATTAAACATCTATATGATTTAACTTCAAATCAAATATTTTCAACTCCATATATTGTAAATAAAACACTCCCTTTTATAGATAGTAAATTTGCAGCTGTTAATCCATTTATTTTAATAGATATTGGAGGAGCAACAACTGATATTCACTACTCTAAAGATTTGTCTTATGATAATATGGTAACTGAGAATGAATATGATAGATTGGTTTTTAAAAAACTTGGAGTTTTTAAATCAAAAGAGTCTTTAATCTTTGCTGCTAAAAACAATGAGTTTGTTTATGAATTATTAGCACACTTAAAAGTTACAGAAAATATTTTCAATGAAGACTCACCTAAATCATTGAGAATTTTAATGCAATTAGCAATTTTCTTAGTTTTATATAAAGTTAGCGAGGCTCATCCTTTATATATAAAATTAAAGTTAAATCTACTAAAATCAATTGTATTAACAGGTGGTATAACAAAAGTATTAAGTTTTGAAGAGGCTGAGGATATTATTTCATTTTTCTATAAAAAGATTTTAACTTCAGATATTCATCCTGCAATCATCATGGATTCAAATTATGATATTTGGACACTTGGTATCACACAACAATAAAAAGGGATAAAAATGTCAATAAACTGTATTAGAACATTAATAGAAGATGCAAATGTATCAAACCCAGATAAAATTGCCTTAATTTTTGGAAATGAAAAATTAACATATAGTGAACTTTTTACAAAAGTAAATCAAATAGCTTATTATTTAGCAGAACTTGATTTACCAAAAGGAAGTAGAATTGGTATTTATTCAAATAAAGGAATAGACCAAGTGATTGCAATACTTGCGATTTTATCAACAAACTATGTATTAGTTCCATTAACAAAACTACTAAAACCTGAACAAGTTGAGTATATTATTGGTGATTGCGATATTAAATGCATTATTACTGATAAAATTAAACTTGAATCAATTGAAGAGATTAAATTTGATGGGCATATTATCTCTTATGAAACTAGCCATAAAGATTTACCATCTTTTGAAGAAATTTATAAGTATTATAACAAACCATACACTTGTGATGTAAGTGGTCATAATAATGCTGTTATTACATACTCTTTTGGTTTAAGTGGAAAACCAAATGGAATAGTAATTTCTCACAGAAACCTAATTGATTCAGCACGTGTAGTATCTCAATATTTACATTTAGAACAAGATGATGTTATATCAGGACTTTTAATTTTTAATCTTGATTATGGTTTAAATCAAATTTTTTGTTCACTTTATAAAAGAGCAACATTAGCTTTACATAGATTTGTATTACCAAATGACTTTTTCAATCATATTATAAATGACAAGATTACGGTTCTTCCTCTTATGCCTATAAATATTACTGATATGTTTGATGAAGATGAACATAGACTTCCAAGTGCAGAACTTCTAAAAAGTGTAAGAATTATCACCTCTTCAGGTGGAAATGTTACAGCTAAAATGATAAAAGATATTGAAAAATACTTTACAAACGCAAAGTTTTATTCAATGCATGGATTAACAGAAGCATTTAGATCAACTTATTTAGATCCTGCTCAATTGAAAATAAGACCTAATTCTATTGGAAAAGCAATTCCTGATGTTGAATTATATGTAATAGATGAAAATGGAAAACAATGTGCCCCTAGAGTTGTTGGAGAATTAATTCACAGAGGTGGATATATCTATAAAGGTTTCTGGAATGCACCAAAAGAAACAGAACAAAGATTTAAATCTATTGATATATTAAAAAATGCAATTAATCTTGAAGGGCAATTAAGAGATGAAGTTGTTGTAAAAACAGGTGATTTTGTTTATAAAGATGAAGAGGGATATTTTTACTTTGTATCAAGACAAGATGATATGATTAAAACAAGAGGATTTAGAGTAAATCCTTATGAAATAGAATCAGTAATAAAAAACAACTTCCCATCTATTGAACAATGTGCTGTTTTTTCAATAGAAAATGAAGAGATTGAAGAAGAGATTGTATTAGTTTATAGCGGAAATAGTGAATTGAATTCAAGTGAAATTTTATTTGAGTTAAAAAATCATTTAGCATCATATATGCTTCCTTCAAAAATTATTTATAAAAAATCTTTACCTTTGATTCCTTCTGATAAAAATAAAATCAATAAAGAAGAATTGAAAAAAGAGCTTAAAACTAAATAGAAAATAGCCATAAGGTTATTTTCTATAAAAAAAATAAATTTTATTGACTAAAGTCAATAACTTTTAAAGAAAAATCTAATACAATTATTCTAATATAAAAAAAAGGATCTATCATGAAAAAAATTATTATCGCTGCATCATTATTAACTGCATGTGTTGCTTTTGCTAACCCTTACGCTAAATGTGCTGCATGTCATGGCGCAAATGGTGAAAAAGCTGCTTTAGGAAAATCAAAAATCATCAAAGATATGACTAAAGCTGAAATCGTTGCTTCATTAAAAGGGTACCAAGATGGAACTTACGGTGGAGCTATGAAAGGTTTAATGGCTGGTCAAGTTAAAGGTTTAGATGATGCATCTATTCAAGCTATTGCTGACCAAATCGGAAAATAATTTCTGATAATTCTTAATTATAATAGTTAGAGTTTAAACTCTAACTATTTTTTTAGGTTTAACATTTCAAGTAACTTCTCTCTTTCTTCCAATAACTGTTTTATTATAATATCTTTTTCATCTTCAATAATATTTATATTTTTTTGCTCTAAGATTTTTCCTAAATAAAATTCAAAACATCCATTTTCTATATCATAATCAACTTTTTTACATTCAATAATCAACTGGGGTTTATCTTTTCCTAAACCATTTGTTATTTGTAATTTTTCAAATTGTTTTATAGTATAGGTTACTTTATCATCAATAATAGCAGGTTCAAGTAACTCTTTTTTCCAATAATTATTATTATGTTTTTCTAAAATATTGATTTTTTTTAATAAAATATTATCAAATAATTCTTTGTTGATAGAAAGTTTATACACGTTTCTTCCTAAATTTTTTATTTACTATATCCATAAATTACTAAATTAAGAATATTATAAATCTAGACAAAATAAAAAGATGGTACAATCACAAAAAATTTTATTAATTTAATAAAAGGAAAAAAATGAAAAAAATATTTAAACAACTATCTCTTATTTGTTTATCAACTATTTTATTTACTGCTTGTTCTATAAAAGAACCTTTAGCAATACAGCAACCAAAAACAAGTGATATTGTAGAGCTTTCACAAACTGCAGATGATAATTTCATAAATCAAAATGAAGCTTCAAAAGATTTTTTTGAAAAATATTTTATACCTTGGAATGCAAAAAAAGTTTCTTTTCCAAAAGCTGAAGCTATGTGGGGACAATCATACAAAAATAGAAAAGTTTATTTAGAAAATCATCAATTAGCTACTTCTGAATGGTTTGATAAACAAATAGATAATTCTAATTTTGATCAATATAATACACTTGTAAAAAAAGCAATAACGCTTAAAAATACAAATGTTAGAGTACTTCCTACAAACTCTGTAATGTTTTATGACCCAACAAAACCAGGAGAAGGATTTCCTTTTGATTATAATCAAAACTCTTTGATTAAACTAAACACTCCTATTATGGTTTCTCATCTTTCAAAAGATAGAGCTTGGGCTTATATTGAATCAAGCACAGTAGGAGGTTGGATTGAAATAGGAAATTTGGCATTTGTTAGCGAAAATTTTATAAGTCAATTTAAAACATCTAATTATTATATTTCAATAAAAGAAAAATTTCCAATTTATGACCCTATTTTTAGAGAGTATGTAAAAGTGGCAACTATTTTTCCAAAAAATGGAAATAAATTCATAATAGCAAAAAATGAT
Organism: Arcobacter sp. s6; assembly: GCF_040884245.1. NCBI lineage: Bacteria > Pseudomonadati > Campylobacterota > Epsilonproteobacteria > Campylobacterales > Arcobacteraceae > Arcobacter > Arcobacter sp. s6. The sequence continues at coordinate 98,218 of NZ_JBEVTN010000013.1, read as the reverse complement.
GGAAATCAAAATGCTCTTATTTCATATATAGATTTACAAGAAGATGAAGTGGAAGCTATGCCATTAGCTTTTAATAGTGAAAATAGAATAAAAATTATGACTCAACTTCTAGATGAAGCTTATGGTTGGGGTGGATTATTAAACAATAGAGATTGTTCAAGTTTCACACAAGATTATTTTGCACCTTTTGGAAAATTTTTACATAGAAATTCAAAAGCACAAACTACAAATGGTAAACTTCTTGATGTATCAAAATTAAGTATTGATGAAAAGAAAAAATTTATTAAAGAAAATGGAGTTCCTTTTTCTACATTAGTATATTTAAAAGGCCATATAATGCTTTATATTGGTGTTAAAAACGATGAACCCCTAGTTGCTCATAATGTTTGGAGTGTAAGACTAAAAGACAGCGATGGGAACAAATATAGACATATTATTGGAAAAGCTACAGTTACAACACTAGAGCCTGGAAAAGGTATGAAAGATTTCGATGAAGATAATAATATTTTAGGTCGGGTTACAGGAATAGTTATTTTATAAGCTTTAGAATTTAAAAATTCTAAAGCTTTTTTTCTTTTTAAATTTACTTTCAATTAACTTCTAATCAACACTCTTTCTCAAATAAATAATTCTAAAAACCATAGGAACAAAATAAAGATTTAATACTGTAGCCCAAATTATACCAAAGCCTAAAGAAACAGCCATAGGTTGTAAAATCAAAGCTTGTCCTGATGAAAAGAATATTAATGTTCCAAGACCTAAGACTGTTGTAATTGAAGTTAATAATATAGGTCTTAATCTCATTTTTGAATAATGTACTAACTCACATACACTTTTAGCTTTTTTAATAAAATCCATCATAATAATTCCATCATTTACAATAACCCCTGAGAGTCCTACCATTCCTATTAAACTTGGCATTGAGATATTTATATCCATAATTACATGCCCTATTAGTACTCCTAAAATTGACAATGGAATAGTACTTAATATAATTAAAGGTTTAACAATAGAATCAAACATCCAAATAAGAGCCATAAAAATCAAAACAATAGCCATTAAAGCTGCTTGTGTCATTTCTCTTTGAACTTTCTCATTCTCCTCTTGTTCACCTTTTATAACTAACTTTACATCACGTCTTAGCTCTTGTATATCATTATCTATTTTTTCAAAAAGTTCAGTTGATGTGATTTTACTTAATGAGGCTGTTACACTAATTATTTGTTCACTATTTTCTTTAAAAATTTGAGAGTATGAAGGAACTTTTATAAAATCTACCACATCTTTTAGTAATACTTTTTGATTAGTGTTAGTATTTATAGTAAAAGTATTTAAACTTTCTAAAATATCCTTATGTTTACTCTCAAAAACAATATCAATAATTCCTTTATTATCAAACATCTTCGAATAAGTTCCTTTAAAATAAAAAGGTCTTAATTGATTTAAAATAGTCTCTTCTGTAATTCCCAAATCATATCCATAAGAATTTACTTTAAATTTCAATTCATAATTTCCTATAATTAAATCATCTGCAATATTTGAAACACCTTCAACTTTTGCTAAGCTCTCTTTTAATTTTTTAACTGCAATTGCAGTATTTTCTTTTTTACCAGAGATTGCAATTTCTACATCGTTTTTTACAATTCCAGTTTGTGGAACAAAAATTTTTAACTCATCAAATTTATTTGATTTTATATCTAAATCTAAAATTTGTTTTAACTGCTCTTCCACATCTTGAGCGCTAACTTCTCTTATCATATTTGAATCATCATATTTAGGAGACAAATATGGATTTATATATTTTTCAAAGAAATTTTCAGCTGCTCTTTCATGTAAATTTACAAAAACATGAAAATAAAACTCTTCATAATGGGGCATATTTTTACCATCTAGTTTCATTCCAATAACTGAACTAACAGAATTTATACTATTTTTAAAATCAAGTGAATTTAACATCTTTTTTTCAAGTTCAAACACTAATTCTTCTGTTTGTTCTATTTTCTTTCCAACTCCAACTGAACCTGTTATATAAACTTGTGTTGAGTCAAAAGAAGGCATAAATCTAAATTTCTGAGTTTTAAATATAAGATAAGAACCTAGAAAAATAAGTGATACCATCACTATAATGGCAATATATTTTCCTCTTAATAAAAACTCTAAAACATTTCCATAAAGTTTATAATTAAATTCCCAAATTTTATGTGATTTTTTCTCACTTGGTGTTACTTTTAAAATATCTTTTGCATGTAAAGGTAAAAAGAAAAAAGCTTCAAGAAGGGAAGATAAAAGTAAAATACTAATCATAATAGGAAGTATTTGCATAAATTTCCCTACTTCTCCTGTCATTAGTAGTATTGGTAAAAAAGCAAAAATAGTTGTAGCAGTTGCTGTTAAAACAGCTGGATACATTTCCAAAGCACCATCACGTGCTGCTGTAAATTTATCTTTTCCCATTTCGAGGTGTCTATAAATATTTTCACCAACAACAATAGCTTCATCCACAAGCATTCCAAGAGCAATTAAAGCTCCTAAAAGGGAAAGCATATTTAAACTATATCCAAAATACTCAGCACTTATTAAACCTATCATAAATGAAGTTGGAATTCCAATAGCAATAACAATTGCGATTCTTAAATTTATAAATATAAATAGAGCAATAAAAAGCAGAACTAAACCAAAAACTATATTTGAAACAACAGTATTAAGCCTATTTTTAATCCAAATTGAAGTATCTATATAAGTATCAAACTCTAAATTTTCATATTTACTTTCAAACTCTTTTGTGATTTGTTTTATTTGTTTCACAAGCTCAATTGCATCACCTTGTGTACCTTTATTTATGCCAACTGCAATATTTGTATTTCCATTGAAATGTGAAATATCAGCAATATCTCCTAAGGTAAATTTTATATCTGCAATATCTTTTAAATATATTGATTTTCCATTAATTTTCATTAAAGTATTTTTCAGTTTTTCAATATCTTTTTCACCATTAAAAGTAGAAAGATAATAATGAGTTGAAACATCTTTAATCATTCCGATTGGGAAAATAGAACTCAAAGAAGATAGAGCATTTATAACAGCAGTTTTTTCTAAACCATAAGCACTTATTTTTTCATCATTTAAAGTCATTAATAGCTCTTTATCACTCTCCCCTAAAACTGAAACTTGTGATAAATCTTTTAATTGCATTACTCTTGATTTTACATCTTTCGCAACTTCTATTAAATACTCTTTTGAATCTTTATTTTTTGTGTAAACAGCAACAGTTATCAAAGGAAAAGAAAACTCAACAGCTTTTACAATTGGTTCATCCATATCAGATGGAAGATTTGTTTTTATTTTTGTTACAATATCTTTTACATCATCAATTTCTTCATTTGCTTTATAGCCTTCTTTTAAATCAATTTTAATAGAAAAACTTCCATTTTTTATAGTTGAAGAAATAGTATCAGCACTACTAAGACCTAGAAGTTCATCTTCTATTTCAGAAACAGCAATTTTATCAAGAAGTTCAGAACTAGCACCAGTATAATATCCACTAATTGTAATAGCATCCATGGCTGAAGGTGGAAAGATTTCTTTTGGTATTTTTAAATAAGAAAAAGTAGCTAATAAGAATACAAATAAAAGTATAAAATGATTTAAAAGAGGTTTTCGTAAAGAAAACTCAATTAAACTTTTTATCATTTTTTAGTGTCCAATGGATTAAATAATAAAGAATCAATAATTTGATTCTTAAACTTCATATCTTCTAGTTGTTGAGCTAGAAAAGTATTTTCTTCTTGTAAAGAAATATAGTGAGCATATAATTTATTTATATCCTTACTAGTATAATAGATATTACTTCTTAAATATATTTTTGGAAAATATAAAAATAATGCGAAAAATAATAAGACAAATACTATTATAAGTGAGTTTTTTGCAGTTAAATTAATCAAATTTAAATATCCTTAATTTTGAACTTCTACTTCTAGGATTTTGTTTAATCTCTTCGTTTGTTGGAATTATAGGTTTTTTTGTAATAATTTTTCCTAAAGCGTGATTATTTCCACATTCACATCTGAAAACTTCACTTGGGCAAATACATGATTTCGTCCATTTTTTAAAATAATTCTTGACAATTCTATCTTCTAGAGAATGAAAAGAAATAATTGCTACTATACAATTTTTTAATTTAGCATTTTCTAACGATTCAAATAAACGTTCTAAAACACCCAACTCATCATTTACTTCAATTCTAATTCCTTGAAAAGGAAGAGTTGCTGGATGAATTTTACCCTTTGACATCTTTTTTGATAAAAGTTCTGATATTTGTTTTGCACTTGTAAAGGGTCTATTATTTATAATTAATGATGCTACTTTTTTATACTCTCGTACTTCTCCACACTCTTTAAAAACTCTTTCAAGTTCGTCTTGTGAATATGTGTTTACTACTGTTGCTGCATCTAAAATTTGATTTTGATTCATTCTCATATCTAAAGTTTCACTTTCAAATCCAAAACCACGCTCTAGTTTATCAAGTTGTAAAGATGAAACTCCAATATCAGCTAAAACACCTCTAATTTCATAATCTTTAAAAGTATCAATAACGTGTTCAAAATTACCTTTATTAAAAGTAACTCTTGAAGAAAATTCTTCTAATCTTTTCTTAGAAAAAGCTAATGCTTCATCATCTTGATCATTGCAAATTAACTTTACATTTTCATTTGAATTTAGTAATCCACTACTATGACCGGCAAATCCTGTTGTACAATCTATTATATAACCATCATTTATACTTGAAAAAGCTTCTAATGTTTCTTTATATAAAACAGGTATGTGGGGAATATTCATTAAAACGGTCCTTATTTAAATTAGTATATAATATCTAAAAATTCATTTAAGGCTTTTAAAATGGTTGATCAAGATACAGTAAAAATATTAGCAGACCTATCTCTAACTATGTTTAGTAAAAACTTTTTTGGTATTTATCATGGGTCAATTTCAACAAAACAAGATCAATATAATTTTATGATCAATACAAGTGACGCAATATTTGATAGAATGGATGAAAAATCATTTTGCTCATTAAATATCAATAGACAAGATTATAGATGGAATATAGCAAGTATGGAATCCCATATACACGCTACAATTTATGCAAATATTCATGAAGCAAAATATATTGCCTTTGGAATGCCAATTTATACCACTGCTTACACTTTAAATCATGACAAAATTGTTCTTGAAGATTTTTTTGGTAAAACAACCTTTGGTGAGATTTCAGTATATAATCCAGGTGATTTTTCAACTTGGTATAAAAGAAATGCACTTGAAATTACAAAATATCTAAAAGAATCAGAAAAAAACATCATGGTAATAAAAGGAATTGGTACTTATGTTTATGACAGAGACATTCATGAACTAGTAAAAAAGATAGCCATTTTAGAAAATTCATGCAGACTTCTGAGCATAAAAACTTCTTTTGATTAAAAAAAAGTCATTTTTTATTATTTTTATTGTATTTTCTCGATTAAAGCCCCTAGTTTTAGCTATTATAAAGCTTAAATACTATAAAGTTTTCTCAATTTAATTTTAAATAAGGAGTTCATCCATGAACAAAGCAGAATTTATTGACGCAGTAGCTGCAAAAGCAGGTTTATCGAAAAAAGACGCAAAAGGTGCTGTTGATGCAGTATTAGATACAATTACTGAAACTTTAGTAAAAAAAGAAGCTGTAAGTTTTATCGGATTTGGTACATTTGCTACAGCTGATAGAGCAGCAAGAACTGCAAAAGTTCCAGGTACTGACAAAACTGTTAACGTACCAGCTACTACTGTTGCAAAATTCAAAGTTGGAAAAGCTCTTAAAGAAGCTGTTGCAGCTAAATAATACTAGTTTTAACTCAAAACTATTTTTATTTTAAAATGGATAGAAACTTTTGTTTCTATCCATTTTTTTTGTACTACATCTGATAATATCATAAAATATGAAAAAATAGATTCTCTATCTCTATTATTAAACATTCTTTTATATTATTTTATATATACTTCCAAACTTCTAAAAAGTGCCAGTGTGATGGAATGGTAGACTTGGTCGACTCAAAATCGACTGCCGAAAGGCATACCGGTTCGAGTCCGGTCACTGGTACCACTTTTTAATATAATCCAATAATATTTCCAATTTATAAAGTTATTTCACCACTACTTTTCATGTATCATTAAGTGAATTCTTTATTTTAAATCCTTTGTTTTTAGGTCTTATATTATACTATTGCATTTATGAACAATAATTTTATAGCTCAAATACAAAACTTGAACCTTGATTTCAAAGGTAAAAAACTATTTAATAATCTCAACTTTGATATATTAGAAAATACAAGTACTGCTTTACTTGGAACTTCAGGAGTTGGGAAGTCAACACTACTTAGATGTATAGCTGATTTAGAAATTGAAAATATCACAAGTGGGAAAATAGTATTAAAAGAAAACACAAATATCGCTTGGCTTAGTCAAGAAAACTCACTTTATCCTTGGCTTAGTATTTTAGATAATGTTCAACTTTATCATCATTTAAAAGGCACTAAAACAAAGCAAACTTTAGAAAAAGCAAAGCAACTTTTGAGTCAAGTAAATATGTCTGAACATCAGAATAAAAAAACTTATGAACTCTCAGGTGGACAAAAACAAAGAATAGCATTGGCAAGAACACTTATGCAAGAAGCAAATCTTATTTTAATGGATGAACCTTTTTCTGCATTAGATGCAATTACAAAAATACAATTACAAGATTTAACTTGTCAGCTACTAAAAAATAAAACTGTAGTACTAGTAACCCATGACCCACAAGAAGCTATAAAATTAGCAAATCATATTTATATTTTAAAAAATCAGCCAGTGACTATAGAAGAAGTGGCAGCTTTGCAAGGAGTTTTGCCACATAAGCTTTCAAATGAAACATTATGGAATTTACAAGAAGAGCTTATAGCTAAACTAAAAGGAAGTGAAATATGAGAAAATTTCTAAGAGCATCACTTCCTGTTATATTTTTATTTATTTTGTGGCAAGGTATTGTTGTCGTTTTTGATTTACCACACTATATACTTCCAAAACCAAAAGATGTATTTTTGCAAATAATAAATCAATATTCTTTACTTTGGGAACACACACAAACTACTCTTTTAGAGATAATTATAGGAATAATTCTTGGTTGTATTTTTGGTCTTTGTTCCGCTTTTGTTTTACTTTATTATAAAAAAATTGAGAAATATTTACTTCCAATACTTGTAATATCTCAGGCAATTCCTGTATTTGCTATTGCTCCACTTTTGGTTTTATGGTTTGGTTATGGCTTGGCTTCAAAGATAATTATGACAGTACTTATAATATATTTTCCAATAACTACTGCATGTTATGATGGGCTTAAAAACACACCAAAACAATGGCTTCAACTGGCACACACATACAAGCTAACTCCTCTTCAAACTCTGTTTAAAGTAAGATTTAAAGCAAGTTTACCCTCTTTTGCCTCAGGACTTAAAATAGCAGTTTGCATTGCACCTATTGGAGCAGTTATTGGAGAATGGGTTGGTTCATCAAAGGGACTTGGTTATCTTATGTTACATGCAAATGCAAGAATGCAAATTGATTTAATGTTTTCTGCACTATTTATACTAGTTGTATTAACTTTAAGTCTTTATTTTTTGACTGATTATTTAACAAAAAAATTTATACCTTGGTCTTCGCATTTACATTAAATTGACTTAAATATTTTTTTCTGATAATATCAATCCTTTAATACATAGGGAGCTTATAAATAGGCTGAGAGGGAGTTTTGAACTTCGACCTTTGAACCTGATCTAGGTAATGCTAGCGTAGGGATTTGTTTTTACAAATGTATTTTTATACTTCAAATTTCATCTAACTTTATTTTTCGATAAGCCCTTTCTCCTTATGTTTAAAAATACAAAGGAAAGAGATGACTACTACACAAGATCTTATCAAAAATTCTCAACCACATTGGGATAAGTATATTAAGCATGAATTTATTCAAAAATTAGCTGATGGAACCTTAGAACTTAGAAATTTTCAACATTATCTAATGCAAGACTACATTTATTTATTTCATTATTGTAGGGCATTTGCACTTGCTATGTACAAAAGTGGAAATTTTGAGCAAATGAGATTTTCTCAACAAGCTTTAAATGCTACATTAGATGAAATACAACTACACATAAACTATTGCAAAGAATTTGGAATAGATGAGAAAACAATCTATAAACAACAAGAATCATCAGCATGTATAGCTTACACTAGATATGTACTTGATTGTGGTTTAAATGGTGATTTAGCTCAACTTTATGCAGCTGTAATTCCTTGCTTTCTTGGTTATGCAAAAGTAGCTGATTATATCACTTTCAACAACTTAAGTGTAGCAAATAATCCTTATCAATCTTGGATAGATATGTATTCTTCAAAAGAATATCAAGAAGCAGCAAAAGCAGCAACACAATTTTTTGAAGAGTTATGCAAAGATTTATCAAAAAAACAAATGGAAAAAATACAAGATATCTTCACAACAGCAACGCGTATGGAAATATCTTTTTGGCAAATGGGTTTAGACCTATCATAAAAATATAAAAAAGGAAAAATTATGAAAAAAATAATATCAAAAATATCACTTAGCTTATTGCTTTTAAGCTCAGTTGCACATGCTGAAAAAGAAAAAGTAAGTTTACTTTTAGACTGGTTTGTAAATCCAGATCATGCAGTTATTTTAATAGCACAACAAAAAGGTTTCTTTGAAAAGAATAATCTTGAAGTAGAAATTATTGAACCCGCTGATCCTTCAATGCCACCAAAACTTGTAGCTGCAAAAAAAGCTGATTTAGCAGTTGATTATCAACCACAACTTCAAATGCAAGTTGCAGAAGGTTTACCATTAGTGAGAATTGCAACTCTTGTAAGCTCTCCACTTAATAGCTTAGTAGTATTACAAAACGGTGGTATAAATAAAATAGAAGATTTAAAAGGTAAAAAAGTAGGATATTCTGTAAGTGGATTTGAAACATCATTGTTAGATTCTATGTTAAAATCTGTAAATTTATCTTCTAAAGATGTAGAACTTATAAATGTAAATTCATCATTGTCAGCTTCTTTGATGAGTAAACAAGTTGATGCAGTTATAGGTGCTTTTAGAAATTTTGAATTAAATCAATTGAAATTAGAAAAAGCGGAAGGAAAAGCATTTTTCCCTGAAAACTATGGAGTTCCTAAATATGATGAACTAATAGTTGTAGCAAACAAAGAAAATGTGTCTGCTGAAAAATATAAAAATTTTGTAAAATCTTTACAAGAAGCAACAAATTATTTAAAAGAAAATCCTAAAGAATCTTGGGAAGCTTTTATCAGTTATAAGCCAAAAGAGTTAGATAATGAATTAAATCGTCTTGCATGGGTTGATACTTTACCATATTTAGCACAAAATCCTGCTACTTTTGATAAAGAAGTTTATAATAAGATGGCTACTTTTATGAAACAAAATAAACTTATCACAACTTTACCAAACTTAAAGGAATATGCTCAAGAATTATTAAAATAAGTATAATTATTAAGAAAATAAATATTCTCTTATATATAAAAAGTACAAAATTAATTGTTTAATTAAAGTGCTAAGTAAAATTAATTCAATTTTTACTTAGCATTAATCAAATTATTATAAGAAAATCTTCACTCAAAAAAACTTTCAATATTTAAGGCAATATTATGCTTATTACTTTATGTAATATATAACTTGATTCTAACTTTTAAAAATTATGAAGAGCAACTAACATGTGATATACCACCAATTGAAAAAAACTGCAAAGGTTTTAATCTATAATATTTATCTTCCACTTCTTTTGACTGTTCACAATATGGATTTGTCATAATTTCTTGTAACTCTTCAAGTAAAGAATAATCTCCATTTTTTGCTAACTGATAAGCAGGTACTAAAAACCACTCTCTTAAAGTATATTTTGGGTTAACAAGTTTCATTTGTTGAGAAAGTTTTTCAGAGGATTGACTAGTTGTATTGATAAGAGATTTCCATTTTTTTAACCATTTCGACCAATGTTTTTCTAAGTTCTCATCACTGCTTATATCTTTATAAAAACTTTTTTTAAGTGAATCAATACTCGCAGGTATATTTGAAAGTTCTCTAAAAAAGATTGTATAGTCAACAGAAGTTTCTATCATAAGAGTTTCAAGCTCATTCCATAATTCTGCATCAAAAGTATCAAGTCCAAGTTTTGAGGCCCACATCTTTTGTATTTGTATTTGCATTATTTCTGAAAAGCTATTTCTGATTTCCTCAAGTTGAAGTAAATAATTCTCATCTGATGATAATAACACCTTTAAAGCTGTATAAAATGAATTAAAGTTACGTTCAGCTGCTGCTGTCTGATTTAAAAATGAAAAATGACGTCCTCCTCCTGTCCATGATTGATAAGAGGGATCAAATACATCTAAGAATCCAAAGGGACCATAATCAAGAGTAAATCCTCCTGCTGCACAGTTATCACTATTAAAATTACCTTGACAATATCCAACTCGAATCCAGTTTGCTACAAGTAATGTAAGACGATTAGAAAATTCTTCTGCAAGTAATAATATTTTGTCTGCTAAGGGTAAATTTTTATCTCTAATATCACTATATTCTCTATCAATTAAATGCAATACAATTTTTTCAAGTTCTTCATATGCTTTTGGATGTTCTTTTTTTCTAGCTCTTCGTGCAAAAAGTTCGATTTGACCAACTCTAAGAAATGATGATGCAACTCGTGTAGAAATAGCAACATCTTCAGATATCATCAAATCAGGATCTTTTGAATATGAACCTTCTGAATACCAAGGTCTTTTTACTTTTTCTACTTTAGAAGTATATAAACTCAATGATCTTGATGTTGGAATTCCAAGAGAGTACATATGCTCTTGCGCAAGAAACTCACGAATGCTTGATCGTAAAACTGCTCTTCCATCTGCACCTCTACAATACGGTGTTCTTCCTCCACCTTTTAATTGCATTTCCCAACGCTTACCATTAATCACTGCTTCAAGAACTGATATTGCCCTTCCATCGCCATATCCATTTCCTGTTTGAAACGGGCATTGTTGATAATATTCAGTTCCATATATAGAAAGAGCATAGCCACATGCCCAACCTACTTTGCTCATGGGTTCTGGTACGTTTGAAATATCACCTGAAAACATACTAATGAAATCAGGAGACAAAGCTAAACTATCAGCAAAGCCTAATTCTCTAAATAGTGTTTTACTATGTGCAATATATTCAGGATTTTTAATTGGAGTTGGATTAACAGGAACATAATGCCCTGAGAAAACTTGTCTAGGTTGATGATCAACACCATTTGCTCTAGATTCAGGGTCACTATTTAGAGTATTCATCAATGAATAGTCTACTAATTTTGCTAGATCAGAAAGTGTTTCTATAGTTGTTAAATTTTCTTTTATTACTTTCATATTTTTTCCTTAAAACTTGTGATAATATTTGTATCGTATTGATTTTTCTTATTATAATCAATATCTATTTTTTATTTTATTTTATCATAAAAAAATTTATTAGAACAAAAGTTTTTCTCTTAAGATATTTTTTCACTCAAATTTAAATTATTTTTTATTTAATTTCTTTATTTAGAAATAGATTATATACTTTGTATAAATCTTAAATTCCATAGAGTAGGATAGTAAAATGAAAACATTTAAGTGTTCTTGTAAAGATCATCAAATATTATTTTTTGAAAGTAAGACTTGTCTTGCTTGCGAGCGGGTAGTTGGTGTTGATGATAACTTTGATAAAGTAGAAGCCTATGACTTAGATGAAAAGACTGGTTTCTATTTTAAAGCAAATGATGAAAAAAAAATTCCTTATCAAAAATGTGATAATCATGCTGATTATCAAGCATGTAATGGTATGGTAAATATGGATACTTTTGTAGCAGTACCTAAGAGTGATGAAGTTTTATGCTTTGCTTGTCGTTTTAATGAAATCATTCCAAATTTATCTATTGTTGAGCATATTCCTTTGTGGAGAAAAATGGAAACAGCAAAACGTCGTGCCATATATACTCTAAAAGCATTAGATTTACCATTAGAAAATCCTCGTCAAAATCCTAAAAGTGCTTTGAGTTTTGATTTTATAGCTGATTCTAATGTAGATGATCATTTTTTAACTAAATTAGAGGATCAAGAACCTGTTTATACAGGTCATGATAATGGTCATATAACTATAAATATAGCAGAAGCAAATGATGTTGCTAGATCTAGTGCAAAACTAGCAATGGGTGAGAAATATCGTACATTACTTGGTCACTTTAGACATGAACTTGCACATTATTATTTTGAAAAACTAATTTTAATATCACCAGAAAAACATAAACTATGTAAAAAATACTTTGGTGATGATGATTTAGATTATTCAGAAGCACTTAAAAAACATTATGAATCTGGTGCACCAAAAAACTGGAATGATGATTTTATTAGTGAATATGCTACCATGCATCCATATGAAGACTGGGCTGAGACATGGGCTCATTATATGCATATTATAGATACTTTAGAAACAGCAAAAAATTTTAATATTACAGGTTCTCTAAATGGGAATACAAGTGATAATGGAGATGTTGGAGAGTTAAATTTACCTCAAAATTCTTGTTTATTTTCTTCTCAAACTTCAATAAACACTATTTTAGATACTTGGATGGATTTTGCAATTATTCTTAATTCATTAAATCGTAGTATGGGAATGGCTGATGCGTATCCATTTGTATTAACCCAACCCGTAAGAACTAAACTATCATTTATTCACCATGTAATACATGATAAACTAGATTTAATGCCAGAATTAAATTTAAAATAAAAGGCTGTAAAATTTAATTACATGTAAAGAAATTTTCTTCACATGTAATATAAAAAGCTTATTGTTTATTAATATTGTATTGTAAATAAACAACCTTAGTTTGTAAAAATTCTTCTAAGCCATGTTTCCCATCAGCTCCACCAATACCTGATTTTCTCCAACCTGCATGGAAGCCTTGCATTGCTTCAAAGTTTTCTCTGTTTATATATGTTTCACCAAATTTTATCTCTTTGCAAGCTCTCATTGCTACATCAATATTTTGTGTATAAATTGATGATGTAAGTCCAAATTCACTATCATTTGCAAGTGCAATAGCTTCATCAAGAGTTTCAAAAGTCATGATAGGAAGAACAGGTCCAAATATCTCTTCTTGAATAATTTCCATATCTTGTTTCACATTTATTAATACACTTGGTTCATAATAAAAACCATCTTCTCTACTAGCTCTTTTTCCACCTGTAGTTATTGTTGCACCTTTTTTTACAGCACTATCTACTAATCTTTGTACATTAATAATAGCAGCTTCATTGATTAGTGGTCCCATATCAACCTCTTCTTCTAATGGATTTCCATAAGTAGTTGCAGCCATAGCTTTTGTCATTTTGTCTATAAATTCTTTTGCAACACTTGAGTGAACATAAACTCGCTCAGCACAATTACATACTTGACCGTTGTTGATAACTCTAGAATTTTTTATTGCCTCAACTGCTAAATCTATGTCTGCATCTCCCATTACAATAGCAGGTGCTTTTCCACCAAGTTCTAAAGATACTTTTGTAACATTTTTTGCAGCTGCTTCCATGATTTTTACACCTGCTGGAACACTACCTGTAAAACTTATGATTCCAACTTTTTTATTTGAAGCCAAAGAATTACCAACAACAGAACCCTGCCCTGAAATAAGATTGAATACACCTTTTGGAAGACCTACTTCATCTACAAGTTTTGCAAATTCAAATGCATTGTTTGGAGTATCTGAACTTGGTTTTATAACAATTGTATTTCCCGTTACAAAAGCAGGTGCTAATTTTCTAGCAATTAAAAAGAATGGAAAATTCCAAGGTAAGATTCCAGCTGCTACTCCTATTGGGAGTTTAAATAAAAATATATTTTCATTAGGTCTATCACTTTGAATAATCTCACCTTCATAACGTCTAGCCCACTCTGCCATATAATCCATATAATCAGCAGTAAAGTTTACTTCAACTTGTGCTAAGCCTAATACTTTTCCTTGCTCTTGAGTAATTGTATGAGCTAGCATATCAGCATTATCACGAATTTTCTGTGCAATTTTACGTAAATATCCGGCTCTTTCAATAGCTGGTAATTTACCCCAAGAATCTTGAGCTGCATCAGCTGCTTCAACTGCTGCATCTACATCTTTTTGTGTCCCTTTTGGGATATAAGATATTACTTTTTTATCAGAAGGATTTATAACTGAAATTGTTTCGCTAGACTCTACAAACTCACCATTTATATACATTTTATATACTCTTGTTTCCATAATACTTTTCCTTTCAAATCTTATATATTTACTTACTAAAATTGCAAAGATAATAACTTTTTAGTAAATAATATATGATAGTATTATTTATTTTTACTGTCAAGAAAATATATTAGAAGATTATTTATTCCATTGGCTTTGCATCACGAACTAAACGAACCCAATTTTTAATTGATATATAATCACTTGCCATATCTGAAGCTAATTCATAATCACTTGGATTACCTATTTTAGGATCACTTCTTTGGGCACCTGCTCCATGCCAATCAAAGTATTCTGTTGCAGCAGAATTCTTTTTACTCCATGCTTGTGCAAAAGATACATAGTCTGCTGTATATTTAAAATCACCTTGAGTTGTACTAGTCCAGAAATAATAAGCATCGTCTATTGATTTAAATGATTTTAACGTTGTATTGAAATATTTAGTATTAATAGCTGGAAAATCTTTTTTTTCATAGTCAACTAAACTTTGTAACTCTTTTGAATTTGGAAGACGCCAATCACTATAACCAGATAGTTTAGAGTTTTTAGCATATTCTAGTGCATCAACCCAATTCATTTTTACTCCACTATCATCTTTAGCCCATATCAAAGAAGTAGATTTGTCAGTTACAGTCCCATTACCATTGTCTACATAATTCATATCATAAAGAGATGTTGTTCCACGAACTGCCCTTACAAAACAACCTGGAACGAACATTCCATCACTTTTTTCAATATTTGTACCATCAAAGAATTTTCCTGTTTCATAAGATTTTATATGTCCATCAGAAAAATTGAAACCAAAAACACCTTGTAAACCACCATTTTTAGTAAAGTTTTGAATATCATTTTTTACATATAAAGTACTTGAATAAAACTGTCCAGCAAACATTAATCTTTTGTCATATTCATAATCAAAATATTTAGTATCAATATATGGTTTACTTTCACCCTCATCTTCAGGTTTTATTAGCTGTCCATCAAAGTTTGCAATTGAATATAATTCTTTAATAGTAGGAATTCTCCAATCTGTATAGCCACCTAAAGTCATCTCTTTTACATGTTTTTGTGATTGTTCAAGATTACGCCTTGTAAAATCATGAGCCTTTTGCCATATTAGGCCTGTATTTAAATCAGTTATTGTTCCATCACCATTATCATGATAATTCAATTTTGCACCTATAATTGATGCATCTTGCCCAGTATAAAGGCTAGATTTTGATTCTTTTAATACATTTCCTTTTATATCATATTGAACAGATTGTCCTGAATCAGGTAAAGTAACTTTTTCTACTGTTACTATTTTCTCAACCGTACTACATCCTGTAAATAAAACTGTTGTAATAACAGCACTTAAAGAAATATATTTTTTTATTTTATTCATTTTTTTTCACTTTTTCCATCAAAACTATATTTACCAGCTCCAATAAAAAATATCACAATTGATAATAATAAATAAATCAAAGGTAATTCAATCACAGGAGCACCTGTTTGACTTAACATAAATAGTTTTTCTGAATAAACTAAAAAAATTGCAAATACCATAGTAATACACATACCTAAAGCAGCAGGTCTAGTAAATAATCCTAATATAATTAAAATAGGCAAAACAATTTCACCCAAATATACACCATAAGCAAGAAATTCAGGAAATCCTGAACTAACTAATCCTTCTGCAATTTTATCTACACCATGAGATAATTTTGAATATCCATGAAATAACATTAATACAGAAATAGATACTCTTAATATTAATTTACCTATATCTTCATTTAAAATAGATGCTAAGTTTTGATCTAGTTTTTTATACATTTTTATACCCTTCATACCTGTAATGTTTTATTTATAAAATCTTATCTAAAGTATTTAAACGAAATTTAAACAACCCTTAACTCTTTTAAATAAAATTTAATCAAAATTCTATTTTATTGTCTATCGTCAATAATTTTTCTAATTAATTCATATATAATCTATTTAATCTAATCAGATGTAAAACAATATTCAAGTAGAAAGTCGAATCTTGAAAAAAACAACAGCTAAAATAAAATCAAATACTATACAAAAACAAAAATATCTTAAAACATATTTACAGCAAAGAAATTTGACATTAAAAGACTTAAAATGTGAAATAATTTTAATGTTATGTGATATGCTAATAGAGAACTATTTATATGTTGAAGATAATATGCCTAGTCAAGATCTAGAATCAGAATTTACATCTGATGAAAGAATTATTATTTATACTACAATGAAAGATTTAAGAAAAGATATTCAAGAAAATATTTTAACTATTGATAAAATTCAAAATATAATGACTCTTCAAAATGAAAATATGAATACTTTAAATAAAGCTAGATTAACTGATAGTACATACTATTTTTATAATATATGCATAAATTATTTAGAATTTTTGATTACATCAAACTCTGTAGATAAAAATAACAAGATGTGGATTCCTGATTTAATATGCATTTACTTGATTCAAGATATGAAGGAAAATACATATTCATTTAGTAAATTTACATTCCTTGATAAATATGATTTTGATAGCTTATTCAGAATCTATGAGAAAATAAATATAGATTTAAAAAAAACACATAAAATATCAATATTTTCAAAAGAAAAAACTAGAATTGATATTATGGCTAATATCTCTTATGAAATAGTTAGTAAATTAATTACTACTAAGTATAAATAATACTGAAGGTTTTTCTTTTTACAAACCTCTATAAAGCTCAATTAATGCATTTTTATCAATCTTATGATTTGTATTATATGGAAATTTATCAAGAACTACAATATCAGATGGAATCATATAATATGGAAGAATTTCTGATATTTCTTTTTTTAATTCTTCTAAATCAATTTGTGTATTTGTGATTATAAAAGTGATTAGTTTTACTACTTCTGTTCCTCTTTTTAAAGGAATTGTGATTGATTCATTTATTTTTTTATTATTTGTAAATTCTTTATCAATTTCACCTATTTCTATTCTAAATCCATGTAATTTAATTAACTCATCTTTTCTATTTGCAAAGAAAAGCATATTATCTTCAAAATATCCAAAATCTCCAGTTCTAAAACTTCTTTTTTCATATTTTTCTTGGAATTTTTGTGCATTTAATTCTTCATTTTTAAAATATCCAATTGAAACATTGTCTCCAACAATTTCTATTTCTCCAACATTTTCACTATCTTTATCTAATAAATTTATTACTGTATTTGCTTTTACATATCCAACTGGTAAACTTTTTGAATACTTTTCAATAACAGCAGGTGTAATATCCACTAAAGTAGTTGCAACCGTAGCTTCTGTTGGCCCATAAGTGTTAAGAACTTTTGAGTTTGGAAAACTATTTAAAATTCTTTTTGCTGTCATAGCAGGTAATACTTCTCCACAAAATAAAAAAGTTTGTAAGCTTTTTATATCATTACTTGTAAATTCAGATGAAAGCAAATATTTACTAATAAATGATGGAGTTGATACCCAAGTATTACAACTATATTTTTTTAGTCGTTCAAAGTATTCAATATGATTTTCAAGTTCTTCTCTACTATTTAAAATAATAGTTCCACCAAATGATAAAAATCCAATAAGTTCATATACTGATAAATCAAAACTAAAAGGTGCTTGATTCATAAAAATACTATCTTTTGAGAATTTAAAATCTGAATTCAACCAAGTATTAAAATCTACTATTGAGTTTTGTGTTATTTGAACACCTTTTGGCTCACCTGTACTTCCTGACGTAAATATAATATAGATAATTGGGTCATCTAAATAATATGTTGTATTTATATTTTCTTTATTGAATTCTAAAGTATCATCAATTGTATTAATTAAAAGAGCTGAATTTACAATATTTATAATCTTGTGAAGTCTTTCTTTTGGATAGATTGTATCAACAGGAATATATGGCAAACCTAAGCTCATACAAGCTGTAATACTAACTAGAAACTTAGCTTCTTTATGACCATAAATAACAACTGGATGACCTTTTGGTAAGTTATATTCTGAAATTTCAATTTTTAGTTTTTCAACTTCATTTTTAAATTCATTCCAAGTTAAATCTCTATCACTTGCACTTAAAGCTAATCTATTTAAATCTTTATCGCAATCAACAAAATCTAATAATTCTAAATCAAATCTCATAAAGGAACTCTCCCACTAAAAAAATACAGTGCAAAAACTGCAGCATTTATCATTAAAAATCGTTTTAAATTTAAAGCTATAATATCAGGAAAAAAAGTAAAATAATCATATCCACCTTTTTTTACATATACAACATATATATTGTGAATAGCTGAGTAAATACCAAATAAAAAACCACTAAAAATAAAATACCAAGTAAAACCATTCCACATTCCCATTAGTAAAAAAGTAGCTATTATTGCAAGATTTTGTATCAATAATCTTCTGCCTTTTAAAATATTAAAATTATGTAAATATTTATATAAAGGCTTAAAGAAATAATCCGTTAACCATGAACCTAAAGTAATATGAAATCTTCTCCAAAAATCTTGTGGATTTGGAGCTAAATATGGATGATTGAAGTTCATAGGAATATTAATCCCTATCATAATACTTAAACCAACAGCCATAGCACTGTATCCTGCAAAATCAAAGAATAAATAAACGGCATAAGAGTATGCACTATTTATCATATCGAGAAGAACAACACTGTTTTCATCAATAGGTATAAGCCAAAATTTGTTTACCAACTCTGCAAAAACAAATTTAAACAATACTCCAATAATCAAGATATCCCAAGCTTTTCCAATATTCGCAAAAGTTAAGTTTTCATATCCTTTTTGTAAATCTTCTTGAAATCTATATGATCTATCTATTGGACCAGCTAATAGAGTTGTTGGAAATAATAAAAATGAAGTAAATTCAAGAAAAGATAATTTTCCATAGTTATGACTATCTACCATTGCTTGGATTGTTCTAAATGTTATATATGATATTCCTAAAATTTTGAATATTGGAGCAATATCCATTTTATGCATTATCATAGGTATAGCTATAAGCATCATAGGGAAAATTGTTTCATGATACTTATTTGTAACAAATATCCAATATATTGCATAAACATATAAAAGGAAAAACAATATTTTATCTGCATGAGGTATACAAAAATATATGTACAATATTACAGCTAAAAATAAAACTGTGCTAAAAGGAATAAATTTCTTTAAAATATTTTTAAATACATATAAAAATAATACAAAAGAAAAAAATAAAAGAAAAAAACTAATTCCAGAAAAAGGCAAGATTTTTTCCATTAAAAAGCCTCATAAACAAATTTTACTGTTGATTCAACATCTTGACCACTTAAGTCTTCAATATTTTTATCAATAAGAATAAATAAAAATCCAACAATCAATAAAAGATATATTAAAAAGTTTCTAAAGAAATATTTCATTTATTTTCCTTATTTTCAATAAAGAAATCAATAATTTTTTGATTGATTCTTACCCAACCTAATTCACCCATATGTACAATATCAGTCAATGTTCCAATTTCATAATCTTCTTTCCTATTAGACCACATATCCAAGTACTCAAAATTATGCTCAAGAACTTTTGTTTTTATTGTATTCATCATTTTATTAGCATCTTCTCTATTATTTGCAAAAGCATAAGGATTCAAATCTTGCATTACAAAAAGTGGCTTAATTTTATATGTTTCTAAATAATCAAGTAGGATTAATAAATCATTATATTCTTGATTTTGATTTATATCAGAAGGAACAATAATACCAAAAGGAAAATTGTTTTTATCGATTTGTTTAACAATGTATCGCTCATAATATTCATCATTAATTCCATAAATATTAGTTTTTGATGAAATAGTAATATTTTTTGCTTCAATTTTTAAGCTATTATAATCAAGATTTAGATTTTCATATTGTACAACTTTAGGATTCATATCTTTGCTATCAAAAGTTTCAATTATAATTTTTTTGAATACATTATCTATATAATCACTTTTTAAATCACTAAAGGAATCTTTATATATAAAATTTGGATCTTTTATTTGTTCTATATTTTTTTTAATATAATCACTTATAAACAATTTATATTTATCATCAGCTTCACTTTGGAAATAAAGTTTATTCATCATTCCTGAATACATATATTCAAGGAATTTCGGCATTGTTAATCCATTTTCATAAGCACCTGTAAACCAACTAGGAGATAAAAGTACTACAATTCTTGCATGTTCTCTTGCAGCTTCATTATCACATGCTGCCAATTGAGACATTATTACAAAAGTTTGTTGTCCTTCATTTCCTTGTGCTCTTAATGGTAATTTTAACTCATTATTAAAATAATTTTGTGGTAAAAATTTTTGATTAGGGTATAGTACTAGCTCAGAAGAACCAAATACTATAATCTTCCCACTTTCTAAATCACTTTGTAAACTAATAGTTCTTTCTAATGAATCTTGCAAAGGTTTTGCATAATAATTCAGTATTTGATTTTTACCAAAATATAATAATCCAAGAACTAGTAAAATTGCTAAAGTAAAAGATAAAATATTTACTAAAAGTTTATTCACTTACCCTACTTTTAATATAATTAGCTAATTTATTTACACTATCAAAATTACTTTCTATAATATCTCTTGTATCAATTTTAATATTAAACTCTTCTTCTAACATCATAGCAAGATCAACTGTTCCCATACTATCGATTAAGTTTGAAGTATATAATGCTTCATCAATTTCAACTTTTTTAAATGCAATTTCTTCTACTAAAGGTTTGATTCTTTCTATAAAATTCATTGTTTTTTTCCTTTATTTGCTCTTAATTTATTCGATATTTTTTTTCTTGATTAACAATAGATTTGAGGTTGTGAATACTGCCATAGGAAATGATATCCTGTCAATATTTAGAGAGTAAATTAAATTTATATTTAAAGTATATATATCAAAAAGTAACAATTGATATAAATTTCAAAATTCATATTATATTTAAAGAAAATACTAAGCGAAAAATTTATTAAAATATTTTTAATATTTCAGTTAAATCTTTTTCTAATTCATCACTAGTTAATCCTTTTTCTAAAGCTCCAAGTTTTACTGAACCTTCTGTTACTTTTATAATTGTACCATCACTATTTAACTTAAATGCAAAATATTGATTTTGTTTATTATTATTTATTTTTAATGCTTTTACAAAAGAACCACTATCATCATTTATTAATGGTATTTTTGAGTCTTTATACATTTTTTCTAATTCACCATTTACTGCTATTTGTTTGATTAGCCAAGGAGTATTTGATATATTTGCAATTAACACGATATTTTTATCTGTTTTTTTATAAAGCTCTTTAAATACAGCCAAAGCATCATGATTTAAAACTATTATATATTTTTCTGCACCTTCTTGAAATAAAGTTTCAAATTTTGTATATGGACTTTTGCCTATTAATTCAAAATATCTAGGAATTGAATCTATTGTTACTACACTGTGTGAATCCTCAAACTGAGTAGTTTGTTCTATATTTTTTGGGGCAGTTAAATATACAAGAAGTGAAAACCCTATAACTCCTAAAAATACAATTTTTAATACATTTTTCATTTTTTTCCTATTTTTTTTTATTCTTTTGTTTTTTTGCCCATCTCTTAAATAATCGATGGGTTTTTATTTCTTCTTCTATTTCTTTTTTATTTATAATATTTTCTACAAGTTGATTTGCTAAATATGGAGATAAAACAAAACCTCTTCCACCTACTCCATTTATTACAAAAAGATTTTCTATTGTTTCAAGCATAGAGTCTTTTATATGTGTTCCATTTAATAAATGAGGAAATTTCTCAATACTTTTTTTAGAATCAACAAGTTTTCCTAACATTGGAAAATAATCATTACTAGAGGCTCTAGCTCCAATTTTTACATCAACAACTTTTATATTATCAAGCTTTACAATATCACTTGCTAATTCAATTAGTTTTTGTGAATCTTTATTTATTATAGTGCTATTATAGCATTTACTACATTCATTTATATTTGCATTTTCAATACAATAATTACAAATATTTTTATCACAATCAAACTTATGATGAGTAGCTCCTATTGATACTTTATATAAATCACTATTTTCTATTTTAAAAGCTTTTGATACAGAGCATTCTTTATGATAGTTTATCTGAGTTTGTGTTGATGTGCTAATATCTATCTTTTGTCCCCAAACAGCTCTTATATCAAAATATTCCTCTTTTATATGCTTTACATCAGCACCTGTTGTAAGTATTAGATTTTTTGCTTTTACTTGCTTGTTTATTTGCCAGCTATTATCACTATTTTGCTCTATATTTAATACTTCAAAAGAGAGCTTTTTTTCTACATTTTTTGTTAAAAATTCACAAATTAAAGAAGGTATTACTTGAGAACCAATTTTAAAAAAATATCCATCATCCATAACTTCATAATCAAAATCTATATAAGGTTTATATGATTCAAATTTTTCTCTATCTTCTTGATTTTTTGGAATTCTATTAACCCCACAATTACTAATAAACTCATTTCCTAAATTTTTGTAAAATTGTGTTGAAAAAATAAGTGATTTTGAAATCAAATCTTTGAATTTATTAGGTTTTCCTAATAGTGGTGACAAAAAAGCACCAGCAGCTCCACTCGCACCAAAAGCAACATCACTATTTCTATCAATTAAAAGTATAGATTTTGAATACTTAGATAAAAAATAAGCTGTTGAGCATCCTGCAATTCCAGCTCCTACAATTACATAATCATATTCTTTATTCATTTATCTTCATCCAATAATTGTAAATTAGGTCTAAAATAACCTCTTCCACCTCTTAAACTAATACATTTGTGCTTTGGAAATTTCTTTTTATAATATGAAAGTCTCTCACTTGTTGTTTTTCCAGTATCACAATAAAATACAAATACCGTATCAGGTGGGAATAATTCCATTTCATAAGGATTATAAATCATAGTTTCAATATGATCAATTGGTTTTAAAATAGTATCTATTAAAATTACTTTAATACCTTTTTTTTCCAATTCTCTTTTATTTTGTAAAAATTCTTTTTGAGTCCATTCATCTTTTGAAAACATAAATAAGTATTTCCTTTTATTAAAGGCTTATATTAGTATATTCCCTATTAAAAAAAAGTAATTATTATTAAACTTTAGATAAAATGTCAACTCAATTTAAAATGATAGGAAAAATTAATGAAAATTTTGGTTACAGATGATTCGAAGATGGCTAGAAAAATGGTTATTAAAACCCTTACTGAGAACATTGAAGGTGATTTAGAAATATTTGAAGCACAAAATGGTCAAGAAGCTCTTGATTTATAT
Organism: Arcobacter sp. s6; assembly: GCF_040884245.1. Taxonomy (NCBI): domain Bacteria; kingdom Pseudomonadati; phylum Campylobacterota; class Epsilonproteobacteria; order Campylobacterales; family Arcobacteraceae; genus Arcobacter; species Arcobacter sp. s6. Next base: position 74,498 of record NZ_JBEVTN010000013.1, on the reverse strand, counting down.
AAAGAAATATCTCCAAAAATTGTTTTTCTTGATTTAACAATGCCAATTATGGATGGGTTTACAGCTTTAGAAAAAATAAAAGAATTTGATGAAAATGCAAAAGTTGTAATAATTTCAGCAGACATTCAAAAACTTTCTATGGACAGAGTTCTTCAATTAGGTGCATTTAATTTTGTTAAAAAACCTATTGATTCAAGTAAAATGAAACAAATCTTTGAAAAATTAAATGGTAAATCATAAATGAATTCAAATATAGATTTAACAGAAGATGAAAAAGATTGCCTACAAGAATTAATGAACGTAGCATACGGTAGTGCAACAGCAGCAATTACAGAGATACTTGATGCATTTGCAAACCTATCAATTCCAAAAATTCAAATAATAGATTCAAGTGAATTAAAACCATATCTATCAAATAAGCTAAATTTAGAAATGGAACATTTAGTTTCATTACAACAACTTAATGGAACAATAAGTGGTGAGAATATGTTTGTAATTGATAAACAATCAGCTATAAATATTGCTTATAAATTTGGCTTAGAAGATGATGAAATCGATGATAATGAAATTTCTGACATTGTGCTAGAAATAACAAATATTTTATCTTCATCAACTATTGGTAAATTAGCAGAAGATATTGATACAAATGTTTCTTTTTCAGCACCAACAATTAAAAAACTAACATCTATAGATCAATTAAATAATTTCTTTATTTCTAAATATGAAAAAGTAATTATTATTTCTACTGAACTAAATTTTGAAGCATTGAATATAAGAGCTGAATTATTTATCCTAACTACTGATAATTCTATTTTATTTATAAAAGAAAAAATAAACAAAATGTTGGATGAACTGTGACTTTAACAGCTAGCAAATTCGATATAATTTGTAATACACTTGATAATGGTATTATTTTAATTAATAAAAATTTGGAAGTAAAATTCTGGAATAAATGGTTAGAAATAAGAACTGGAATTAGCACAAATAATATTATGGAAAAAAAATTAACAGATTTTTATCCAGATATTGATGAAAAAAAACTTGTTAGAAAAATAGGTACTGCCTTAAAACTAAACTCTTCAACATTTTATACTCCTCAAATTAGTAAGTTTTTATTAAATATTGAACTAGGAAAAATCACTGATAGAGTTTTTGATAGTATGCAACAAAGTATTACAATAACTCCTTTTGATATAGAAGAAGAACTAGTAATAATCTATATTTACGATATTACAATGCTTTGTGAAATGAATTATCAATTAAATGAAGTAAAAGTTGAAGTTGAAGAAAAAAATGAAAAATTAAAACTACTATTAGATGCTACCATGGAAGCAATTATCTTATTAAAAGATGATGTTATTATTGATTGTAATGAAATTGCTGTTAAATTATTTAATTACTCTTCTAAATATGAAATAATAACTAAAAATCTAAAAGAATTAATTTTAAATAAGAAAGTATTAGATGCAGCAGATAATGAGCCTATCGAAGTAAATATACTAAGGGAAGATAAAAGTTCATTTAAAGCTTTATTAAATATTAAAGATACAACTATCCGTTCACAAATTTTTAAAATATTAACAATTGTTGATGTTAGTGAAATAAGAAGAAAAGAAAATCTTTTAGCGGAACAAACAAAATTAGCTGCTATGGGTGAAATGATAGGAAATATTGCCCATCAATGGAGACAACCTTTAAATGTAATTTCAGTAACTGCATCAGCTGCAAGAGTAAAAAAAGAATTAGGAATTTTAAGTGATGAATCATTGGAAGATTCATTAAAACAAATACTAGATACAACAGAGCATTTATCTGAAACTATTGATGTATTTAAAGACTTTTATAAAGAAGATAAAGAAAAATCTCTATTTAATTTAAGTCAAAATATACATAATAATTTAGCTTTAATTGAAACTATAATTCTTGGAAATAATATAAAGCTGCATTTAGATTTAGATAAAGATATTTATCTTTTTAATTTTTCAAATGAATTTAGTCAAATAATTGTAAATATTTTACATAATGCATGTGATGCAATTAAAGCTAGATTATCTAGTAATGAATTAAGAATAATAAAAATCACTGCTAGACAAGAAAAGAACAAAGCTATAATTGAAATAGTTGATAATGCAGGTGGAATAGAAAAAGATATTATAAACAAAGTATTTGAACCTTATTTCACAACAAAACATAAATATCAAGGAACTGGATTGGGTTTATATATGACTCAGAAAATCCTAAAGATTAGTATGAAAGGCACAATTAAAGTAACAAATAAAACTTTTATTTATGAAAATAAAACATATAAAGGTGCTCTTTTTAGAATCACTCTAAATATAAACTAATTTTTGTTCATTCAAATTAAGCTCCTAAAGTAGGAGCTTAATTTCTTATTTCTGAACTAGTCTATCAATCCAAGCACTAACAGGTGTAACCATTTTTTGTAATACAATACTTATTAAAATAAATGCTACTAGCCATGCTAATACAGCAGCCCAAGCTGGCATATAACTAAAGAAAATATCATATCTTCCAATTAATGGCCAGTGAATTAAATACACTTCAAATGAATAAATTCCATAAATAGCAAGAAACTTATTATCAAACTTTTTAAGTGAGAAAATTACTATAAATGCAAACATAATTACTAAAGAAGTAAATTGATCTACAAAATAACCTTTTCCTAAAATAGCTGTTAATGTAGGCCAATGATTAGCAGTTGTATGTAAAGACATATAAACAACAAGAGCAAGCATCACAATAATAATAACATACTGTATCATTGAATTTGATGGATTACTTCTAAAGTCTTTTAAATACTTAACTAACTTATTCTCTTTATCTTTTGTTTCCATTAATAGCCACGCAGCAACTATTCCTAATGGGAAAGCTAAAGTATGTAATCTATGAAGCCAATTATCTCCCATATCTAATGGATTATATACACCTAATAGTGTTGCAATAACTGCAAGTATTAAAGCACTTAACCATGGTCTTTTTGTACTAAATACAATAGGATATAAAGCATAAAACATAATCATCCAAGTAATATACCAAAATGGTGAATTAACATCTCCAAATCCAATTGCAGTTGGAAACCATCCTAGAAATGATTGAAGCATATAAGGTACTGGATAATTAATCTGTAAAAATATTGCATCTGCTGCAAAAATGAATATTAATGCAATCCAAAAAGGAATAAATATTTTTATTAACCTACGCTTGTAAAAATCTAATACAGGCATTGGTTTTTTTAACATTCCAACACTTAATCCATAACCTGACATAAAAAGGAATAAATCAACCCCAACTCCAGCAATTATTGACAAGGGAAACAAAAATTCAGGATTTGTCACAAGCATATAAGCAAAGTGAGCAAACACAACAGTTAAAATTCCTAATCCTTTTAACTCCTGAGTTACAGAAACAGGAAAAATTTCTGTGTGTTGTGATTTCCTAAAAGTTAAAAATAAAACTGCTATTAACACAGCAATAACAATTATATTTGATTCAGGAACATTGGTAATCGTAATAGGCATAAACCCTCCACTTAAGATTTAAATAATTCTTTATAATTATTTGGATTATATTATACTCTTTTTTTTATTAATAGTATTAGCATTTTTTATTTTTCAAACTTGATTGACATTGACTCAACCTTGTGATATAATTACAAAATAAAATATAAATATTTAATAAATAAATTTAGGATAAAAAATGGCAAAAAGTTTATATGAAACCTTAGAAATTAGTGAAAATGCTCCTGCAGATGAAATAAAAAAAGCTTATAGAAAATTAGCAAGAAAATATCATCCAGATGTAAATAAAGATCCAAGTGCAGAAGAAAAATTCAAAGAAATTAATGCAGCTTACGAAGTGCTAAGTAATCCAGAAAAAAAACAACAATACGATCAACATGGTGATGCAATGTTTGGTGGACAAAATTTCCATGACTTTGCAAGAGGTCAAGGTCAAAATGTAGACCTAGATGAAATCTTAAGACAAATGTTTGGAGGTGGAGGAGGATTTAACAGATCTGGCTTTTCTCAAGGAGGATTTGGAGGATTTGGAGGGTTTAGTGAACCAGACTTAGATACGAATGCACAAGTTACAATTGCATTTGATGTAGCAATTCTAGGAGGGAAACAACATATTACTCTAAATAATGATTCATTTGATGTAAAAATTCCAGAAGGAATTGAAGATGGACAAAAGATTAGAGCTAAAGGTAAAGGTAAATCTTATCAAGGACAAAAAGGTGACTTGATTTTAAAAATAAATGTTGCAACTAGTTCTGAATATACAAGAGATGGTGATACTTTAAATAAATATTTTGATCTTCCTTTAAAAACAGCTCTTTTTGGTGGAAAAGTAGAAATTCAAACTATTCATAAAAGTATTACTTTAAAAGTTCCTCAAAATACAAAACAAAATCAGAAATTTAGAGTTAAAGAACTAGGTGTTCTAAATAGAAAAACTGGAGTAAAAGGTGATTTATATCTAAAAGCAAATATTGTTTTACCAAAAATAGAAGATTTAGACAAAGAATTGGTAAAAGTATTACAAGATAAATTACCGGAAAATTAAGATTATGGAAACAAATAGCTATATTGAACCTGTATATTTAATTTCAGCAGTTGCTGAAATTCTAAATATTCATCCTCAAACATTAAGACAGTATGAAAGAGAAGGCTTAATAAAGCCTTCTAGAACAAATGGTAAAATAAGACTTTACTCGCAAAAAGATATTGACCATATAAAGTATGTATTAACACTTACAAGAGAACTAGGAGTTAATTTAGCCGGAGTTGATATTATTCTACAATTAAATAAAAAAATCGAAGTTTTAGAAGGTGATATTCTTTTATATAAAACAAAGATAAAAAATATCAATAACCTTTCAGTTGTTCCTGATACAAAAGCTTTAGTTGTACAAAAAACATCTTTTGATATAGTTATTGTAGAAAAAAAACAAGCAAGTAAGTAAGTAAGTAAGTAAGTAAACTTTTCCCTATTAAAAAAAAGGGAAAAGTTTATTTTATTTCTTTTTAATAATTATGAAATCAACTCTTCTAGATAAAGATTCATCTTCAATACCTTTATTATAAATTAGTTTATCAGAAGCCATTCCATAAGGTTTTACATAATTATTTAACCATGTTTTATGCTCTATTGTAAGGTTATCTTTAATTGATGATACATACTCAAGAACATTATTTGCTCTTTTTGTTGAAAGTTCTTTATTTTTAGTATATTTTTCATTTTCATTTTTTGCTGATGAATAAACTGATGAAGTATGACCTTCTATTCGAACTAAATCTATTTCATCTCTATAGTTATATAAAACATTTAAATATCTTGGGAAAAAATCATCAAGTATTATTTTATAATTTGTTGATAATTCACTACTTCCATGAGCAAATAACATATCAGTATTTTTAAATCTAAAAATTAAGCTACCTTCTTTTATTTCAGCATTCCATCTAGCTAAATCTGAATTAAACTCATTTTTTAAAGCATCATAAACTGTTAGAGTTATAACATTTGTATTTTCATTTAGGGTATCAATTCCTTTTAAAGGTTGTTCTTCTACCCTTTGTACTATAACAATTTCTTTTTCTTCACAAAAAGGTTTCATATCTGATGCTTCTAATATTTTAGTCATAGCTAAATTTTCATCTAGCTTTGAATAATCTAATGGAGATAAAAGATTTCTATCTTTAACATCTTTATTTGCACCATTACAAAGTAAAAGTTTAGAAAGATTATCTGTTTTATTTCTCATAGATTCCAACAATGGAGTATCTCCATATATATCATATGTATTTACAGATACTTTTTTTTTGATCAAATATTCAGCAATATCATATTGATCAAATCTGACAGCTAGATGTAAAGCTGTAAAGCCAGCTTTATCTTGAGTATTTAGTAAAAAACCATCTGAAACAATTTCTTTTACTTTATTTATATCTTTAGCTCTAACAGCATCGTGTAATGGTATATTACTTAGAGTATCATTTTTCATTATAGGGTTTAATCGAGTTTCTAGTTTTTCATTTTGTACACAAGATGTGAACAAAAGAGTAAAAAATAAACTTATATAATAAATTTTTAACATTTATTTCCTTCTAATATTTTTCTTATCATATCAAATTAATATATTTTATTTAATAAAATAAGATAAAAATTTATTAAAAATTTATATTTTTATCTTATTTATGGGAATATGATATACAAATTCTATTTCTACCTGACTTTTTAGCATCATAGAGAGCAAGATCAGCTCTTTTTATAAAATCTTCTATAGTGTCATTTTTTATAGAAAAACTTATTCCCAAGCTTATAGTTACTTTTATTTCTTTTCCATCTGAATTTTCTATATACATATTTTCAACTAAGCCTCTTATTTTTTCTGCAAAAACCTGTAATTTATCTTTAGTAATATTTGGTAAAAGAACAATAAATTCTTCTCCACCATATCTTGCAAAACAATCACTATCTCGAATTGAAAGCAAAATCTTTTTTGATATTTCTTTTAAAACAATATCACCCATATTGTGTCCATAAGTATCATTAATCTTTTTAAAAAAATCTATATCAAAAAGAACTAATCCCAACTCATCACCATAACGTTGCGATAGTTTCATAAGAGCTTCTGCTTTATTATAGAAAGCTCTTCTATTTAAAATCCCTGTTAAATAATCAATATTTGCTAACTTATCTAATATTTCTTCTTTATTTTTCATTTCAAATAAAAAAACATTAATAGATATTATTAAAATAATAAAAATTATAGATAAATGTAATATATAAAAAAAACTACTTAGTTCTGAAGAGAGTGGAACAAGATTTTGTCCTTCATTAAAACTAAAATAAATTAAAAATAAAAAAGAGAGAAATGAAAGAAAAAAACTTATATTATACTCTTTTCTAAAAAGTAAATAAGCTAATGTTGGCACTACTAAGAAATAATAATGTGTACCTATTTTATTTGATAAAAAAAACATACAAATAAAAAATATATATGTAATAAACACTACAAGAATAAAAAAACAAGCTTTAATTATTTGATTTTTATATAAAAAATAAAAATATAAAAGAAAAGAACAGGCAAAAAAAAGGTTCAAAAGAGCTGTTGAAAAAGAAACAAAATTTAAATAAATTAAAGTATAAACCATACCAATAATAAATCCTATTATAGATAAAAATCTTCCTATTTTAATTCTAGAAATCTCTTCTTGAGGAAAATCATCAGTTTTATAAGCATAAACTTTTTTGAAAAACTCAATCATATTAAACCTCATATAGAAACCATTATTATTTCTAATATTACTCTAATTTATTTTAAAAAATTACTACTTTATAAAATAAGAGATTAAATCTCTTATTTATATTTTCCTCTAAACTCTTTAGTATTTGTTGCTTCAACTACATTTTTAGCTAATTGCGATGTTTCAACAGCGATAGTATTAGTATGATTTGCAATATTTGCATTTATTTGTGTTTGTTTATCTAAACTATTAATTGCATCACTAATTTGTTCAATTCCAAATTTTTGTTCTTTTGATGCATTTTCAACTTTTGATATTAGTGATAATGTATTAGTTATATTATCATTTAAATTATGATAACCATTTATCATTAAAGCTGCTACATCTTTTCCTTGTTTTGATTTTAATGTAGCATTTTCTACTAATGTTTTAATTTCATTTGCAGCTTCAGCACTTCTTGCAGCTAGATTTCGTACTTCAGCAGCAACAACAGCAAATCCACGCCCTGCTTCACCAGCAGTTGCTGCCTCAACAGCTGCATTCAATGAAAGAATATTTGTTTGGAAAGCAATTTGATCTATAACAGTAATAGCCTCATTTATTGCAGTAACTTGAGTATTTATATCATCCATTGAAGAAACTGTTTGAGTTGCTAGTTTTTCACCTTCATTTGCAGAAACTGTTAATTCATTTGCATTTTTTGCCATTTGTGCGATATTTTGAGTACTTGAAGCAATATTACTTGTAATCTCTTCAACTGCTGCTGCTGTTTCTTCAAGCCTTGCTGCAGCATCATTTGAAGCTTTATTTAATTGATCTACGTTATTTAATAATTGAGTAGAACCTTCATCTAAAGTTTGACCATTTGTTTTATTTTCAATTAACATATTTGTGATAGCTTGACCTAAAGCATTAATCCCCTCAACCATTTGTTTTGATTCGCCTTCTATTCCTGTAGTATCTATCACACTTAAATAATTATAATTTGTATATTCGTTTAGTACTTTTAAAATTTCATTTATAACTCTTTGTTGATTATCTAACATACTATTAATATTTTTTGCTAATATTCTAACTTGAGGATTGGCAGCAACTGAATTAACTCGACATCCATAATAACCTTTTTGAACCTTATCGAGTGTAATTGTAGCTTCACCAACACAAAGTAAATCTTTTTCTAAACTACCATTAATAGTATCAATATTTTTATTTACCATATTTGCTAAATAACCTAAAGAGCCTTTAGTACCTACTTTAATATATTCAATTTCATTTATCTCTTTATTTAGATATTTCATAAATTGTTCTATACCATCATTAATTTTTTTAAGAACTCTGTTAATACTACCAATAAAAAATTGAACAAAAACTACTGTAAATAAGATTATAAAAATTAATCCTAATGCAATAATATACATTCTTTTAGTTTCTTCACTTATAAATGTATCAATTTTAGTATTAATATTTTGAATTACATAATCATCTATTTCTTTTAAAATATTTATTTTTTTAGTAATAGTATCAAACCAATATTTCGATTCAATATCAAATTTAATATCTGTATTTTCAGAATATGAAAGTAAAATATCTCTCATTCTTTGAACTTCTGCAAAAATAGGATTACTCATTTTTTCCTTTGCAAACTCTCCATATTGACTTCCATAAATATTAAATATTTTAAGAAATAAATCTTGTTCATTTACTAAACTTAAAAATTTAGGATACATACCAGGAGCAAAGGTTTCATTTGCAAAAGTAGCTGCACCAACTGCACGTTCTATCCCTGCTCTTTCTTTTGCCATTAAAAAGTTATAATAAGCATTAATATTACTTATTAGTTCTGAATTTTGTGCAATTAATGATGTATTAGCTATAAAACTTAAAAAATCTGCATTCATATTTGTATAATATTCAATTGCTTTTTTTGATTCAATTTCTAAGCTATCAACTTTAGATCTAATATCTTTAATATTTAATAAGTCATTTGTTGCTTTGTCTATAAAAATTTTATTATTTGACGAATAATTTTCAAATGAAAAAGTATTTAAAAAAGTATTTAACTCATTAATTTTAGAATCAGTGATAGTTCTTTGTTTTAATAAATTTTCTTTGAATTCACTTCCTTTACTTCCTAAATAACCAGCACTAGCTCCTCTTTCTTTTTGTGTTTCATGTAGTAATAATGATATTTTTGTATTTAATAGCACTATTTGTTTAATTGATTCTAATTTGCTTTTTTCCTTATATGAATCAATTAACACACTTAATGATAAAATAATAATAAATATTAAAGGAAATCCTGCAATTATTTTCATTTTATTTTCTAAAGATAATCTTTTTAAAGTAATTAACATGGCAAATTCCTATTTCATAGTTTTATATATTGCAGTATATTTATCAATCTCATCTTGAGAAGCCATTCTTCGGCAAGAAATATAACCTTTGGAACCATCACAAGCAATAAATGGAAAAACAGTTGCAAAAACCCAATAAAATTTACCTGATTTAGTAGAATTTTTAACAAAACCTTTCCATGGTTTACCTTTTTGTACTGTTTCCCATAAATCTTTGAAAGCAGCTTTTGGCATATCTGTGTGTCTTACAATATTATGTGGTTTTCCTATTAATTCTTCTAATTTATACTCTGCAAACTGACAGAATTCTTCGTTTGCATAACGAATAATTCCTTTTTCATCAGTTTCTGATAATAAGAAAGAATCAACTGAAAGTTTAAGTTCATTTGAATTCATAATAGCTTCCTTTTTATCTATTAATATAGAAATAATAATTCTTAATAAATAAAGTATACAGTATTTATAAAATATTGTAAAGAATAATAATTTTTATATATAAAAGAACATGAGCTTATAATATTGAGATTTTACTAGCAATTTCATTTGAAAACACTGTTGAGCTTAAAAGTATTTTTTCTTTCTAAAAAGCAGTATCAAATTCTATGACATAATTAGAACTATTTTCCATCCAAGTTTATATTTTGAAAGTTTATTTATTATTTGACTATCTAATTTATGAGTAAAGATTAAATTAGCGCAAAATGAAAAGGAATATCAATAAATATTTTGTGAAAAAAAATATAGTTTCTGGGGATAAATAAAGAAAATATTTTATGAACTTTTAAATATTCATTTAAGTTTGATTTACTATTTTAATACTTTTATTTAGTTTATATACTAAATATAAAACAATAATTAATCATTAGTATTTTTAAGCACCTATAAAGTGGTAATAGTCCTATCTATATTTAAAAAAATAAAATTCCAAGTATTTCAATTTACAATACTTTTAATTAAAAATAGAATCAGAATTTATATTTAGGTGGGAAATAAGTGGGAAATGGTAAAAATAAGAAAACTTAAAAAGCTTAACAAAGCCCTTTAAATCAATGGCGACCCCAGAATGATTCGAACATTCGTCTTCTGGAGGAAATCCAGACGTCCTTGGCCGCTAGACGACAGGGTCAATTTTTTAGATAAGGATTATATTTTACTTTGTGTTTGTTTTTGCTTAAAAATAGTATTTTGGGAATTTTTCTATCTTATTTTCTTAAAAGTTCTTTTTGATAACTTGATTATTCTAGATGCTGTGGTTTCGTAAAAACCTTTTTTATCTTCTACTAAAATATCTGCTCCTATTGTTGCAAAATCTTTATCAAACTTTTGAGCTGTTTTATTTGCTGATGTTGAGTATAAAATTCCAAATTTATAAATAAAGTCATAAAAATCTGAATCTTTATTTACTACTCTAAATGACATTCCATTTGGATAAATAAATGTTGTTTTTTTACTATTTCTTACTTTTTTTCTAAAGTTTTTTGGAACTCTTGTATTTTTATTCAGTATATCAAATGAGTCTACCGTGTTTAGTATTTTTTTTGTGATTGGTCTTTCTTTTACACTTGAGAGTTTCTCATCACTTGATGATGAGAAACCCACTGTTGTATCTGTTTGAACTAGATAGATTAACGATGAATTCATTTAAAACTATTAATCGTTAAGAAATTCTTGAATAGATTTTGGTGTTGAAACATCATTTGTTTTTAATACTTTAATTGCTTCAACTGATGCTATAGCTGCTGCTACAGTAGTAAAATATGGAACATTCATTTTAAGAACTGATCTTCTAATTTCTTTCCCATCATCTTTTGATGATTCTTTTGCTTCACTTGTATTAATAGCCATTGCAATATCACCATTTGTAAGGAAATCAATAATATTTGGTCTTCCCTCGCTTACTTTTAATACTTTTTCACATTCAATTCCTGCATCAGCAATAGCTTTATGTGTTCCACCTGTTGCAATTACGGTAAATCCATTTTCAGTTAAACCTTTTGCAAGAGAAGGAGCAAATTCTTTATCTAAATCACATAAAGAAAGGAATACTTTTCCATCTTTTGGAAGGTTATTTTTAGCTGCACTTTGTGATTTAGCAAATGCCATACCAAAACTATCAGAAATACCCATTACTTCACCTGTAGATTTCATTTCAGGACTTAATAATAAATCTGCACCAGTTAATTTATTAAATGGGAATACAGCTTCTTTAACAGATACATGTCCTTTTAATCTTGGTTTTAATACACCATTACCTTCTTGAACAATATTTTTATCATAAACGCTTAATGCATCTCTTAAAGTTTCACCCCACATAACTCTAGTTGCTACTTTTGCAAGTGGCATACCTGTTGCTTTACTTACAAATGGAACTGTTCTTGAAGCTCTTGGATTTACCTCAATTAAATAGATTTGACCTTTGTGAATTGCATATTGAGTATTCATAAGCCCAACAACACCAAGACCTAAAGCCATTTCTTTAGTTTTTGTTTCCAATTGTTTAATTAATTCTTCACTAATTGAAATTGGAGGTAGTGAACAAGCTGAATCACCTGAGTGAATACCTGCTTCTTCAATATGTTGCATAATTCCACCAATATAAACTTCTTTTCCATCACAAATACAATCAACATCAAGTTCAATCGCTCTATCTAGGAATTTATCTATTAAAACAGGAGCATCATTTGATACAGATACAGCTTCATCCATATATTGTTTTAATTCATCAGTAGAATAAACAATTTTCATTCCTCTTCCACCAAGTACAAAAGAAGGTCTAACAAGTACTGGATATCCTATTTTTTCAGCAATTTGTATAGCTTCTATTACTTCAACTGCTGTTCCATTTTCAGGTTGTAATAATCCGATATTTTCAACAAATGCAGAGAATTTTTTTCTATCTTCAGCTAAATCAATAACTTCAGCAGTTGTTCCTATGATTTTTGCACCAGCTTTTGTTAAAGCATTTGCAAGTTTTAATGGAGTTTGTCCACCAAAATGTACAATTACACCATCTGGGTTCTCTTTTTCAACTACGCTTCTTACGTGTTCAAAATCAATTGGTTCAAAATATAATACATCTGAAGTATCATAATCTGTTGATACAGTTTCAGGATTACAGTTATACATAATTGTTTTTACACCCATTTCATTTAAAGCAAACGAAGCATGTACACAACAATAATCAAATTCAATTCCTTGACCAATTCTATTTGGCCCACCACCTATAATCATAACTTTTTTCTCGTTTGATTCAGGTTTAGCTACTTTTGGTAATTTTGTAATATTTGTAGTTGAATATAAGTATGGAGTTAAAGCTTTAAACTCAGCAGAACAAGTATCAACTTCGTTATATTCAAAGTCAACATCTAATGCTTTTCGGGCTGAATATACATCTTCTTCAGATTTACCAATTAGCATTCCAATCATTTTATCACTGAAACCATTTGTTTTGATTTTTCTCATAAATGCAGCATCGCTTAAAATTGATTCATTTATTGAAGCTTCTAAATCATGGATTTCTCTGAATTTAGTTAAGAACCAAGGATCAATTTTTGATAGGTCAAAAATATCTTGATTTGTAAGACCTTGTCTCATACCTTCCATTAGATATAAAAGCCTTTTATCATTTGGTCTTCTAATTTCTTTTTTGATTAAATCTAAATCACCTGCAATTCTATCAAAACCTATAAGACCAGTTTCAAGTGAACAAAGAGCTTTTTGAATTGATTCATTAAAAGTTCTTCCTATTGCCATTACTTCACCAACTGATTTCATTGAAGTTGTTAATGTAGATTCAGCTTTAGGGAATTTCTCAAAAGTAAATCTTGGAATTTTTGTAACAATATAATCAATAACTGGCTCAAATGATGCAGTTGTTCCTGTAATATCATTTTGAATTTCATCAAGAGTAAATCCAACAGCTAGTAAAGTAGCTACTTTTGCAATTGGGTATCCTGTTGCTTTTGAAGCAAGAGCAGATGATCTTGAAACCCTTGGGTTCATTTCAATAACAATCATTCTTCCTGTATTTGGACAGATTGAGAATTGTACATTTGAACCACCTGTATCAACACCAATTTCTCTAAGAATTGCAAAAGATGCATTTCTCATATCTTGATACTCTTTGTCTGTAAGAGTTAAGGCAGGTGCAATAGTAACTGAATCTCCTGTATGAACACCCATTGGATCTAAATTTTCAATTGAACATACGATAATACAGTTATCTTTATTATCTCTGATAACTTCCATCTCATATTCTTTCCAACCAAGCATAGATTCCATGATTTCAATTTCATTAATTGGAGATGCATCAATTCCTGCTTCTGCAAGTTTTTTAAACTCTTCCATATTATAAGCAACACCAGAACCACCACCTGCTAGGGTAAATGAAGCTCTAGAAATTACAGGGAAGCCAATTTCTTTTGCTACTTTCATAGCCTCCTCAACACTATATGCATTTGCACTTCTTGGTAAATCCATACCAATTTTTATCATTGCTTCGTTGAAAAGATGTCTATCTTCACCTTTTTTAATAGCATCAGGATGAGCTCCAAGGAAATGAACACCTTCTAGCATACCTTTATCATACATTGAAGTAGCAACATTTAGCGCCGTTTGCCCACCCATTGTAGGTAAAATAGCATCAATTTTTTCTTTTTCAATAATTTTAGCAACAACAGCTTCTGTGATTGGCTCAATGTATGTTTTATCAGCAAACTCAGGATCAGTCATGATTGTTGCTGGATTTGAATTTATTAAAACAACTCGGTATCCTAGTTCTTTTAGCGTTTTAGTAGCTTGTGTACCTGAGTAATCAAACTCACACGCTTGACCAATAACAATTGGTCCAGAACCAATAAGTAAAATAGACTTTATATCTTCTCTTTTTGGCATAAAAATTCCCCACATATATTTTTATAAAATTTGGATAGTGTATCTAAAAGGGGCTTAAAATTGGGTTATATGATTATTGTTTACTGGTTATTAATTTTATTGCAAGTGATATAAATACAAAAGAAGCCAGTTTGTTTAATATCATTTGAGATTTCTCAGATTTATTAAAAACTTGAGATAATATTCCTGATAATAGAGCTATCATTCCAAAAATTATTATAGTTGCAAGTATAAATAGTCCACCTAATATTATCATCTGAAAAGGAACACTTCCTAGACTAGGATTTGTAAATTGAGGTAAAAATGCTAAAAAGAAAATTGAAACTTTTGGATTTGTTATATTCATAATAATTCCACGATAATAAAGTTTTTTATAATCTATTATTTTATTGTTTTTTGTATCAATTTTTTCACTTGGAGCTTTAAAAATTTGCCAAGCAAGATATAATAAATACCCTGCTCCTATGATTTTTAAAACTGTAAAAGCTATTATTGATGTTTGAAAAATAACAGCCACACCTAAAGTTACAGCTAATGTATGAAAAATAAGTCCTGTACATAAGCCAAACATTACCATTATTCCTGATTTTTTCCCTTGAAAAATTGATTGTGTTAAAACAAAAATATTATCAGGCCCAGGAACTAGTGCAAGTATTAGAGCCGCTGAAAAAAAAGCAAGTAAAGTTTCTATTGGTAACATTTAAATCCTATTATTTTATCTATATTTATTATACCGTTGGTAAATTGAATCTTTTTGTATTTAAAACACCTTCACTATCAAAAGAAAGGTAATATAAAACATCTTTTTTTACACTAAGACCTGCAAGATATCTAAGTGCTAGATTTGCTTGAAGTGAACCTATATGCATTACAATAGGACAAGCTATTCCATTTGGTTTTCTATCATTTATTTGAAATACAGCTTCATATGATGCTTTTTCAAAAAAACAAACTTGCCCATGAAACTCTTCAACTGAACCGTAAATCCAAGCTTGATTATTTTTCATGCAGTATTCATTTATAGCTGCTCGTGTGGGAAGGTTATCTGTTGCATCTATGATTAAATCAAAATCTAAACTTCTTTTAGCAAAGTCATCAAAACCTTCTGTATAAGCTGTAACTTTTGTAAAAGGGCATCTTGATTCTACTAATTCTTTTAGAACTTCTGCTTTATATTTTCCATCATCTCCAACTTTAAAACCTATTTGTCTATGAATATTATGAACACCTACTGTATCAAAATCCACAAAAGCAAACTCCCCTATTCCAGAAGCTCCAAGAGCAATAGCTAAGGTGCAACCTAATCCACCACTTCCTATAATTGCAATTTTTTTACTTTGAAGTGAATTTTGTGTTTCTTGTCCCCAAAGTTTTATTTGTCTGTTAAAATATTCGTTAAATTCTTCATTCATAAGTTATTCCTTAGTATATTACTTTAGATTATTATTTTTATATCATTTTGTAATAATAGCAAATTAAAATTAAAATACTATGACTGCTATCAATTCTTAATCATCTATATAGTATTATTAGCTTTACAAATTTCATCAAGGAAAATTATGAAAAAATCGTTTATTTACGCGTTAGTTTGTCTATTGTCTTTAAATGCATATGCTGCAGCTCCAAAAGATGACTATGATACATTAAAAAAATCTATAGTTAAACAATTTGAAAAGCAAACTCCAAAAGAATGGGGTGAGAATGTTAAAGGTGTAAAAACACAGTTAATAACAAAAGATAAAACAATTGCTATTACTTTAGATGCATGCGGAAGTCCTCATGGAATGGCATATGATGGTAAACTTATTTCTTATTTAGAAAAAAATCAAATTCCAGCAACATTATTTATAAATGCAAGATGGATTGATAATAATCTTGAAACTTTCAAAAAATTAGCTGCTAATCCACTTTTTGAAATTGGAAATCATGGAATGGAACATAAACCAGCATCAGTAAGTGGTGAATCGGCTTATGGATTAAAAGGTACAGCAAGTATAGAAGAATTTGTTGATGAAATAGAACAAAGTGCTAGAAAAATCCAGTCAATAACAAATAAAAGACCAGTTTATTTTAGATCGGGAACAGCTTATTATGATGAAGTTGCTGTAAAAATAGCAAATAAATTAAAGCATCAAGTTATTGGTTTTTCTATTTTAGGAGATGCAGGAGCAACTTATACAGCTAAAAAAGTTGAAAATGCATTTTTAACAGCTAAAAATGGTGATATTGTTATCGCACATTTTAATCATCCAGAATCACAAACTAGAGAAGGTATGATAAGAGCTATTGAAAAACTGAAAAAAGATGGCTATAAATTCGCTAAATTATCTGATTATAAATTAAAATAATCAGATATTAATTATAAGTAGTCTCTTTTTGGAGCTACTTGTAATATAGACTATTTATCTCCATATACTATTTTAGGTTCAGCTACAAGCAAATCATTCCCGGAATTATTATTTATTTCATTATTACTTTCTTTTAACTCATAAATTGGAATATATCTTTTAAAAAAAGCTTCTAGTTTTTTATCATAACAATAAACATAAGTACCTTTTATTCCCCTATACATAATTGTTTTATATATATTAATTATATAGTCATGTAATTGATCAGTAGTAATTCCAGCTTTTCCATTTCTATCATAATAGTTTTCTTTGATTATTTCTATTTGTTTTGTTTCCTCATTATATGTTATATCACTACCGAATATTACTCCAGAATAATTTAAATCATATCCTTGAGTTGTGTGTATACAGCCCATTTCATTCATTTGCGTTGTTGAATTAATCCAGTCTTGGCTTGTTCTATTCCAATATAATGGTATTTCATCTAAGATTACATCAGGTGAAGAAGATTTACTTGATATCCATTTCCAAGAATATCCTGAAATAAGCCTACATAAACCATATTCTTTTTCCTTCTTTGTTAATATATTAATCATATCTTTCATTGAAGTAAATATTTTTAACTCGTATTTATTTGTTTGTTCCCATAAAATCAAATCATCTTCTGAACTTAATAATTTATCTACAAATTGTATATAATCTTCTCCACCTTCTACTCTCATTTGAGATTTTAGTTTTATTACTGTTGCATTTAATTTAAGTAAATCAAATTTTTCTTTTTCTACATCTGTAGGTCGAATAGATTGTTTTTCATCATAAAAAAATAATTGGGTATCACTTGAAAGCATCACCCAATCTAATTCCGTCCCTTTCTCTTTATTTAAATCAAAATGTTTATTTGTTTTATCAAACTCTTGATATCCCGTAATATTTTTTCTTCTTTTTAATCTATGAGCTTCATCTACAATTATTAAATCATAACTATCTTTAGAAAGTTCATTTGGTCCAATAACCATACTTTGAGATAAGCCATATATACTTTTAAATACTTTTTTTAAAGTTTTTCTAAGAGAAGTCATAGGTATTACAAAAGCAATTTTCAACTGTTCTTTATTTTTTTTGAGCTTACTTTTAACCTCTTGAGCTAATTCTATTAATGAACTAACCTCAAAGTTATCCTCTAACTCATCCTGCGATATTTCACTTAAAAGCAATTTTATTAAATAAACTGCAAGTATTGTTTTACCAGTTCCTGCGCTTCCTTGTATAAAAGTAGTATTTTTAATTTCATTATGATTTAACAAATATAAATATTCTTTTATTGCATCATATTGATCTTCTGAAAGTGTTTTATAGGGTGAATACTTAAATAAATCAGAATTTTTAATATCAAGTAAATCATTTTTAACAAGCTTCTCAAATTGAAGATTTTTCCAAATATCTTTGAATGTATTTTCATACTCATTCTTTTGATAATAGTTATGATGAGCTATTCCATAATTACTATTTATTAAAGTAAATTGTTTATCTGCAATCATATTTTGAATAAGATTTGCTTCAATATCTAAAACTGATGATTTATTGAAATAAGGACTGAAAATTATTTTTATATTTTCAAGTTGATTTTTTTCTGGATGTTGCAAATGATTTTTTATTCGTTGTGGTATATTTGTGCTTTCACCAACATAAGCTTTTTTAGTTTTTTTAGAATAAATTATATAAACAGTTGGAAAAATATAATACGAAGGTACTTCTTCTACTACTTTTAATGAAGTTGTATAATCAAAAATAAAATCTTTTGTTAAATATTCAAATGACATCATAACTCAGTGTACTTTATAAATTTAACCTTTGTTTTTTTAATATCCATAAGATTTTCATACCTTTTTAAATTAACATTTATATAAATTTATAAATTATTTTAATAATTAATTTTACTACACATTTACTTATATATAGCAAACTTTAATCACATAACACCATCTTCTTTTAAACTTATAAATCCACTTTGTGTAAATATAAGATGGTCTAAAAGTTCAATACCTAAAATTTGACTACTTTTTTTTAATCTTTCGGTAACGTTTATATCTTCAATACTTGCCTCTAGTATTCCACTTGGGTGATTATGAGCTACTATTACACTAGCACATCTTTTTTCTATTGCGTAGGAAAATACTTCTCTTGGATGAACTAAACTTTGATTTAGTATTCCTATTGTTATAACTTTTGTTTGCATCAAATGATTTGCTCCATCTAAATAAAGACAGAGAAAATATTCTTGTTGTTTATTGTGATACTCTTTTAATTCATTATAAACATCTTTCGATGATGTTATTTTTTTATTTTGTTTGATTAGGTATCTTTTGGATAGTTCTATCGAGCTTAGAATTTGTGAGGCTTTAGATATTCCTAAACCATGAATATTTACAAGTTTTTCTAGATTTGTGTTTTCAAAATCTTCTTCAAAAAGCTTTATTATTTCAGTTGATAAACTTATTACATCTTTTCCTTTGACTCCACTTCCAAGAAGAACTGCTAAAAGTTCGTAATTCTTTAGTGCTCGAACACCTTTTTTGATAAGCTTTTCTCTTGGTTTGTCGATATTTTCTAACTGTGTGATAGATTTCATAAACTTCTCCTACTATTAGTAGTATTTAGTTTATCAAATTTTTACTATAAAATAATTTAAAAAATTATAATTAAAACTTAGTTTGTGTAGAAAATATTAATTTTGCTTCGTCTAGAAGTTTTTGAGCATCTTCTAGCTCTTTTACACCTGTTTTATATACGTTTATTGAATCACTAAGTGTAATTTGTGGATTTGAGAGTTTTTCTAAAAGCTCTTTAGCTTTTATAATTTTATCTTCAAAGTTTGATTGTTCTATATCTTTTATTTCTGCCATTTATTTATCCTTTAAAATATTTCTTACATGATTTTCAAATTTTTCTACTTCTACTAAAAATGAATCATGTCCTGATTGACTATCTACTAATAAGTAACTTACTTGATTTTCTTTTCCTACTTTTATCATAACATCTCTTATTTCTTCCATTTCTTCAGGGAAAAATAGCATATCATCACTAAATGCGATTAGGTGTAAATTTGCTTGAACTTTATCAAAAGAGTCTGCTAATTTATCTTTATTTCTTCCTGCATCAAAAATATTCATTGTTTTACATACATAAAGATACGAAAGGGGATCAAATATTTTTGGAAAACTATAAGCATTGTATTCTAAATATTTTTCAACTTCAAATCTTCCAAATAATTCATATAATCCATCTGTTGAAGAGTAATCTCTTCCAAATTTATTATTAAAAAGCTTAGGACTTAAATAACAAATTAGTCCAGCCATTCGTCCAACAGCAAGTCCTGGAAGTCCTAAAACTTGAGGATCATCTTTTTTATAATTTCCATTTTTAAATAATGGATCATGTCTTATTGCTTCCATTCCTATTTTATTAAAAGCAATTGCCCAAGGTCTTGTATATGCAGTTGTTGCAAGAGCTATAATTTCTTTTGCGAAAGTTGGATGTTCTATTGCATAACAAAGTGCTTGCATTCCACCCATACTTCCACCAATAACTGCAACAGCATTTGAAATTCCTAATCTTTTATATAGTTTCATTTGTGCTTTTACAATATCTGAAATAGCAAGAACAGGGAATTTTAATCTATATTCTTTTTTAGTTGAGGGATCTATACTCATAGGGTTTGTAGAGCCATATGAGCTTCCAATGTTATTTGAACAAATTACAAAATACTTTCTTGTATCAATTACTTTTCCATCACCAATAAATCTATCCCACCAACCAGGCTTTGCTTCATCTGCATATCGACCTGCTGCGTGGTGACTTCCTGAAAGTGCATGACAAATAATGATTACGTTTGATTTATCTTCGTTTAATTCTCCATAAGTTTCGTAAATAATCTGAAATGACTCTAAAAGTCTTCCACTTTCTAAATATAAATGCTCATTAAACTTCTCTATCTTTGTCTCTATTTTCAAATTAATTCCCATCTTTTTTTGTTAAATTAATGGTTATATATTAGCAAAAGAATCATAAGACTATGATTTATCCATATAATAAAATAATTAATTAAGCTTTATATAAATCTTCATAATTAACTTTCATTAATTCTTGCCATATTGGTTCAGGACTCCATTCTTCAAAAATAGATAAATCAATATTTTCAAATGGTGTTTTTAATATGTATTTATGATAAACATACATAAAAGCACTAACTCTATAATTTAATGCACAATGAATCCATACTTTATTTGCTCCAAGTGATTGTAAAAGATTTAAAAAAAGTTTTAAATCTGATAATTTTGGCTTATCAAAATCCACAGGAATATGAAAATAAGCCATTTTCAAATTTGTTACTACTTTATCTTCATTTTCAATTGCATTTGAAGCATTGTGTAAAGCTAGATTTATAATAACTTCATATTCATAATCTGCAATTTCTTTAAACTGCTCAACACTTGGTTGTCCTGAAGTTGATATTAGTTCATTTATTTTCACATAATTTAAAATTTCGCTCATTTTTTGCCTTTATTTTGTTAGTTCAATTACTTTAGCTATATAAAAAAATTTCAAATCATTATCTATAAAAGATGAGTTAAAAGAATTTTTTATTAGTTTAATAATATCATCTTTATTTAGATTTAGACAAACAGTAAAAAGTGTTTCTTTTTCTAATTATCCTAAATAATGTACCGATTATACAAGATACAAGTGTTAAAAAATATAGAAAGCTAGATAATAGTAGTTGATTAAGTTAATTTATATATAATTCCACCATGAAAAAGATATATATAGCAGGATTCGATGTATTTGAACCCGACTCAATTGAAATTGGGAAAAAGTTTGTTAAACTTTGTGAAAAGTATGGTTTTATTGGACTTTATCCCTTAGATAATGTGATAGACTTCAATCAAGAAAAAAATAAAATTGCCCAAGATATCTATAAAGCAAATGTAAATTTAATAAATCAATGTGATATTGTAATTGCAAATATAAATGCTTTTAGAGGTAAAGAAGCTGATAGTGGAACTATTTGGGAATGTGGATATGCAAGTGCTTTAGGTAAAAAAGTTTATGGATATATGAAGAAAAAGCAAAATTATATTGATACATTTTCAAGTGATGAAACAAAGATTTTAGATAATATTTTAGTTGATTTAGATAACAGATTTATTGAAGATTTTGATTATCCAATTAATCTAATGATTGCTTGTAGTGTCGAGGATATAATCTTTGGTGAATTTGAAGATTGCTTAAAGGAGCTTGTAAAATGAGTATAATTATGGCTAAATCTATAAATGCAACAAAAGCTTATAAATTAATAAGTCTTTTACAAAAGAGATTTGTTGATAAGCTAGATTTATTAAGTTCAATTTTGGGTGAAAATAAACAATTTGAAGAAGTAAAATGGTTAAGAGATAGTGGAATTCACGGTGGTGGAAATAGATTTGAGGGGAAAGACAATATACTTTTTAACACTGCAAGTGTAAATGTTTCTCAAGTTCATTATGATGAAGATGAAACAAAATCTCTTCAAAGTGCAACAGCAATTTCAACAATTATTCATCCCAAAAATCCAAATGTTCCATCAATTCATATTCATATAAGCTTAACATGTCTTAGAGATGGTAACTCTTATTGGAGAGTTATGGCTGATTTAAACCCAAGTATTGAAAATGAAGAAGATAAAGAAGTATTCAATAATAGTTTAAAAGAGCTATCAAATGAAAGCTATGATGAGGGAATTAATCAAGGAAATAAATATTTTTTTATTCCAGCACTTAATAAACATAGAGGTATTTGTCATTTTTATTTAGAAAATTATAAAACTGAAAACGAAAAAGAAGATTTTACTTTTGCTCAAAATTTTGGTAAAGGAATTATTGATACGTATATAAATATAATTGAAAATGCTTTTAAAACTAGAATAACTTTTAGTGTTCAAGACACTGAAAAACAACTTAATTACCATACTTTATACTTATTTCAAGTGTTAACACTAGATAGAGGAACAACATCTGGGCTTTTAGTTCATAATCAAAATGATATAGGAATAATGGGTTCCCTTCCTTCTTTTATAAATAAAAGTTTATTAAAATCTTGGATACAAAAAGTAGAAAAACCACAGGATGAACTTGTAAGTGCCCTTGTTGATTCTATTGAAGATAATGGAATAATAAATATATCAACAAAAGAAAAATTAGCTTCAATAGTGAGGGAACATTATAAAAAATATCCTCAAGCTTTGAAATATCAAGCAAGTGGATATACAATACCAAATACAGTAAATAATCATACAAAATAAAAGGAAAAACTATGAATTCGATAAAAGAATTAGAGAAATTATTAAAAACTGAAGTATTAATTCAAGTAAATGAAGAAATAAAAACAATAGAAAAGTTTATTTCAAAACAAAAAGATAGTGAAGATTTAAAAACACATTTAGAATATATGTTAGATGTGAAAAAATATTATGAAGAAGTATTAGTACATATTGAGAAAAATATTTTGAGCCAAGAAGATGCTGTTAAAATTCTTCAAGATTTAGAAGATATGAGCGATGATGAGGATGATATATAAATGTTTGATTTAGAAATATATGAAATAATAAATATCTTAGGATTATTTATAGGAATTGCTTTTGGAGTAATTGCACAAAAAAATCAATTTTGTTTTAGTGGATCTATAAAAGACTATATATTAACAAAATCTACAAAAAGAGCTGCATCTGTTGTGATGGCCATGATTGTTGCAATTGTTGCAACTACAATTATGGCAAATCATTTTGAAATAGATTTAACACAAACAAACTATTTTAAATCAAACATAAACTACTTTTCTATTATTTTTGGTGGTTTATTATTTGGTTCTGGAATGATGATAGCAGATGGTTGTAGTAGTAGAAGTTTAGTAAAATTTGCACAAGGTGATTCAAATGCTCTTGTAACGCTTATTTTTATAGGAATTTTTGCATATGCAACTGTAAAAGGTTTATTAGCTGGTTTTTTAAATCCATTTACTAATAATGAAACACTAATACAATGGTCAAGTGCCATTGAAAATACTCAAATGAATATTTATATAGTTATTGGAATTTTAACTGTTATTTTACTTCTTTTGGTAAAAAAAGTGAAAAGAATATTAACTCTAGTAGATGGTATGTTAATTGGTTTATTAGTAAGTATTGCTTGGTATGTAACAGGAGTTATGGGTGAAGAAAGTTTGGAGAGAACAATTGAATTATCAAGTATTACATTTGTTTATCCAATAGCTAAAACTTTAGAGTTATTTACCTACTATCAAGTAAATGAAATAGCTTTTGCAATAACTCTTGTTTGTGGTGTTTTAATAGGAACTTTTGCTATGTCATTTATAAATAGAAAATATAGCTTTGGATGTACTGCTAATCAAAATATGAATAAGGTAAAATATAACATGATTGGTGGATCTTTAATGGGTGTAGGAGGAGTTTTAGCAATAGGTTGTACTGTTGGGCAAGGCTTAACAGGATTTTCAACTCTAGCCTTTGCTTCTTTACTTGCAATTTCATCTATTTTTATCTCAGGATATATAACAGCTGTAATATTAGGTAAAAAAGACAAACTACCTATGTGCTTTATATTTGAATGGAATGATGATAAAACAAATAAGCCAATAGACTTCCAAATATAAACAAGAAAAATAAAGTGTCTTTATGTTAAAATAAGCTTAATCAACGCTAAGGGCTTATTTTGACGCAAAAAAATTTTCACAAATTCTTTACTCTTTACTTCATCATTTTTGGAATTGTTATTTCTTTATTTGGTGCAATTATCAGTTATAATTTTCAAGTTAAAGATATTCAAAAAGAATTAGATAGAAAAGCAAAAGAAATCTCAGAAATAAAAATTGAAACAATATTAAAACCAACTATTGAAAATATGAATAATATTGTTAAATCTTTAGCTAATAATGAAATTATTAAAGAATATATAAGAACAAAGAATTCAGATAAAAAACAAGAATTAGAAGAAATCTTTTTTGCAATTGCTAATAGTAATAACGCAATAATGAAAGCAAAATTAATTGATAGAGATGGTCAAGAATTAATTTATGTTGAAAGAGATAATAAAACAAAAAATATTTTATTAATTCATGAAAAAGATTTTCAAAACAAAAGAGATAGTGATTATTTTAAACTACTATCAAATAGTAAAAAAGAAGATATTTATTATTCAAAGTTAGATTTAAATATGGAATATGGAAAAATTGAAATTCCATATAAACCAACTCTTAGAGTAGCAATGCCATTAATTCAAGATAATCAATTTACAGGTACGGTTATTGTTAATATTCTTATGAATAATTTATTTGATGCAATTGGTAAATCACCATCATTTGATCACTATATTATTGATAAAGATCAAAACTATATTCTACATAAAAATAATCAATATTCTTTTAACAAATACAAAAATATTAAAATAGATATCAAAGAAGACTTTCCAGATGGATTAAATACAATAGGTGTTTATATTTTTCCTTTAAAAAATATTTTAAAGAATGATGATGATGCACTTATGATTTTAAAGACAAAAAAAGATTATAAAAAAGAATTAATTCAAGAAAAAATAAATACTGCAATTTTTGTTTTTGCATTAACAGTTATTCTAAGTTTAATCATGGCTTTTTTAGCATCTAAAACACCTTCAACCCTACAAGAAAAACTTTTACGTGCCCATGAAAAACTAAATGAATTTACATCAATTATTGATAAATATGTAATCACTGCAACAACTAAACCTGATAGCACAATAGTTCGAGTAAGTAGCGCTTTTGAAAAATCAAGTGGTTATTCAAAAGAAGAGTTAATAGGCAAACCAATAGGAATAATAAAAGATAAAGAACGAGATAAAAAAATTATTCAAGAATTATGGAAAACAATATCAAATGGAAAAACTTGGATGGGAGAAATTAAAAATAGAAATAAAAATGGTGAAGAATATTGGCTAGAACAGCACATCATTCCTAAAATGAATATTGAAACAAATGAAATAGAAAATTACGTTTCAATCGGTATTGATATAACTACAAAAAAAGAGCTTGAAAAAATAGCATCGATTGATAAACTAACCGGTATTTATAATAGAAGAATGTTAGATGAAATTTTACAAATAGAATTAGATGTTGTAAAAAGACACCAAAGTGAATTATCTTTGATTATTTTAGATATAGATTATTTTAAATATGTAAATGATAATTTTGGCCATTTAATAGGTGATGAAACACTAAAAACAATGAGCTCTATAATCACCGAAAACTTAAGAAGTTCTGATATATTTGGAAGATATGGTGGAGAAGAATTTTTAATAATATGTACTCATACAGATAAAAATAGTGCTTTTGTATTAGCTGAAAAGTTAAGAAAAATTATTGAAAATCATGATTTCTACAAAATTGGTACAAAAACAATATCTTTAGGTATTTCAAGTTATGAGAAAAATGATAATATTAACTCACTATTTAAAAAAGCTGATGATGCTCTTTATTGTGCAAAAAATGAAGGAAGAAACAAAACAATTATATATAAAGAAAAAATATAATCTAAACTTGAGATTTCAAGTTTAAATTATTAATAAGTTTAATAAATTATTAGTTTAATTGATATTGAACTATATAATCTCTCATCAAAGGAGGAGTATCTAAATAAGTTTCGATATCTAAAGGAAGTGCATTTTGAGTATTCTCTTCTGCTCCCTCTGCTGCTTCCTCAGGTTCATCATTTCTAGATTCAAATCCAGTTGCAACAATAGTAATTTTAACTTCATCTTTTTCTAAAGTAGAATCAGATGTTGTACCAAATATAATCTCAGCATTTGAATCCATTCTATCATTTATAGATCCCATAACATCATTAATTGCAAATAATGATACTTGAGGATGGATATTAAAGTGAATCAAAATACCTTTAGCACCATTTAAAGAAACTTTATCAAGTAAAGGAGAATCAATTGCATCTTCTAATGCTCTTTGAGCTGCATTTTCTCCTTTAGCTCTTCCAATACCCATTAATGCCATACCTTTATGTTGCATAATAGTTTTAACATCAGCAAAGTCTGTATTAATATCAGAATTACCTGGATTTAAAATAACTTCACTCATACCATTTACTGCTTGGTATAAAATATTATCAATTATTTTAAAGGCATCTTTCATTCCAACATTTTCATCAATTATTTCTAATAATCTATCATTTGGAACTATAATGATTGAATCAGAAACTTTTTTTAGCTCTTCAAGTCCAAGATTTGCTAATCCTGCTCTTTTTTTACCTTCCCAAGTAAATGGTTTTGTAACCACAGAAACAGTTAATGCTCCAATTTCTTTTGCAGCTTTTGCAATAATAGCAGCAGCTCCAGTTCCAGTTCCACCACCAAGTCCAGCAGCAATAAAAATAATATCAGCACCTTTTAGTGTAGATTTTATCTCTTCATAACTTTCAACAGCAGAATCTCGTCCAACTTCTGGCTTCATACCAGCCCCTAAACCTTTTGTTAGTTTAAGTCCTAATTGAATTTTCTTTGGAGCTTTAGAAATATGCAATACTTGTAAATCTGTATTTGCAGCAATTAAATCAATTTTATGAGAACCTTCATTTATCATATGGTTGATCATATTACAACCACCACCACCAACTCCAATAACAGCTATTTTAGCTACATTATCAGATAAAACTTTACTTGGCATATCAACTTTTATATCATCCACTTTAAATAAATTCTCCATTAAAACCACTCCGATACTTTACCCCAGAATTTTGAAACACCTTTTTTCTTATCTCTCGTTAAAGGTGTTAAAACAGTTGCGTTGTCTTTTATTTGTATATGTTCTTTCATCTGTTCAACCTGAGGTTTTTCAGATGTATGATTATTATTAGAAAGAGAAATTTTTTGTTGCTCTACAACTCTTTCATTTTTAACAGGTTTAATTAATTTTTTACTTGAATCCAATTGGTAGCTTCTATTTGTTCCTAATGAATAAAAAAGTAATCCAACAATAGTTGCCATATTTGCTTCATCAAAACTCATAAAACCATTTTTGATATTTTTTGGATTAGCTACGCTAATTGGAATACCTTCAAAAATCTTTTCAGTTAACTTTTTTATTCCATCAAGATAACTCATTCCACCTGTAATTACAATTCCCGAACCTGTATTATCTATTAAACCGCTCTTTTTTAATTTATTTTTAACTAAAACTAATACTTCTTCAACACGTGCATGAATAATAGTTTGAATATAATCAAGAGCAACTTCTGAAATACTATCTTCATCGCCAATTCTTGGAATTTTTACTTTTGTAACACCTAAATCATTATTAGGAGAATAATTTCTTACAAGTGAGCCATATTCTAATTTTATTTTTTCAGCTGCTGTTGGTGGAGTGTGTAGCATAACTGATAAGTCATTTGTAATATGATTTGAACCTACAGGAATAAATCCATTAAATATAATAGAATTACCTTTATAATAAACAAATTCTGTTGTAGTTGAACCTAAGTTTATTACAATTGCTCCAAATTTCTTTTGTTGATCATCAAGAACTGCAAGTGCAGCTGCATATGAATCTAAAACAAATTTAACAACTTCAATACCTGATATTTTAAGAGCTGATTTAATATTTGTTAAAGCAGTTCTTTTTGCTGTTACTATATAAACTGAAACTTCGAGTCTTGATCCATTCATATTTAAAGGATTATCAACTTCAATTGAATCATCAACTTTAAAGAAAATTGGAACAACATGAACAACTTCATATTCTGGAACTATTGTTGCATTATATAAAGCCATTTGCATTACTTGATTTATTTCAGTTTCAGTAATTAATCCATTTGGAACATTAACAGAGCCAGAACTTCTAATACTTTTTGAATAAGAACCTGAAATAGAGACAACAGTTGTATCAACAAGTTCTGTTGTAGTTCTTTTTGCTACAGAAACAGCATCTTTTATAGATTTAGATGCTTCTTCAATATTAATTATTAAACCTTTGTTAATTCCATTACTTTTTTGAATACCTGTACCCAAAATATTTATATTATTTTCGAGGTCATGCTTTGCAATAACTGCTGTTATGGTAGATGAACCTATATCAATTGCTAAGAAAGTATTATTCAACTATTACTCCTTTTCTTGAATTGAAGATTGAATTGGAAAAGTATTTTCTAATCTTTTTAATAAATTTGTCATTAGTTCTTCCTCTTGAAGTTGTTTTAGTGTACTTCTTACAACATCGTCTTTTGTTTTATCATAGTCTGAAATTTTTGAATTATTAATTCTATATAAAACTACTTTATTATCTAATTTAGCTATTCCTTCTTTAGTAGTTGAAGAGAATAATTGATTTAAGAATTTTGCAGCTTCTTGTTGATCTAAACCTGTAATTTTTGTAATAGATTCTCTAGTAACGCCTAAGATATCATCACCTTTAAAATCTTTTAATTGAGCCGTAGATAATTCATCTAATTTTTTATTTTTTAATATTTTTTCATAATCAGCTTTTACACTTGAAAGTGCATCTTCATAAGATAATGGAGCTGCAAGATTTTTTTTGTTTAATTTAACAATTACATATTTATTATCTTGTACAAAAGGTTTAATAATTTCACCCTCTTTAGATTCTAATATTTTTGCATTATCATCAGGTGAATATGGTAATTGTGATTCTTTAAAAGAAATAGTAGATTCAAGCTTTTCTTCATCTTTTTTAACTTTTAAGTAAATTTTTAATGCTTCTGTTTTTGTAAACTTTTCATCTAAATCTTTTATTATTTGTTCTTTAGCTTCTTCTAAAGATTTGATTTTACCATCTGCATGTTTATAATCAATTTTAAACTTCTCATAATGAGCATTAATATCATCTTGCGTTGAATTAGATGAGATTAAGGGGATCTCTTTATATTGTAAGTCATAAGAAACTTCAGACATATATGAGTTTTTATTCTCTTCCCAATATTTTTTTAATTCATCATCTTTTAATTCTACAGAAATATCATTTAGACTTAAAATTTTAATTGAAATATCATCTTCTAAAAAGATTAACTTACTTAAATTTTCTAGTTCTGCACCATTTGGATTTAAATCAAATAATGTTTGAACTTTTTGTAATAATAAACCTCTTTTTAAAGACTCTTCAAAATCTTTTGGAGTCATTCTATTTTGAGCTAAGACCTTAATATAAGTATCTTTGTCAAATTTTCCATCTTTAATAAAAGCATCATACTTTACTAACTCTTTTGCGATGTCTTCATTTGTAATATCAAGCCCTAAAGAATCAGCATATGATAAAATTAAATTTTTTTGTAAAACTTGTTTATAAGCTACATCTTTTAATTTTAATTGCTCAGCTAACTCTTTATTGAACATAGAACCAAACATTTTTGAATATTGTTCATAAATGTTTGAATACTCTTCTTGATATTCTTCAACTGATATTTCTCTATCACCTACAACTGCTACAACTCCACCTTGTTTTCCATATTCATAAGAACCCCAACCAACAAAGCCAGCTCCGACAAACGCAATTGTGCTAATCCAAATAGTAATAACTAGCCATCTTTTATGTCTTTGCATCCACGTTATCATAAAATATTATCCTCTTAAAAATTTTAGATATAATACAAAAGAGTTGCTTTTATGTTTGTTAAACAATAATTTTTTCTATGTTTTCTGAAATATTTTTTTGTTCTTTCTTCGATAGCAGGTCATTTATAACAGATTCTCTAATTGTTATTTCTAGTTTTTTACATGCACTTTTAAAAGCTTCTTCTTCACCTACAATAAAACACATTTTTTTTGCTCTTGTGATTGCTGTGTATAAAAGTTTTGTATTATGCATAATATAGTGGGAGAAACTCATAGGAATCAAAGCATTCTCATACTCCATTCCTTGAGTTTTATGTATTGTTAAACAGTATGCTAAAGATAATAATGAATGAACATTATCAAAATCATAAAATACTACCATATCATCATTTGGATATAAAACAATACATTTTTCTTCATCAAAATCTAATTTAATTATAAGTCCCAATTGACCATTGTAAACTCTTCTTTCTAGGAAATCTGTTGATGCACTTTTATACATACTCATTGTTTGAGCTTTCATATTTTCATTTTTTATATGTATTACTTTATCTGTTAATTTATATTCATAAACTTTTGAAACAAAAGCTTTTCCCTTTGTATGATTAAAAAGCTTTTGAAGTTGAATATTTAAATTATCAACACCTAAAGTTCCAGCTTTCATAGGTGTAATTACTTGGAAAAGTGTTAAAGCTTTTGATATTTTCTTTTTCTTTATATATTCATAATACTTTTCAATATATGATGATGAAATATTTAAAATATTATTTAAAATATATTCAGAATTTTCACCTCTTAAATCTGCAAAATCATTTGAAGAAATAGAATTTTTTTGTGAATAATAATTTAATATTGAAACATCTATAAATTTAAAATCTTCGTATTCTTCTTTATAAGCTGGAACTTCACCTTTTCTAATATCATTTGCAATAACTGCTATAGCTTGATTTTCACTTTGTCTATAAATTTTTGTTAATTTACAAATGGGAGCAAGTTCAAATTTTATAGCATCAGCAAGTACATTTCCAGCACCAATAGCAGGTAATTGTCCATCATCACCTACGATTATAAATATAGTATCATCATCAATTTTTGATACAATTTGATAAAAAGTAACAGAATTTACCATTGATGCTTCATCTAATAAAATAGCTTTATATGGAAAAAAATCTTTTTCTTTGTGCTTCATCAAAAGTGATTGAATAGTTGAAGAGTTATAACCTGTAGTATCTGCAATTCTTTGAGAAGCAATTCCTGAAAGTGCTATAGTCATAATATCATCATAAGACATTGTTTCTTCAAGAAGTTCTAAAATCGCCCTACTTGAAGTTGATTTTCCAGTTCCTGCGTAACCTATTAAAAATAGTGTTTTATCTCCATTATTTATAAGTTCAACTGCTTTTTTTTGTTCAGGACTTAACTCAAACCCTAAAGTTTCTTGTTTTTTTACTAGATACTCATCAAAAGTAGCAATGATTTTTCTATTTTTTTCATCTTTTCTTCTTTGAAAAAAATCAAGTATTCTTTTTTCTGCATAATAAAGCATTGACAAGGCATATCTATTTTCACTTGTTACAAAAATATCTTCATCAACTAACATTTTAGAAATAGCTTGTTCATATAAAAGCTCTTCATTATGAAATCTTAAGGAATCATCTAAAAGTTTGTATAAATGAAACTTATCAATAGAAGAGTTTCCATTATTATCACAAAATTCTCTTAGCGTATAATTTAAACATGCCATTATTCTAAATTCACTTCGAGGGTCAATTCCCAGTGATTTAGCTATTTCATCAGCTCTTTTAAATCCAATTCCTTTTATGTTTATCAAAATATAAGGATTAGTTTTTATTTTTTCAATTAAATTATCAATTTCACCTAAAGAGGCATATATTTTAGTAATTAGATTAGATGTAACACCAAACTTTGCTAGAAAGGAACCTAACTCTCTTAAGTGTTTAAATTTTTGCCAAGAAGAAACTATAGTTTGAAGTTTTTTTTCTTTTATACCTTTGAAATCTAAAAGCTCCTGAGGTTTATCATTTAATATTTCAACAAGTTCTTCTTCTGTATATTTTTCAAGGAGTTCATGGGCAAATTTTTTACCAACACCTTTTACAATTTTTGTAAGAAAAAAGAAAATTTCTGCTTCTTTTAGTTCCAAAGTATCAAATTCAAATTGAACACCATATTTTTTATGGGTTGTCCAGTTTCCTTTTAAAATAACTTCTTCACCAACAATTTTTTCGATATCTGTATCAAAATATGCTCCACAAATTTTTTGATTGTTTTCCAAAACTGCTATTATGTATTTTGTTTCTTCATTTTTATATAAAATTTTTTTTATAACTCCCGATAATTTGAAACTTTTATACTCTTCTTGAGCCATTAATATCCATCGTTGAAGCTTTGATTTTTGTGCTTATCTTTTTTATATGAGCTTCTATTTTTCTCTTTTTGTAGAAGATTTGCATCTTTTAATAAGTTTGCTCTTTCTTCTTCAAAAGTTTTACTATGTTCATTTACATAAAACATTGTTCGATTTATATAGTCTTTTAAATCTGTATAATAATCTGAGTATAAATCTATTTCTTTTGTTTTAGTGAACTCATCATAGTTTTTTATGGTTCTTTGTATAAATAAATCTTTATCAAAGTTATCTAATTTTAATAAAGAAACAGTTCTTGTAAAAAATTTTTCTAATACTCTTATATATTTTATTCTTTGTTGTTTTTCGTTTATTTCATATATCATTTAATTAGCTCTTCTAAATTTTCAATAGGTCTAGCAATCACAGCAGTATCACCTTTTATTATAATTGGTCGTTCAATTAATATTGGATGTTCTATCATAATATCTATTAGTTTTTCTTCATCAATAATGTCTTTTAGATTTAATTCTTTATAAATATCTTCACCTGTTCTTAAAAGTTCAGATGCTTTCATATTTAGTTTTTTTAATACTTCTTTTAATTGATCTTTTGAAGGATTTGTTTCAAGATATTTTATAACATCAGCATTGATACCTTTTTCTTCTAAAAGAGTCATTGCATTTCTTGATTTTGAGCATTTTGGATTGTGCCAGATTTGAATGTTTTGCATATTTTATACCTAATATTATATTAGTGTACATTATATCCAAAACTTTTTTTACAGAAGATAAATATCACATTTTGTAATATTTTATCTTAGAAAGTTCCAGTTAAACTTATTGTTGGACCTTCAAACTCTGCTTTATATTCTTTATCATCTTCAATAAAATCATTTTCAATAGTTCTATTTCTATATCCAGCACTTAAAATTAAACTATCATTTTTAAGTAGTTTATATCCAAGATTCAAATAATATTCATATGAATATGAAATATTGTTATTTTTTCCATAAGAAACTCCATATTCTACTTGTAAAATATCATTACTATTTTTCATATTTAGTTCTAATGAAATAAATTCTTCTTTATCTTTAGAAGTAGAGTTAAAATCAACATTTTTCCAATCCAAGTTAAATTTATTGTAAGCAATCCCAAAATTTATTTTATTAATACTGTACATATAATAAAACTTATACCAATTTACTGTTGTTTCTAAATCTGAACCTGTAATTAATACTTTGTCAAAATAAGATTTTGTTTCAAAACCTTCTGCTTTTAAATTATGATTTTTATATGAAACTGTTATTTCAGGAATTAAAACTGATTCTTTATCTTCAGCATTAATTCTTTCTGTAGCAGTAATATCCGTAATTAAATATGCATATGTAAGTTTTGGCGTCACAGAAAAATCTTTAGAAA
Source organism: Arcobacter sp. s6 (assembly GCF_040884245.1). Taxonomy (NCBI): domain Bacteria; kingdom Pseudomonadati; phylum Campylobacterota; class Epsilonproteobacteria; order Campylobacterales; family Arcobacteraceae; genus Arcobacter; species Arcobacter sp. s6. Next base: position 40,188 of record NZ_JBEVTN010000013.1, on the reverse strand, counting down.
AACTATTATCACTATATTTCACTTCATCTTTTAAAATATTCTCTTTTTTATACTCTTTTACAAATGTTTTATTTTCTACTTTTGTATTTGGTATTACTTCTTTTTTTTCTTTTATATTTTCAGAAATATTTACTTTTGTTTCTTTTATTTCATCTTTTTCAAGAGGTTCTATTACATCATCACTCTCTTGTGATACTGCCGTATAAGTTTTTGTTTCAATTTCTTCATTTATATTAGTTTTACTTATGAAATTATACTCTTGCTTTTTACTATGAGATAACTCACTTACAGGGATATATTCATCACTTGCAAATAAGCTTAAGGCTAAAAAAGGAAGAACAACTGTTTTTTTCATAAATAATCTCCAAATATATTAATAAAAAGATAGTACCCAAGCTTTAATAAAAAATTATTTAAATAGTTATATTTTCAAAATTTTCTTTTATATAATCAGCTACTCTAAAAGAGTTTGCATATATAGTCCATGTAAAAGGTACACTTCCTCCTGTTGGCATAAAACTTCCATCTGTTACAAAAAGATTTGAAACTTCATGGGCTTGACAATATTTATTTAAAACAGAAGTTTTAGGATTCTCCCCAAATCTACAACCACCTGCTTGTAGGTTAGAAGAAGGAAGTGATGAAATATCTGAAATTATATTTTTCCCACCCATTTTTTCAAAAACTTTCACAGCTTTTTCTTTTATAAAATTTGCAGCTTTTAAATCTTGTTCATGACTTCCTATTCTTATATTTGCTACAGGAATTCCGTATTTATCTTTATACTTTTCATCTACACTTATAAAAGAATTATCATTTGGAGTCCAATCTAAAAATAATTCCATATTTAAAGTTCTAGTTTTAGTAAATCTTTCAAATATACTATTTTGCAACTTTTCACCAATGACTAAGTTATTATTTTCATCATATCTTAAAAATGATGCTCTTCGTATAGGATTTGCATGTTCAAAAAGCATATCAATAGTTCCACCCTTAAACTCTTTTGTATAATACCAATCCATAATTGATCTATTGACAAAAAGACCTGAAGCTAGTAAATCTTCTAAAGGCAAATTTGATTCATCAAAGGTAGCACTTACTATTCCACCACTACTTGATAAAAAATTTTTGCCTACATTTCCACTATTATTTGCTAAGCCATTAGGAAAGTTTTCATCTTTTGAATTTAGTAAAAGTCTTGAACTTTCAACTGCTTGCGCAGCTAGAACAAAAAGTTTGGCATTTATCTCTTTTTTACTACCCTCTTTTGTTAAATATGTAGCTGATTTTATTTTTTTATCTTTTGAAGTATTTAGTTTTATTACAAAAGCATTTGGAATTATTTTTACGTTATTTGTTACTAGTGCATCTTTTATTAAAGAAGCTCGTGAACTTCCTTTTGCAGCACTAGAACAAGCATAAGAACCGCAATAATTTGAATAATAACAAGGATTTCTATGTCCTTTTTGTTTTGTTAGTATTGCCCTTGGTGTTTTTATGCTTTTATAATTTAAATCTTCGCAGGCTTTATCTATTAAGTTTACAATTTTGTTTTCTTCTAATGGGGGATATGGAAAATCTTTTGTACTTCGTGGCTCCATAAACTCATACTCTTGAACTTCCCCTGAAATTCCAACAACTCTTTCTACTTTTTCATAATACTTTTCCATATCCTCATAAGAGATAGGCCAATCAACTATATTTGAGTTTTTAGAAATTCCATAAATAGAGGCTAATTTAAAATCATTTGGTTTAAGTCTATGAAAATATCCACTCATAAAATTTGAAGATCCTCCAAGAAGATTTCCATTCCAAAAGCTCCAACCTGTTTCATATGTTGGAAATTTTTGCCAAAAGCCCTCTACAAACTCTTCAATAGTGTGATATTCATCTTTTAAATTTGGTGTGTAAATTGGACGTCTAACAAGAGCTATTTCATCTTTTGAAAAATCTTTTTCGTTGTAAATATCCCCTTTTTCTAAAACACAAACTTTTAAGCCTTTTTGACTGAGTTCATAAATAATAGGACCAGCTCCTGCACCACTTCCAATAACACAAACATCATAAATCATATTTTTTGTCCATAAGTTTTCAAAGGCTGTGGATATCCAATATTATGATTTATACTCGTCCAGCCTATTTTATTGAAGTTTCCACCATATAAAGGATCACTAAACATAGCTTCTATTCCATAATAAGATAATCTTGTAATCCAAGATTTAGCATATTGACTTTTTTTTATTATTGAAAAGATTAGTTCTTTTTTTTCTTCTTCTTTTAGTGTTAAAAACTCAGGGAAACTATTATAAAAGTCTTTTGTTCCATCTATTATCAATATCTTATCATCATTATCAAAACTTTTATGGGAAATATTTTTAACTAAATAATTTAAAGCTTCAAACTCTTTAGAACTTGGCATTGTATTTGTTTTTGGAAATATAATATTTAATACTTCATCTAAAATTAACAATGAATCTTTTGAAAAATCTCTTGCAATTATTATGTTTGAAGAGAATAAAAAAGCAGTAATAGTTGTAAATTTTATAAAGTTTCTTCTTTTCATAAAAAAATTATAACTAAAAAAGTGTTTATAAAGCATTTAGATATGCTATACTTTTGTATGTTAGTTTCAAATAATACATCATTAAATATACTATTGCCAAATGACAACAAAGCTTTAAAAGAGGTTTTAAAAGAAGCCGATTCAAAAAGTTTAGATCAGATGCTAAAAAACAATTCTACATCTGTAAAAGATGTTATAAAAGAATTATTTGATGGCTTAAAATCTGGAACAAAATCAAATACAGCAATAGAAAATGTTCTAAAAAACTCTACTGTTTTTAAAGAATTAGGAAATGTATCAAGTAATCTTAGTACTTTGATGGATGATATTTCACAAGATGAAAATTTGCAAAAATTTAAACCTCAAATAGAAAGCTTTCTAAAAAATATTAAAGATATGGATGCAAGTACTCTAAAAGAACAAATAAGTAAATCAGGTGTGTTTTTAGAATCAAAAATGACTCAAACGCCAAATGCAAAAATAGAAAATGTTTTAAATCAAATACAAAGTCTAGTAAAAAATATTGATACACCACAAGCAAAACAAGTAAATGATTTGCTTACAAAAACATTCCAAAGTTCAAGCACTAATGAATTAACAAGTAATTTAAAACCCCTTACTTCATCTTTACAGAATTTAAATAGTTCTTTAAGTACTCCTCAAACCCAAAATTTATCAACTCTTACAAACCAATTAAAAGAGTTTTTAGGTTCAGGAGCTTTAATCGAATCAAAGATAGAAAATAATACTACGTCAAAGTTAAACCCACAAATTAAAGAAGCAATAAATACTCAAACTAAAGATTTATTAGTTCAAATAAAAAATGATTTACTTCAAAGTCCAAGTTCAATAAGTAAAGATACTTTAAATCAAATTCAAAATTTAGTAAAAAGTATGGATATTCCAGAAGCAAAACAAATAAATGAAGTACTTAATAAAATCATTCAAAACCCAAATAGTGCTGATACTGCTAGTAATTTAAAAACACTTACTACATCTTTGGAGAATCTAAGTAATTCTTTAAATAATTCACAAACACAAATAAAAGAAGCAATAAATACTCAAACTAAAGAGTTATTAGTTCAAATAAAAAACGAGTTAATTCAAAATCCAAGTATTGCAAACAATAATACAACCATGCCATTAATTGATAATTTATTAAAAATGGATAATTTATTTGTAAAAGGTGAAAATATACAAAATTTATTAAATCAGAATAATATTAGTACTTTTGCAAATAACTTTTCATCAAATCTAAGCCCTTTATTAACAAACTTAAAAGAGAATCTTGAAATATTAAACCCAAATAATAATGCAATACAAAATCATGTTTTAAAATTAGTTGAACAAGTAGAAAATTTAGTAAAAGATTTAGTAAATCCAAAAGCTCACTCAAGTAATATTTCTGATGATATGAAGTCTATTTTATTACAAATTCAAGATGAAGTTAGTTCAAAAATAGATCCAAAATCTCAAGAAATAGCAAAGCAAGTAGATAAATTATTAACTCAAATAGATTATCATCAATTAGCATCAATAACTTCTAATTCAAATAATGTGTATTTACCATTTTTTTGGGAAATGCTTGATGATGGGAATATTACTATGAAAAAAACTGATGAAGATAAGTTCTATTGTCAAATAAATCTAACATTAAAAGATTTTGGTAAAGTTGATTTAATGCTTGCAATGTATGATAAAAATAAATTAGATTTAACTATTTACGCACAAAGAGAACATTTTAAAACAGCAATAAGAGATAATATGCAATCACTAAAAGTTGCTTTAAATAGTGTAGATTTAATTCCTGTAAATATCAAACTTTTAGATTTAAAAGAGGAACAAGAAGAAAAAAAAGAACCAACACAAGTTTATATAGAAAATTCTTACAATCAATCAATAACTTCAAGTATTGATATAAGGGCATAAAATGGAAAAAAATATTACACAAAAAGCAATTGCCTTAAAATATGATATTGAAAAAGATAATGCACCTAAAATTACTGCAAAAGGAAAAGGTGAAACAGCTTCAAATATTATTAAAATTGCAAAAGAGCATGATATTCCTATAAAAGAAGATGCAGATTTAATTGAGCTTCTATCTCAAATTGATATAGATAAAGAGATTCCTGGCTCTATGTATAAAGCTGTTGCTGAAATATTCTCTTTTATTTATGACTTATCAAATAATAAAAAAGATATAGATAATAAACTCAAAGAAAAAACTACAAATTCTCTTATTAATAAGTTTTGATATTCATATAAGATTTTTTATACTATAATCCAAACTTATTCAAAATAAAATATTAGATACATATGACAAGAAACAACCTAGATAATCCATTTTTTTTATTTATAGTACTATTAATTGCAATTACAATAAACACTATTGCATCAATACATTTTCTACTAGTAATGCTTGCTGGAATTTTATTCACTGCATTTTATAGATGTCTTAGAAAAAGATATTTATATTCACTAGCATTTGTAATCATATCATTTTTATTCATCGAAATAAATACAGGATTAAAGCCCTTTTCCTTGAGTCTTTTATCTTTATTTATCTATATTTTTATTCTTCCAAGGGAAGAAAATTCAATGTCTTATAGCACAGGGAATAGTTATATTTATATAATATTCTTTTATATAGGACTAATTATTATGTGGGCTATATCATTTGGATTAACACAAGATATATTTATATCTTTAGTTATAAATACAATTATAGATCTGCTATTTCTAGGAGCCTTTCTTTGAAAATAAGATTAATCATAATTTTTCTATTAATTTTCGCAATTGTTATTACGTTACTTTCAAGAGTATATTTTTTAAGTATTAAATCAAATACATATTATGAAGAATTGTCAAAAAATAATTATATAAATAGAGTTAATAAAATACCAATTCGTGGAATTATAGAAGATAGAAATGGTGAAAAATTAGCCATTAATGAAATGGGTTTTACTATTTTGATAAAACCTCATTTAAGTTCATACAAATATAAAGATCAATTGGAAAAAATTATTGATTTGATTGTAAAACATTTTCCAAAATATGAAAAAGAAAAATTATTAAAAGAGTATAAAAAAGCCGATTCTTCTTATAATCATGATTTTATAGAAATAATTGATTATATACCTTATGATGAATTTTTCTCAAAATATACAATATTAGCATCCAAAGAAGATATAAAAATAGAATCTTCAACAAAAAGATATTATCCTCAAAAAGAGGTAGCTTCACATATTATTGGATATGTGGGGAAAGCTTCCAAAATCGATATTTTAAATAATGAATTATCTTCATATAATGGAATAATTGGTAAAAATGGGTTAGAAAAATATTATAACACTAAACTACAAGGTGAAATGGGTTATAAGGATGTAAAAGTAAATGCATTGAACAAAGAAATTGAAATATTAGATGAAAAAGAGCCATCAATTGATAACAATATTAAAATTACTTTAGACATAAATCTTCAAAAATATATTCAAGAAATTTTTACAGGTAAAAGTGGAGCTGTAATTGTAATGGATGCAAGAAACGGTGAGCTATTATCAGCTGCATCATTTCCGGAGTTTGATAATAATATTTTCGCAAGGGGAATTTCAGTAAAAGAATGGAACGAAATGAGAAATGATTTTAATCATCCTTTTACAAATAAAATTATAAATGGTCTTTATCCTCCTGGATCTGTAATTAAAATGGGTGTCGCATTATCTTTTTTAGAAAACAATATAAAAGACAATTTCAATGTAAATTGTTCTGGTTCTATAACAATTGGAAATAGAAACTTTAGATGTTGGAAATCAAGTGGACATGGTAATGTAGGATTTAGAAAAGCAATAAGTGAAAGTTGTGATGATTTCTTTTATAAAGGTAGTTTGAAAATTGGTATTAATAAAATATCTACTACCCTCGATAAATTAGGTTTTGGGCAACAAACAGGTGTTGACCAAATTAATGAATTCTTTGGTGTAAATCCAAATAAAGAATGGAAAGAAAAAAAATACAATCAACCTTGGTATGTAGGTGAAACTGTAATTTCATCAATTGGGCAAGGAAATGTATTAGTTACTCCTTTACAAATTGCTAGATATACAAGTTATATTGCAACAGGAAAACTTCCTAAACCACATTTTTATAAAGCAACATACGAAGAGCCTAAAGAATTAGATATTCCAAAAGAATATTTGGATGTTTTAAGAAAAGGAATGTATGATGTTTCTTATGCAGAAAAAGGTACAGCTACTAAGCATATAAATTCGCAAGTTACAATTGCTTCAAAAACTGGAACAGCTCAAGTTGTATCAATTCCTCAATCTGAAAAAGTTAGAATGAAAGAGAGTGAATTACAATATTATGAAAGATCTCATGCTTGGATTACAACTTATGCACCATTTAAAAATCCTCAATATGTAGTAACTGTTATTGAAGAACATGGGGGGCATGGAGGAGAAGCAGCAGGAGATATTGCTAGTAAAATTTATGATAAATTATATGAATTAGGCTACATTACAAGTAAGGAGTAGCCTTTTCTTGATATATCATTTTAAACATTTTTTAGATACCATTGAACTCATTTTTTAGATAGGATTTTTTTTGAAAATTATAGTTACCTTATTACTTTTCTCTATTTTTGCATTTGCAGAGGATACAGCACCAATAGTAAACTTATCTGTTGCTGGAATTAACGAACCTGCACAATTTGTAAAAACAATCAACATAGCTATAATTTTAACATTAATGGCATTAGCACCAACGCTAATACTAATGGTAACTTCATTTACAAGAATTATAATCGTATTTTCCCTTTTAAGACAAGCTATGGGTTTACAACAAACTCCTCCAACTCAAATTATTATTTCTTTATCATTAATCTTAACAATATTTATTATGGAACCTTATGGGAAAAAATCATGGGAAGATGGAATTAAACCATATATGGATGAAAAAATAAGCTATGAAGTTGCCTTTGAAAGAGGAATTATACCTTTTAAAGAATTTATGATAAAAAATACGAGAGAAGATGATCTAGCACTTTTTTATAGAATAAAAAAAGAGCCAAATCCTAAAAATATTGATGCAGTTCCATTAACTCTTTTAATGCCAGCATTCATTGTAAGTGAATTAAGAACAGCCTTTGAGATAGGTTTTCTTATCTTCTTGCCGTTCTTAGTTATAGATATTATTGTGGCTTCTATTTTAATGAGTCTAGGGATGATGATGCTTCCACCTGTTATGATATCCCTACCCATAAAAATCATCTTTTTTATAGTAATTGATGGGTGGCAACTTATAATTGGAAATCTATCCCAAAGCTTTAAATAAGCTCTTATTATAATATATATAATAGTTTAATATATAACTTATATTTATAATTGTCTAAACACTTTTTTATATACATTTCCTATTTTTTAATGTATAATAATGCCTATATAGTGAACATAGGATAAAAAATGCATAAAATTTATTTATCATTATTGCTAGTCTCTTTTGCATATGCACAAAGTGTTAGTTTTGATAAAATATTAGAAACAACAATAAAAAATAGTAAAGATTTACAAGCGCAAAAATTAAATATAGATTCTTCAAAACTAGATATCGAAAATATTGATTCTGTTTCTTATGGAAAACTATCTCTTAGTGAAGAAATAAGCAGAACAAATCATGCTGGATATGTTTTTAATTATAAACTTTCTTCTAGAGAGGCTACTTTTAAAGACTTTGGATTTTCACAACAAAGTGAGGGACTTTATGTACAGCCAACAGATTTAAACTATCCAGAAGATAGAAATAACTTTAATACAAAACTAACTTATGATATTCCACTTTTTACAGGCTTTAAATTATCAAACCAAAAAGATATTTTAAAACTTCAAGAAAAAGCAAACACAATCAAATATAACTTAGATGTAAAAGAGTTAGAGTTTGAGGTTTTAAAAGCTTACAATAGTGCTGTTGTTGCAAAGGATTTTGTCAAAGCCTTAGAAAAAGCAAAAGAGTCTGTTTTATTTATGAAAAATGGTGCAATTGCTTTTCATAAAGAGGGACTTGTAACAAAAATAGATGTAAATGAAGCAAAAGTTTATGAATCAAATATAAACTCACAACTACTTGAAGCTAAAAACAACTTCCAATTAGCTCTTGCATATCTAGGTTTTTTAAGTTCTGATGATTCAATCACTGATGTTGAAAATCTTGAAAACATCTATTTTAAATTTCCAAATGAAAAAGAGCTTTATAAGCAAGCTTTAGAAAATAGAGATGAGTTAAAAATGCAAAATATTCAAGTAAATGCTAGTAAAAAAAATATAGATATTGCAAAAGCAACTTATTATCCTAGTGTTTTTTCAAGACTAGAGTACGGATATAATGATGATACTTTAACTCTATCCCAAGATAAAGACTATTATATGGCAATGATTGGTATAACACTCACTTTATTTGATAATACTAGAAGTATAGAAAAACAAAAAAGCCAAATAGAGTATAAAAAAGCTAATTTAAATGAAGAAAAATTAAAAGACGCTATTAAATTAGAACTAAAAAAAGCCATGCTTAATTTAGGAACAAAAGAAAAAATATTAGAAGAGAAAATAGAAGCTAAAAACTTAGCCTTTGATATTTTAGAACAAGCAAAACTTCAATATAAAAATCAATTAATTTCCATGACAACCTTACTTCAACAAGAAGCAAACTATAGAAAAAATGAAGCTTTATTAATAGAAGCTAGATATGAAAAATCTCTTGCTTTAGCTTCACTAAATCTTGTTTTGGGAAAAAATATTAATGAGGAAAAAAACTAATGATAAAAATATTACTAACAACTATTTTTTGCGTAAATCTATTTGCAAATCAACTAGAACTTTCAGGAACGGTAATATCTGATAATGAAAAGATTATTACAAGCAGAAATATGGGATATATCAAAGATGTTTATGTTCAAGAAGGCTCAACGGTAAAAAAAGGTGATATTTTATATGAAATCGATTCTTCAAATATAGATTCAAATAAAAAAGAAGTTCTTTTAAATCTTGAGATTTTGAAAAATCAAGCAAGAAATATTGAAATAAATTACAACAGATACAAAAGATTGCAAGAGCAAGATTTAGTATCAAAATATGATGTGGAACAACTTGAATTAAATTTAATGAATACTAAAAATATGATTTCAATAACAAACGCAAAACTAAAAGAAATTGACACACAGTATGATTATCTAAAAATAAAAGCACCAAATGATGGATTAATTATCAAAAAATCTATAAAAGCAGGTGAAATGGCTATGCCTTCTATGCCTGCATTTATATTAACTGATTTATCAAATCTTTTAATAAAAACAGATATTTCAGAAACTGATTTAAAAAATATTAAAATAGGTCAAAAAGTAGATATACAAATAGTTTCCCAAGAATTCAAAACAAAAGGAGTAATTGAAGCTATTATTCCAAATATAAATACAATGACCCATTCATTTGTATTAAAAATATCTTTTAATAAAGAGAATTTTAATATTTATCCTGGAATGTATTCAAAGATTTTAGTTGATTTAGCAAATGCTAATTAGGAATTTTAAATGAATAGTAAAATAGATAAAGATTTAAATATAGCAGGAAAACTATCCTTAGCTTTTATAAATCATCCTTTAACATTTATTTTTGGATTTTTTATTTTAGCCTTGGGTTACATTTCACTAATTGTAATGCCAAGAGAAGAAAATCCTCAAATAAAAGTAAGTGGTGGTGTTGTAATCGTAGCACTTCCTGGAGCAAATCCAAGTGAGATACAAAAAGTCATAATTGAGCCTTTAGAGAAAAAAATAAGAGAAATAAAAGGTGTTGAAAATATCTATTCATTTGCAAAAGATTCAGTAGGAATAGTACAAGTTCAATATTTCATTGGTGAAAACAAAGAAGAATCAAATCTAAAACTTTATGATCAAGTTATGAGAAATATGGATTTAATGCCACAAGGTGCAATGCAACCAATAATTAAAACCATGGATATAGATACTGATATTCCAATAGCTACTATTGCTTTTTATGCAAATAAAATAGATGGTAAAGATGCTATTTTACAAACTGATTTATATAATGAAGTAAGCAAAATATCAAAAGATATAAACAAAATAAAAGATGTTGCTTTAGTTGATTTAAAAGGTGAAAAAAAAGAGCAGTTTAATGTGCAAGTTGATGCAAATAAACTTTCATCTTATAAGCTTTCATTAGCTCAAGTTATGAAGCAAATAGAAGCTCTTTCATATAAAACACCAAATATAACAACAAATACCCAAAACTCTTCAATGGTAGTTTTTGGAATAAAGCAAGCAATTGAAAATGTAAATGATCTAGAAAACCTAATAATCTCTTATAATTTTCAAACTCCAATTTATCTAAAAGATGTAGCAAAAGTTGAAAAATCTTTTGATATTCAAAATAAAAAAGAGGCTTTAATTTATATAAAAAATGAAAAAGGAGATTTTGAAGAATCAAGTCAAATCACCCTAACAGCCTCAAAACTAAAAGGGGCTAACTCTGTAACTATAAATGAAAATATTTTTGCATATATGGATTCTATAAAAGATGAATTATTAGCAAAAAACATCAAATATATAATTACAAGAGATGATGGATACACAGCAAATAATGCAGTAAATGACCTTGTTGCTAATCTTTTGATTTCTATAGTTATTATTGCTATTTTACTTATTTTTACACTTGGATTTAAAGAAGCGATGATTGTATCTGTAATGGTTCCTATGATTTTATCACTTACTCTTTTTATAGGTTTTATATTTGGAGAAACAATAAATAGAATTACTTTGTTTGCACTAATTGTATCTTTAGGGATGTTAGTTGATGCAGCTATTATTGTAATTGAAAATATTCACAGACATAAAAAAGAATCACCAAATATTGATATAACAAATATTTCAATAAATGCCACAAATGAAATAGGAAATGCTACAAATATAGCAACAATTGCAATTATTATGACTTTTATTCCTATGTTTTTTGTAGGTGGAATGATGGGACAATTTATGCACCCTCTTCCTGTATTTGTACCTATTTCTCTAGCTATGTCACTTTTTGTGGCATATGCTTTTACACCATATTTAGTTAAAAAAGTTTTATAGGATTTAATATGAGATTAGAAAAATTTATTTACAATATTTTGCAAAGTCCTTTTAAATCTTTTATGGTTTATTTCATTACTTTGATTTTATTTATTTTAAGTATTGCAACATTTCCAACACAAATAACAAAAGCAAAAATGCTTCCGAGTAAGGATGCTGATACTTTTTCTATTTATGTGGATTTAAAAGATGGTTCAAGTATAAATCAAACAAAAGAAGTTGTACAATGTATTACAAGAAAACTTCAAGATAATGAAAATATCACAAATATTTCAGCTTTTTTAGGAGAAGGGCAACCTCTAGATTTTGCAGCACTTGTAAAACAAAGTGCACTAAAAGACAAAGAATCACAAGCTGAAATAATGGTAAATATAAAAAAATTAGAAAATAGAGATATCACTAGTTATAATCTTGTAAGCCAAATAAGAGATGAAGTACAAAAAAACTGCTCTTTATACGAAGCTAATATCAAATTTATAGAACTACCTGCTGGTCCTCCTGTTTTGGCTTCTATTGTTACAGAAATATATGGTGGAGATAGTTTTCAAAGTAGAAGAGATTTTGCTATAAAAATTGCTCAAATTCTAAAAAATCAAGCAACATTAGTTGATGTTGATATTTTAGCAGATAAAGATTTTGTAATGTATGAACTTGAGCTTGATAATTCAAAAGCAATTATTAGTAATGTTGATTTAGAACAAATAAAAAATATACTTTATTTAGCTTTTGAAGGAATGAAAGTATCTGTAATAAATAAATCAAATGTGCAAAATCAAATACCAATTTTTTTAAGACTTGATGATTCAAGATTATTAAATAACTCTAGTGTAAATGATTTAAAAGCTAAACTTCAAACTCTAAAAATCATAAATGCACAAGGAAATACAGTTAGTGTTTCAGAATTTGTAAAAATAAAAGAAGTAATAAAAGAGCCAACAATAACTTCAAAAAATCTAAATTTGATGATAAATGTAATAGCTGAAACTTCTAAAGATAGTCAAATTTATCCTTTATTAGATGCAAGAAATGAAATGCTAAATAGTTTAAGTTCTGATTATGAAGTTATAAAAACAAATTTGTTAAACCTATCATTTATAGATAAAAAAACAAATGAAAAATTTGATTTAGTTTTTGATGGGGAATTAAAAGTAACCATCGATACATTTATAGATTTAGGCGGTGCTTTTATTATTGCCCTTGTATTAATCTTTTTTCTAATGGTTATGTATTATAAAAGTTTTGCAATTTCAGGTGGAATCGTATTATCAAGTTTTATATCAATAATTGGAGTTATATTTGCACATATAATTATGGATTTATTAACAGTTGATATTTTTTATTTAACAGCAACTTCACTTATAGGATTTATTGGACTCATTGGAATAAATTCAAGAAATTCAACTTTAATTATAGATTTTTCAAAACAATTAATAGATGAAAAAAATCTCAGCATAAACGAAGCCATAGCAAAAGCTACAGCAACACGTTCTAAGCCAATAATTCTTACGGTTCTAACAATGGTGTTTGCAAGTGCTTTAATAGCAAATGATGCAGTGTTTGGAGGTCTAGGAGTTGCACTTATAGGAGGAACTTTAATCTCTTATGTTGTTTCTATGTTTTTTGTACCCGTTATTATCAAAAATCAGTTAAAAAAGATTTTATAATCTTTTTTAACTAAATAGTACTTCTTAAAACTAACATAAAGTTACCCAAACTCCGACATCTAAAGTTGAAATAGCAACTCCTGAAAAAGAACCTGAAATGGGAGAGATATTATTAGGTAATCTTGATACCGCAACTGCAATATGATCTTTACCTACAATATTACCAATTGTAGGGTCAAAACCAATCCATCCAGCACCTGGAACGTAAACTTCAGCCCATGCATGTGTTGAGCCCACTTGTTCACTCATTAAAGGAGCATATAAATAACCACTTACAAATCTTGTAGCAAGACCTAAGCATTTTACAACTTCCATAAATAAATAGGCAAAATCACGACAAGAACCTGTTCCTAAAGATAATGTTTCATTAGCACTTTGAACACCTGATTCTTCTCTTATTTTATAGGTAAAGCTTTTATAAATATGAGTGGTTAATCTTTGAAGTAAAGTATAAGTTTGTATCTCTTCATTGATTTTATATATATTAAAAATCCAATTATTTAATAGTTTTCTTGTTTGCTCATCTGGAAGTATTCTATATGCCCCTAAAATTAAATTATCATCATCTTCATATTTAAATGGATAATTGATAGCATAAGATGAAACTAAAAAGTCTAAAGGTGATTCGTTATATTGTTGGATTATCAATTCACTATCAATTAATAATTGTTGCGTTGATTGTGTAAAATTTGCAATTGCAACAGAATTATCTTCAACATCTCTGTGCCATAAAATTTTAGCCTTAGGAGTAATATTTAAAACAAAATTTTCAATTCTTAGTTCATGATTTTCTCTTGGTCTTAAAAGCAAAGAATGAGGACCTAAATTAACGCTATTTGAATAGTTGTAATAAGTTCTATGAATAATTTTAAAGCGTTGCATAATTTATCCTAAATTTTAGTTTATTTACTCTTTTATCTTTTTTACTTTAACCTTTTGAGAACTAGGGAAAAGTGTCGCTCCATATTGGTTATAAACAGCAACATCAGCTGCATCTCTTCCATATGCGATTACAACATATCCTTCTTTATTTGCTTCTTGTGTTGCATCAAATCTATACCAAGCATCTCCTAAATAAACTTCAAACCAAGCATGTAAATCCATCGGTTCTAATTTATATAAATATCCAACTACTATACGAGAAGGAATACTTATACTTCTACATAAAGCAATTGCAAGATGAGCAAAATCTCTACATACTCCATATTTTCTATTATTTACTTCAATAGCACTTACTTGAATATCACTACTACTATGTTCATAATTAATATTATTTCGTATCCAATTGGTTATTGCATTAACTTGTTCATATCCCAAAGCTAAGCCTTGAGTAATTTCAGATGCCATTAAATTAAAATAATCTGATTCACAATATCTACTTGGAAGTAAATATAAAAGTACATTTTCAGGTAAAGAATGAACTTCTATAAACTCTTTTCCAAAAGCATTATTATGATTTTTATTTATTTTAATTTTAGCTTTACTTTGAATTTTTAATTTTCCAGGAGGAGCAACAAATCTTTGATAAAAGTTACCATAAATATCTTGAAATTGTGTTATTTCTAAATTTGGTTTTATTATAAACTCTTCAAAAGTAATATGTTGATTTAAATCTCCACGAGGTCTTAACATAAATAAAAAAGGAGTCGTTTCAGAAATATAAAATTTGAAAGTACAACTAGTGGATAACCACATAAATCAATCCTTTTAGATAATATTTAAGTACATTGTACACTAAAAAAGATAGTTTTGAATTTCAAGACTATATAAAAAATGATGAATTACAAATCTATTACCATTGCAATTTCATCACAAATAGGAAAATGTTTACATCTTATACAATCAGCCCAAATTTTGTGTTCTGGAATTTCTTCTTTTGAAATAACTCTAAATCCACAAGATTCAAAAAAACCCTGTTCATAAGTTAAAGATAATAGTTGCTCTATTCCGTACTCTTTTGCTTCTTTAATACAAGATTCAACTAGTTTTTTTCCAAGTTTTAACCCTCTGAAATCTTTGCCTACAACTAAACTTCTCACTTCAGCAAGTCTTGGAGAATGGATGTGAGTTGCTGTAAATCCTGCCATTTTACCATCAACTTCAACAACAGTATAAGATCGAATTGTTGTAGCCATTTCATCAGCAGTTCTTAAAAGAATTTTCCCTTTATCAACTTCTTCTCTTACAATATCTTGCATTTTTGTAATATCAGCTACAGTTGGTTTATAAAATCTAATGTCCAAATAAGTATCCTGTAATTTTATTTTGTAAATCTATCATACCCTTTTTTTTCAAATTTGATATAAAAATTCCTTCTGGGTATTCTCTTTTTAATTTTGCTAAATCATTCATTTTTAATTTATCAATTTTAGTAAAAGCTTGAACAATAATTTGATCGCCTCTTTTAATAGTTTTTAGAAACTCATTAACATTTTTATCAATATCAAGTAAAGGATGTCTTGAATCAATTAAATGTACAAATATTTGTAAATTTGGTCTTTGCTCTAAATAGGCTGTTAAATTTCTATTCCATTCTGCTTTTAAACTTTTTGCTACTTTTGCATATCCAAAACCAGGTAAATCTACAAATCTTGCAAATAAATATGGTAATTCTTCGTTATCCGTTTTAAATTTAATTTCAAAATAATTTATAAGTTGAGTTTTTCCAGGAGTTGAAGATGACTTAGCTAAACCTTTTCTATTTGTCAAGGTATTTAAAAGTGAAGACTTTCCAACATTTGATCTTCCTAAAAAAGCAACTTCAGCTCTATCAGGGCTTGGTGAATCTGAAATTCCTTGCGCTGATTGTAAAAAATTAGCTTCAGTTATTTTCATTTTTTAGTTCCTTTATCTTCTCCACGCTCAACATTTAGTATAAATCTAACAGGTTTATTTTCACTACCTTTAACCTTAGCTTCACCATTTAATTGATTCACAAAAATTGTATCACCATAAACTTTTCTATCATCATTTTTTTCTTGTAAAAAACCATTTCCAATGATTGTGTATTCTTCTTTTTGTGGAGAATATATAATTTTATCTCCATTACCAATGTAATGCTTATCTTTTGTAACTATTTCAAAATCTGCTTTTCCAGTAGCTTCATATTTTAAAGGAATTTTAGCATTATTTTTGTCTGTGGTAAAAAATACATCAACTCGATCAGCATTTAACTTATCTTGACCCATTTTAATTTTTACATTACCTGTAAAAATAGAGATTCCTTTTTTATCATCTGCTTGAAAATCTTGTGCATCAATTACCAAAGTTTCAGTTTGTGCAAACAACAATGTAGAACAAAGTAATGTTCCAATTAAATATTTCATTTTTTTCCTTTTTGGGTTTTAGTCACATCTATTTCAAAATGTGTGTTTTTAGCTGTTATAAAATCACTGTTAATATCTAAAAATACTGAATTACCATTTAAAGTATGTTTATTATAAACACCTTTAAAAGGTTTTGAATTTTGCGCTGTTTTTTTAATATCATCATAAATCAATTCATCTGTATCTAATTGTATAAAATTATCTCTTTTATAATTTACATTATTGGTTAAAGTATAAATATCACCCTTTTTTACTATTGTATCTGCTTTAAGTTTTTCAAGATTAAAATCTTTACTTTTATCATTATTTTTTAAAATAATATCTGCATTGAACATTTCATCTCTGTCTTGATATTTTACAGCATGTGAAGAAACAACCATTCTATTTACATTTTCTTCATTTAATGTGTACATTATTGGTTTTTCAAATATAACTAATGGTAAATCTTTTTCTAATACATTCTTTTTTAAATTCTCAACAGGAAAAAAATAAGCTCCTAATGCTAATAATAAAAGAACTGAAGTAAAAATTCTCATATCCATGCGTTTAAAAAATCCTCTTCTAAATTTTCTTCTTTAAAAATGTATTCAAGCATTTCTCTAACTGCACCTTCCCCACCTTTATTTTGACAAATAACATTTACAAAATCTTTTAAATAATGAGTTCCATTTGCAGGAGTAAACGAAAGACCAACTTTTTTTAGCATATTATAGTCATTTAAATCATCGCCAATAGCAGCAACTTGACTCCATGATAAACCCTCTTTTTTTAGAATTTCTTCTAAAACTTCTTGTTTATTCTTTACTCCTTGATGAAGATGTGTAATATTTAACTCTTTTGCACGTTTTTCTACAATTGAAGAATTTCTTCCTGTGATAATTGCCGCTTTTTTACCAAAGTTTTTAGTCCAAACTGCAATTGCTAAACCGTCTGCAACATCAAAAGATTTTGTTTCTTCACCACTATTTGAATAAGTAATTTTACCATCAGTTAATGTACCATCAACATCTAAAACAATTAATTCAATCATAAAATACCTTTTGTACTAGGGATTCCTAGTTTTTCGTTTTTTATTAAAGCACGTCTTAATGCAACAGCAAATGCTTTAAAAGATGCTTCTAAAATATGATGTTTATTTCTTCCTCTATCTTGGATAATATGCACAGTTAATCCAGCATTTCCTGATAGTGCATGAAAAAATTCTTCAGCTAATTCAACATCAAAATCCCCTACTTTTCCACTTATATTTACTTCATAAACTAAATAAGGTCTATTTGATAAATCTAAAGCACAAGTAGTTGCTGCTTCATCCATTACTACTGTAGCATTTCCATATCTTTCAACAGCTTGAATTGGGAATATTGCTTTTTTTAAAGCTTGTCCTAAAACAATCCCACAATCTTCAACTGTATGATGTGCATCAATGTGTAAATCACCATCACATGACAATTCAATATCAATTCCACTGTGTTTTGATAAAGCTTCAAGCATATGATCAAAAAAACCCACACCTGTGTGAATATTTGATTTTCCACAACCGTTTATATCAATTTTACATTTTATATCTGTTTCTTTTGTTTTTCTATTAACTTCAATCATATTTTTATCCTAATCATTACTTATAACTGCATTATCTAAACCATTTGCATTTTTGAAATCTTGTGCATTTTCATAAGAATTAAAACCTCTTACAAATACTTTATTCAAAGTTTTTCCATTTACCATTACTTTTTGTACTTCTACTTTATTGCTTCTAAATTTCTTTTGATAATCATTTTTAACTTTTATAGCTCCTGATTCAACACTAAATGCTCCAACTTGAAGATTATAGTTTCCAACTGAAGAAGATATGCTAGAAGATGATGTTGTACTTGGTCTTGTAATTTTAGCACTAGAAGTTGTACTTGAAGTACTTCTTGAATTACTAAGAGGTACAGTACTTGTTTTAATGCTATCTTCTTTTATTTCCAAAGGCTCTAAAGCATCGATACCTGATTCTATCTCTTTTTCAATATTATTACTTGCTACTTGCGTAATTGGAACTTCTAAAGCAGGTGCATTTCTATTATCAATTTCTCCATTATATCCTAAAACTGTAACTTTTACTTTTGCAGTACCCCGTCCAACCATATCTATTTGATTAGCTGCTTTATTTGATAAATCTATAATTCTTCCTTTAACAAAAGGTCCTCTATCATTGATTCTCACTATAATTGATTTACCATTTTCTAAATTATCTACTTTTACAACTGTATTCATTGGTAGTGTTTTATGAGCTGCAGTCATATCATACATATCATAAATTTCTCCATTTGAAGTTTTCTTAGAATGGAAATCTGGACCATACCAAGAAGCAATACCATCAAAATCATCACCAATTTTTGCAACAAAAGGATAATATGTAATACCAAATACACTATAAGGTCTCATTGTATATTTATGCATCTCTTTTGAATTATTAATTTTTGAGTTTTTAGTATCTTTATAAAAACTATAATCTATATCACCATTTTTTTGAGAACATCCTGTAAAAAATAACAGACTTAATAATAAACTTAATAATATACTATTTTTTAAATTTCTATTTATAAATCTCAATTTTATCTCCTATATCTATTAAATTTGATTTCTTTTTATTATCAGATTTAAGTTTTTTTACACTTATTTTATATGCTTTTGCAATTGATTCAAATGAATCTCCTTTTTTTACTGTATAAATTAAGGCTTTCTTTTTATCATCTTTTACAATCTTTTTTTCATCTTTATTTTTTTTGCTATCAAGCACTTTATTTTTTTTAACTTCTTCAACTTTTTTATCAATAACTGGTTTTATGTTAGCAATATTTTTATTATAAAGTTCTAATTTATTCTTTGGAATATAAATATTAAAATTTTTAGAATCTTTTGGTAAAACTTGTTTTCTTATATGTTTATTTATATTTGCAAATTCACTTGAATTCATATTTATAGCACTCGCAATTGATTTTAATTGTATATTTTTTTGTGCTTTTACTTTTTCTAATCTATATGGAGCTTTTTTTATATCTTCGAACAAATCTCTACTTGAAAGCATTGAAAACACAGCAACTTTTTTTAAATAAGATAAGCTTGATTCAGGTAAATATTCCCTTTGCTTATTATTTTCTATTAAATACTCAAGACTAAAAGGAACTTCTAAACTTTGTAATTCTCCATAAACACCATAGACTTTTGATACTCCATTTTTTGTTCTTTTATAATCATCAAGAACTCTTTGATAACTTTTTAAAATTTGTGTACTTTTATTTGGATTATTTTCAATATACATATCTAGTGAAGCTCTAGTTAATCCTTCAATAACTCTTCCTTCGCCACAGTTATAAGCTAAAATTGATAAATACCATTTATCAAATTTTTTATAATATCTTTTTAAATAAGAACTAGCTGCATCAGTTGATTTTATTAAATCCAATCTTTCATCAATAAACTCATCATTTCTTAGTTTTAAATGTTTTGCAGTTGCTGGCATAATCTGCCAAAGTCCAGCAGGAGAATTTTTCCCTCTTACATGATTTACAAAACTAGTTTCAATCATAGGAATAAAAAATATAGCTTCTGGAAGATTCTCATTATCAATTTCTGTTCTTACAACTTGTGCATTTAATGAAGATTTTCTCAAAATACTTCGATAATAACTTATCTTTTTTGAAGAAGAATACTCATTAAATATATCAACTAGCTCACTATCTGAAATAAATGAAGATTCAAGTCCTAGGTTTTTTAAAACTCTTAAATCTTCGTTTGTTCCAAGATTTGCCCAAAGAGTATTTATTAAAAAAAATATTAACACTATGATTTTATTCAAAAAATCCTCACTTAATTGATATAAGTAAGATTATATCTAAGAAAGGCTAGAAAACTCTTTAAATAATTTTTTTGCATTATTTGTTGTTAAATTCTCAACATCATCTTGTGATAAGTCAAGTAGTTCAGCCATTTTAGCAGCTACAAAAACTGTATAATAAGGTTCATTTCGTTCACCTCTATGAGGATGAGGAGTAAGATAAGGAGCATCTGTTTCTATTATTAATTTATCTTTTGGTATTTTTGGTAAAACATTAACTAATTTTTTTGCATTTTTGAAAGTTAAAACTCCACCTATTCCAAAATAAAAATTATGCTCAGATAATGGAAGTAAATGTTCACTTGCATTATAACAATGTAAGACTCCACCAACTTCTTTTGCATTATAATCTACAAGTATTTGTCTTGAGTCATTAGAAGCATCTCTAATATGAATAATTAAAGGTTTTTTAACTTTTTTCGCAAACTCAATTTGAGAAATAAAGACTTCTTTTTGTTTTTTTATATTTGCAACTTTTTCATCTTCATTTTCAGGAAGTCTAAAATAATCTAAACCACATTCTCCAATTGCTATGCACTTAGGATGGTTTACATATTTTTCCATTATTTCAATATCAAACATATCAATATCATAAGGATGAATTCCAACAGCAAAATATACTTCTTTGTATTTTTCAGCAAGTTTTATTGCTTGAGGTAAGTCATTAAAATCAGCTCCTGGGATTAAAAAACCTTTAACCCCATGATTTACTGCATTTTTAATAACTGTATCTATATCTTCATAGTATTTTTTATTGTCTAAATGACAGTGAGTATCTATAATTATGATAAAAGCCTTTTATTTACTAAATTGATAATATTATTAATTTGCGAAATTTCCGACATTCTAATCCATGCATCAATACCAAAATTTTTAAAAGCGTCATAATCACTTTCATCTTCAATAATTGCTATTGAAACAAATTTATCTTTAGTTATACTACTCTTATTTTCTTCAAATTCAAATATTGAATCAATATTAATAATAACAATATCTGCTTCTAAGCTTGTTCCTGAATGAAAATGTTCAACATTAAATTCTGGATTAAATAAAGATTCATCTACTTCGCAAAATGTTATAATATTCATAATATTATCTCCTAATTTTTTTATTAAATTATTCTATCTAAAAATTATTAATCTACAACTTACAAGATATATCTAGCTGTATCAACATTATCAACAATTTCATCAAGTTTTTCAGATACTAATTCTTTCGTTACAATAACTTTTTGACCTTTTTTCTCATCTGCATTAAAAGAGATATCTTCAATAACTTTTTCAATAACAGTATGAAGTCTTCTTGCGCCTATATCTTCTGTTATTTCATTTGCAGTAACTGAATACTTTGCAAATGCTCTAATAGCTTCATCATCAAATTCTAAATCTACATCTTCAACCTCTAACAGAGCTTTGTATTGTCTTAATAAAGAGTTTTTAGTGCTAGTTAAAATTTTGTATAATGCTTCTTCATCTAATGATTCTAATTCTACTCTTAAAGGAAATCTTCCTTGAAGTTCAGGAATTAAATCACTTGGTTTTGATACATGAAATGCACCCGCTGCTATAAATAAAATATGATCAGTTTTAATTTGTCCAAATTTTGTTTGAACATTACTTCCTTCAACTATTGGAAGTAAATCTCTTTGAACACCCTCTTTTGATGGGTCTTGTCCATTATTCTTTTTACCAGATGCAATTTTATCAATTTCATCTAAAAATATAATTCCACCATTCTCAGCTCTTTTTATAGCTTCAATTTTTATAGCTTCTTGATCAAGAAGAGAATCACTTGCAACTCCTTTTAAAAGAATTTTTGCATCTTTTATAGTTACATCTTTTTTGATTTTTTCTTTATTCATTCCGCCTAACATTTTATTTAAGCTTTCTTGCATAGAACTCATATCAAATGGCATTGAAGAATCTAAGATTTCCACATGTGCTTTTTTAGGAACTTCAATTTCAATTTTTTTGTCATCTAAACTTCCATCTAAAAGTTTTTTTTCCATTACATTATAAGTTTTAATAAAAGATTCTTTTGCACTTTCACTAGCAGTTGCAGGAAGTGGTGGAACTAAAATTTCAATAATTTTTTTATTTACTTCATCTTCAATTTTATCTTTTATTTTATCTTCAAATTCTTTTGTTACTAAATTAATACTTTCATATACTAAATCTCTAACCATAGACTCAACATCTCGACCTACAAATCCAACTTCTGTATATTTACTAGCTTCAACTTTTACAAATGGTAATCCCATCATTTTTGCTAATCTTCTTGCAATTTCAGTTTTACCAACTCCTGTACTACCTATCATTAAAATATTTTTAGGCATTATCTCTTCTTGAAGTTTTGGTTCAACTTTCATTCTTCTGTATCTATTTCTAAGCGCTAATGCAATAGTTTTTTTTGCACCAGCTTGACCAATAATATAATCATCTAAGTATGCAACGATTTGCTTTGGTGTCATATCCATACTTTTTAATCCTCTATTTTTAATATTTTAATATTTTGATTTGTGTATATACAAAGTTCACCTGCTATCATTAAAGATTCTCTAACAACTGCTTCTTCATCTAAAGTAGAATGTTTTGCAAGAGCACGTGCAGCTGAAATAGCAAAATTACCACCACTTCCAATAGAAGCTATACTCCCATCTTCAGGTTCAACAACATCACCATTTCCACTTAAAATAAAAATTTTTTCTTTATTTAAAACTATCATCATAGCTTCTAATCTTCTTAAAACTTTATCTTTTCTCCACTCTTTTGAAAAAGCGATAACAGATTTTAATAAATCACCTTTACAAGCTTCTAAGTGACCTTCAAACATATCAAAAAGATTAAATGCATCTGCTGTACTTCCAGCAAATCCAGCTAAAATTTGATCCTTATAAAGAGTTCTGATTTTTGTTGCATTCCCTTTTAAAACAGTATTTCCAAAAGTAACTTGTCCATCACCTCCAATAACTGCTTTATTAACACCCTTATAGGCAAGTATAGTTGTAGCATCAAACATCTATTTATTCTCCAATAATATCAACTTTTAAACTTGCATGAATTGCATGACCTAATTTACAATCAACTTCATAAATTCCAACAGATTTGATTTTTTTATCTAATGAAATATTTTTTTTATCTAATATAATAGAAAATTGATCTTCTAGTGATTCTGCAATTTCTTTATTTGTTACTGAACCTATTAAATGACCATTTGCCCCTATTTTATGTTTAATTGTTAATTTTGTTGCATTTAATTTCTCTGATAATTCTTTTGCAGCTGCAATTTCTTTAGCTTCATTTTCAGCTGCTCTTTTTTGTTCAGATTTCCATCTGTTTAATACTTCAGTTGTTGCGTGTAATGCTAAGCCTTTACCAATTAAGAAGTTTTTACCATAACCATCTGCCACCTCTTTAATCTCACCAGCTTTTCCTAAACTTTTTACATCTTTTGTTAATAATACTTTCACAATAACTCCATTAATTTTAATTATTTTATTTTACTATATTTTATTTAAACCATCATAAATATAAATATTATAATGTTTTTTGTTCATTTTTTAAATTTGTCTTAATTTTTCTCTTTTTAACATAATTATTCAACCCTATATGATTGTTATATCCTAGAAGTTTTGAAATTTTTCTAACAGATAGACCAACAGCTAGAAGTTCTTCTATTTTATCCCTTTGTAAATCAAATTTTGATTTTTGAATTGTACCTTTTGGTTTTCCCAAAGCTATTCCATTTAATTTTTTTGCAGTTAATGCTTCTTTAGTTCTTAGACTCATCAACTCTTTTTCTAATCCAATTGTCATTGAAATTACACTTAAGATCATCTGAGTTAGCATATCTTTATCATCTATTAAATCTAAATTTTGTTCAACAATTATTATTCTGATTTTATTTGATAGTAAGAATTTAACTATTTCTAAAATAGTTTCAATGGTTCTTCCAAAAACATTTAAATTTGAAACAATAATAGTTGAATTCATTTCACAATTTTTTAATAGTTCTAATATATTTTTTTCTTCACGAGGAGTATTAATACTAATTTCTATATTTTTATACACATCAATATTTTTCTTATTTATATATTTTTCAACAGAATCTTTTTGCTCTTGAGTATATTTTGAATTATTCTCATTTTTTCTAATATAAGTAAAAAATCTCGACATATCAAATCCTTTTACATAAGGTATATTAAATAATATTTTATTATACATATTGTTTAAATATAATATATATTATTTATACAATATGTTATCAAATATTGCATTAAATCAAGCTTATATTTAGGGGTGTTTCTTATATATGATAAGGTGGATTGAATTAAAAGTTTTTTTTTGCTATTATCATTTTTAATATATTAAATTAAAAGGTTTTTTTTGAAAATAACTGTTGCAATTTCAGGGGCTAGTGGCTCTAATCTTGGAGTAAATTTTGTAAAGCAAATACCAAAAGAGATTGAAGTCTTTGTTGTCTTTTCAAAAAGTGCTAAAACTGCTTTAAAACTTGAAAAAGGTATGTCTGTAAACAAATTATTTGAAGATTATGAAAATATCACTGTTTTTAAAGATTCTCAGATAGGAGCCAGTATTGCATCCGGTTCTTTTAAAGTTGATAAAATGATAATATTGCCATGTTCAATGAACACTTTAGCAAAATGTGCTGTTGGAATATCTGATTCACTTATTACAAGAGCTTTTACAGTTATGTTAAAAGAAAAGAGAGATATAGTAATAGCTCCTAGAGAAATGCCTTTAAATAGTATTATATTAGAAAACATGCTTAAATTATCAAACTTAGGAGTAATAATAGCACCTCCAATTTTAGGCTATTATAGCGCTCAACAAAGTTTAGAAGATATGGAAAAATTTCTAATTGGTAAATGGTTTGATTTACTAAAAATAGATAATAACTTATATAAAAGATGGGAATAAATATGTCAAAAAATTGTGATATAAATTCATATAGGAAAGCCATTTATAGTGGTACTTTTGATCCAATTACAAATGGACATTTGGATATTATTAAACGTGCTGCTAATATATTTGACGAAGTAATTATAGCTGTTGCAAAAAGTGAACTTAAAAAACCTATGTTTAATCATGATCAAAGAGTTGCTTTTGCACAAGCAGCAGTTGAAGAAATTGAGGGAGTTAGTGTATTGGGATTTGATACTTTACTTGTAGATTTAGCTACTGAACTTAAAGTAAATACTATTATCAGGGGATTAAGAGCAGTTTCTGATTTTGAGTTTGAACTTCAAATGGGATATGCTAACTCCTCAATAAATAAAAAAATTGAAACTTTATATCTAATGCCAACATTACAAAATGCATTTGTTTCTTCTACAATTGTAAGAGAAATTATTAGATTTAATGGTAAATTTGAACATTTAGTTCCAGAGAAAGTTGTTAAATGTATGCAGTTATAGAAGGTATTGATACAGCTGGAAAATCTACTCAATTAGATTTATTAAAAAATAAATTTCCAAAAGCTATTTTTACAAAAGAACCCGGTGGAACTACGCTTGGAAGTAAGCTAAGAGTAATGGCTTTAAATGGTGAAGCAAAATCAAAAGTTGCTGAAATGTTTCTTTTTATGGCTGATAGAGCTGAACATATTGAAGAAGTAATAAAGCCCAATAAAAATAATACAATAATATCTGATAGATCGATAATATCGGGTATTGCTTATTCAACACAATTAAAGATAGATAAATTAATAGAATTGAATTTAATCGCTACAGATAATACACTTCCTACTCATGTAATTTTACTTGAACTAAGCCCAGAAGAGCTAAAATATAGATTGTCTCAAAAAGAGAATGATTCTATAGAATTAAGAGGAATTGATTACCTATTAAATATTCAAAATAGAATGAAAGAGACTATAAAAAAATTAAATATAAACTATATTTTTATAGATGCAAGTTTAAAAATAGAAGAAATAGAAAAGAAGATAGAGGAATTTATAAATGTCAAATAAAACAATACAAAGTCTAAGAGGAATGAAAGATATTGTAAATGAAGAGAGTACTTTATTTACTT
Source organism: Arcobacter sp. s6 (assembly GCF_040884245.1). Classification (NCBI taxonomy): domain Bacteria; kingdom Pseudomonadati; phylum Campylobacterota; class Epsilonproteobacteria; order Campylobacterales; family Arcobacteraceae; genus Arcobacter; species Arcobacter sp. s6. The sequence continues at coordinate 13,560 of NZ_JBEVTN010000013.1, read as the reverse complement.
ATTTTGTAGAAAATGCTTCTAGAATTGCAAAAAACTACGGTTTTTCATATATTGAAACACCTCTTTTAGAAGAAACAGCACTATTTAAAAGATCTGTTGGAGAAAGTAGTGATATTGTCAATAAAGAGATGTATCAGTTTATTGATAAAGGTGAAAACGACGTATGCTTAAGACCTGAAGGAACAGCAGGAGTTGTTAGATATTTTGTCGAAAAAAAGCTTGATCGTGCTGGTGGAAACTATAAGTGGTATTACTATGGACCTATGTTTAGATATGAAAGACCACAAAAAGGAAGACTAAGAGAATTTCACCAATTTGGTTGTGAAGTATTTGGAATAAATTCTGTTTTTGAAGATGCAAATATAATTATAATGCTTAAAGAAATTCTTGATTTCTTTGGAATTGGATTTACATTAAAATTAAATTCTTTAGGATGTAATGAATGTATGCCTCCGTATAAAGAAAATCTGGTTAAACATTTAACAAATTTCAAAGAAAACCTTTGCGAAGATTGTAATAGAAGGATTCTAGTAAATCCTATTAGAGTATTAGATTGTAAAAATGATAAATGTCAATTATTATTAACAGATGCTCCAAAAATTACAACAAGCTTGTGTAATTCTTGTGATACTGATTTTGAAAAATTAAAAGAAATTTTAACTTTTAACAATATAAATTATGAAATAGATTCAAATCTTGTTAGAGGTTTAGATTATTATAATAAAACTGCATTTGAATTCGTTAGTAATGAAATTGGTGCACAAAGTGCAATTGCAGGTGGTGGAAGATACGATAGACTAGTTGAATTTTTAGGTGGAAAATCAACTAGTGGAATTGGTTTTGCAATTGGAATTGAAAGATTGTTAGAGCTTGTAAAGATGCCACAATGTAATCAAGATGTGATATATATAGGTGCTTTAGATGAAAGCTCATTAAATATAATGATCAAAGTTGCAAATCAAAAGAGAAAAACAACAAAAACTTTAGTAGAATACGCACCTAGAAGTTTTGGGAAACATTTTGGAATTGCAGAAAAATTAGGTGCTAATATTGTAGCCTTAATTGGAGAAAATGAATTAAAAAATGGAACAATTTATATTAAAAATATAAAAACAAAAGAAGAAACAAATTTAAAATTAGAGGATTTTTAAAAGTGAATAACTACGGTATAGACATATGGAGTGATGATAATTTTATAATAGAAAATGGATTAGCAAAGGTTAATTATGATTGTAAGCCTTCACTAATTTCTATTGTTAAAGATATAAGAAAACAAGATTTCAAAGGTCCTTTACTTTTAAGGTTTCCTCACATTACAGAAAAGCAAATAAATACTTTATACAATACATTCAATTCAAGTATTAGGGAGTATGATTATCAAGGAACGTTTAATGCAGTTTTCCCTTTAAAAGTAAATCAATTACCTAACTTTATTCATCCTTTGATTAATGAAGGTAAAAAATTTAATTATGGATTAGAAGCTGGAAGTAAAGCTGAACTTGTAATTGCTATGACTTATAATAATATCAACGCTCCAATTACTGTAAATGGATTTAAAGATAAAGAAATGATTCATTTAGGCTTTATTGCAAAAAGTATGGGACATGATATTACTTTAATTATTGAAGGTTTAAATGAGCTTGAAATGATTATTGAAGTATTAAAAGAAACAAAAATGAAAGCTCCAAGTATTGGTCTACGAGTTAGACTTCACAGTGGAGGAAGTGGATTATGGGCTAAAAGTGGAGGAATTAACTCTAAGTTTGGATTAACATCTACAGAAATTTTAGAAGCTTATGAATTAATGGAAGAGAATAATATTGTTCAATATCTAACAATGATTCATTTTCATATAGGTTCTGCTATGAATTCAATTAAACCATTAAAAAAAGCATTAAGAGAAGCTGGTCATATTTATGCAGAACTTAAAAATTTAGGTGCAGCAAATCTTAATGCAATTAATATTGGTGGTGGATTAGCAGTTGAATATAATGCTTATGAAAGAACAAGATTTTACTCTCTTTCTGAGTTTGCAAATGATGTAATATTTACTTTAAAAGATATTGCACGTCAAAAAGGTGTTGATCAACCAAATATTTTCACTGAATCAGGAAGATTTATATCTGCTGCATCTACAGTTTTAATAACACCTGTACTTGAATTATTTTCATCGGAATATGATCTTGATCATTTGAAATTAAAAGAAAAAAATCCTCCATTAATTCAAGAATTACATGATTTATTAAGAGATATGTCTGAAAGAACTGCCTATGAATATATGCATGATAGTATAGACCACATGGAATCTTTATTAACATTATTTGATTTAGGTTATATTGATTTACAAGATAGATCAAATGCTGAAATTTTAACTCACCAAGTAATAAAAAAAGCTATATCTTTACTTCAAATTGATAATTATGAAGAATTAAAAAAACTAGATGAAAATATTCAAGAAAAATATTTATTAAACTTTTCATTATTCCAATCTCTTCCTGATTATTGGGGAATTGATCAAGAATTCCCAATAATGCCTATTACTCATCTTGATGAAAAACCTACAAGAAGTGCTTCATTATGGGACATTACTTGTGATAGTGATGGAGAGTTACCATTTGATATAAAAAAACCTTTATATTTACATGATGTAAATTTAAATAAAGAAGACTACTTTATTGGTTTCTTTAATGTTGGTGCTTACCAAGATACTTTAGGGATGAAACATAATTTATTTTCTCACCCAACAGAAGTAAATATTGTATTTAAAGATGGAAAAGTAGTATTAGAAAAAATCTTAGAATCTCAAAAAATTATTGATATTTTAGAGGATATTGATTACGATACAAATGAAATAAGAGCAATATTAAGAAAAAATTTAAGTGACCACAATTATAATGATATTGAAAAATATTTAAATGAAAATAGTTACTTAAAAACTATCTGGAGTTATCATGAATAATGAAACAATAGAAGAGCAAGAACAAGACAAAGAGCAGGAAAAGATTTCATTTTGGGCACAAATAAAAGAAGACTTTTGTGTTCCAAGAAATAATGACCCTGCTTTAGACAATAACTTAGAATTATTTTTTAATTACCCAGGTGTTTGGGCAATTATAAATCATAGAATTGCTAATAAACTTTATTACAAAGGTTGGAAAAAATTATCTAGAGTTATAAATGGTATTTCTTCTTTTCTTACAAAAACAGATATTCACCCTGCTTGTACAATAGGAAGAAGAGTTTTTATTGACCATGCAATTGGAGTTGTTATTGGTGCAACTGCAATTGTTGAAGATGATGTTTTAATCTATCAAGGAGTAACTCTTGGTGGAGTTAGTTTAAATAAAGGGAAAAGACATCCCACAGTAAAATCAAATACAGTTATTGGAAGTGGAGCAAAAGTTTTAGGAAATATAACTATTGGTAAAAATTCTAAAATTGGTGCTAATTCAGTTGTTGTTTGTGATGTACCAGATAATTCAACTGCTGTTGGAGTTCCTGCAAAAATTATTAGACGTGATAATAAAAACTGTAAAATGGCACATGGTGATTTACCTGATATCAATAAAGAAATGTTTAAATATCTTCTTGAACGAATTCACGTTGTTGAAGTTGCATTAAAAGAAGAAGATGGAATTGATGTAAGTATAAAAGACAAAAAGCTTGAAGAGGATTATAATAATTTTATTGAAGCTATGAATTCAATTAAAAAGAGTGAATCTTGACATTAGAACTTGCTTTCTTTGGAATAATCACAGGTTTTATATCTGGATTTTTTGGAGTTGGGGGAGGAATGATTCTTGTTCCTTTACTTCTACTTCTTGGATACGTAATGAAAGAAGCCGTTGCAATATCTATTATGCAAATGGTTTTCTCATCAATTTATGGATCTATTTTAAATGCTAAGCATGCTCAAAATGTTGTAAAAGATGGCCTAATTATTGGATTAGGTGGGTTTGTTGGTGGTTTGCAAAGTGGTTATATTGTAACAAATGTATCAAATGAATCTTTACAATATTTATTTATCATTATCTTAATTTTTTCAATTATCCGAATTTTTTATTCTCCTGCTGTTCATGATTGTGAAAGAAAATCACATAGTAAACTTACTTTATTTATTATTGGTGCTTTTATAGGAATTGTTGCAATGAGTATTGGAGTTGGTGGTTCAATTTTATTAACGCCTATTTTAGTTGGATTTATGAAGTATGATTTAAAATCAGCTACTGCACTTGGATTATTTTTCGTAATATTCTCATCAGTTGCAGGATTTGCATCTATTTCTCTTCATGGACAAATGCTATATTTTGAAGGTGCTACAGTTGGTATTGGATCACTTATTGGGGTATATTTTGGAATAAAAGCAAAACATTTGGTAAAAGCAACATCTTATAAACAATATATTTTAATATTAAATTTAATTATATTAGCTGCAATGCTTTATAAGACTATCTAGTCTTTTAAAGTTTTTGCTCTCGTAACTTATCTTTTTTACTTTTTCTTTTACCTTTTACAGGCTCATTACCTTTTTCTTTTAAAACTACTGTTCCTATTAATTCAAAACCTTCTATTTGTTCTATTTGCAGTTTTAAATCACATTTTTTTTCAATCAATGCAAAGTGTTCAAAATCTTCTAATCCTATAAAAGAGATTGCCGTTCCACTCTTCCCTGCTCTTCCTGTTCTACCAATTCTATGAATATAATCAGCAGCAGCTCTTGGTAAATCAAAATTTACAACACAAGAAATATCATCAATATGAAGTCCACGAGCAGCAATATCTGTAGCAAATAAAATTTTTATTCTCTTATCTTTGAAATCTTGTAGAGTTTCGTTTCTTTCATCTTGAAGTAAATCGCCATGAAAAGACTCTGCACTTAAGCCATATTTTCTAAACTTTGCAGCTATATTATCACAAGAGCGTTTATTTGCCATAAAAACAAGTATTTGCTCCCAAGCTTCCTTTTGTATTAAATTTCTCAAAAGTGGGCTTCTATTCTCTTTATTTACTTCTATTGCCCTTTGATTTATACTTTGTACAGTAGCTGTTTCATCTTCTAAGAAAACTTCTACAGCTTTACTTGTGATTTTTGCAATTATATTTTGAACTTTTACAGGATAAGTTGCTGAAAAAAGTAGATTTTGTCTTTCTTTTGGAATTTGATTTAAAAGTAAATCTAACTCTTCTTCAAAACCAAAATCAAGCATTTTATCAGCCTCATCTAAAACAAAAAATTCAAGTGATGACAAATTCATCTGTTTTTTTTCTAAAATATCAAGCAATCTTCCAGTAGTAGCAACAACAATATCACAACCTTTTTGTATATCTAAAAGCTGATCACCTATACTTTTTCCACCAATAATAGTTACTAATTTTGGTTTTTTTTCTAGATTTTGAGAAAATAATTCAAAAGATTGAGATACTTGTAAAGCTAGTTCTCGAGTTGGTGTTAAAATCAAAACTCTAATTTTTGATTTTCCTTCATATTTTTTTTCATCCCAAAGTTGTAAAATAGGTAAAACAAAACTAGCAGTTTTTCCACTACCTGTTTGAGCTTTTGCCATAATATCTTTTTTCTCTAAGATTAAAGGAATTACTTTTTCTTGAATCTTTGTTGGTAATACATAAGCATTTTCCCTTAGTGATTTGTTTATTTCATCCAAAAAAATTAGTTTAGAAAATAGCATATGTAAAAATCCTTTTATTTATTTTACGCAATTTTAAGATTAATTAGCTTTATTTCAAGATTAAATTTTTCAATACTTCAGATTTATCATTTTTTTTGACATAAAAATTTAAATCTTAGTATGAATAAGATATAATTCCGAAAAATATTAAAAAAGATTCTCAAATAGAAAACTCAAACAAACTAAGGTCAGCTTTTGCAATTTATTGAAAAAACCCAAGAATATTTTATCATATCATCTTCATGGTTTTCACAGGCTATTTTTTGGTTAGAAAACACTCAAATAACTCCTTATAATTATCCTGCATGGATATTACTTTTATCATCTATTTTTGCTATTATAAGTTTATTTACATTATTTATATTAATCAAAAAGAATTCTAAATTAGACTATACAACATATACAGAAGATTCTATTTATGGAGCAAATTGGAAATGGAAATGGCATAAAAATAAAATAACAAATTTACAATGCTACTGTCCCAATTGCAATTCAATATTAGTTTATGATGATACTTCTTCTCATAGCAAACACACCGATGTTAAAAAAACAGATTTTATTTGTGAATCATGTAAATCACGATTAATCACCTCTATTCATGGTGGAAATAAGAATTATGCTTTTAATGCAGTTAAAAGAGAAATTGAAAGACGTATTAGAATCAATGAATATAAATTAAATATTAGTAAATAAAAAATTTATTCTTTATTTTAAATACTTACATTTTTAACTTTTAAAATAAATCATTACATCCTAAATTTTTGTATATTTAACTTGTAAATATTGATATATATAAAATATTAGGAAGAGTTGGATAAAGAACTATTGTATTTTATTTAAACAAATAAATCTTAATTCGTATTTTCCTGTTCTATAGTTTAATTTTTTTTCTGTTGCATGTTGATATCCACCCTTTTCACACTCTTCTTTACTCAATTGTTTTGAGTCTTGAATACATCCTGTAAAAAGTAAAATAAAAAGCGATGATAAAATTATAGTTTTCATAACATACTCCTTTTTCTTATGTTAAGAAACTATAGCAAGAGACAGTACTACAAAAGTATCATTTTTAATCAATATTAATCCAAAGCAATATGTATTTTATATCCAAAACTATAGATATTTTCCATATTTAAAGATGGTACCTTTTTTCTAAGTCGTGAGATTATATTTTTAAGATTTGTAATATCAGGATTTTTATCAAAATCATCAGCCCATACTGTTGATATTATTTCTTCATTATTATTGGTTTTTTCTGGATATTTTAGTAGTAAAGAAAGCAGTATTAATTCTTTTTTTGTTAATTTTATAACTTTATTATTATCTGTTAACTCTTGAGTTTTTTTGTTCCAAAATAAACTATCTGATAATTTTATTAAATCACTTGCTTTCTCTTTTTTTTTCTCAAAATAGATATCTTTATTTATTTTAAAAATTACATCTAAAAAATTATTATAATCCAAAGGCTTTAAAATAAATTGTCTAATGCCAAGATTAATTAACTGCATTAAATATGTACTCTCATTATGTGCCGATAAAACTAAAACTATTTGATTAGAATTTTCTTTATAAATAGCTTTTATTAGTTCAATACCATCCATATTTGGCATTTTTATATCACTTAAAACTAAATCAAAATAGATACCGTTTTTTTTATAAAAATCTAGATATTTTTTAAGTCCATCTTTCCCATCAACGCACACATAAACAATAGAAAAAATTTCTTCAAGTAACTCTTTTATTTCAGTTCTTATACTAAGATCGTCTTCAACAAAAAGAATAGAAATATCTTTTGAGTATTTTTCTAAAAGTGCATAATTCAACATTTGACAGCCTTTTTTTAAACCAAAAAATTAATATAATCTATTATAATGTATAAAACATAAATTTAATTGGAAATATTTTAATATGAGTGATAATAAAAAATTTTTTGCAGATATTCATGAAATAACCGATAATACAATTGAAGGTATTTTGATTATAGAAGATGGTTTTATTAAACATGTAAATAGGTCATTAGTAGATATTTTATGTTATGAAAACGAAAAAGAGCTTATTGGTAATTTAGCAGTTGGAATACTAATACCCACATCAAAAGAAAAATTCATAGAATATAACAGCAAAATTTTTCAAGAAATATCACTATTAAATAAAAATGCAGATATCATACCTGCAATTATAAAAATCAAAGATATAAATATAAATAATGTTTCTTATAAAATGGTTTCAGTACTAGATTTAACAGAAATTAAAAAAAATGAAAAAATAGTTTTAGAGCAATCAAAACTAGCAGCTATGGGTGAAATGGTCTCAATAATAGCACATCAATGGAGACAACCATTATGCGCAGTTGGTACAATAATAACTAGATTAAAACTTAAATACAATTTAAAAAAGATTGATTTAGATACTTATGATGAAAAATTAACTCAAATAAATGATTATGTTCAGTATATGTCAAATACAATTGATCATTTTAGAGATTTTTTAATAAAAGATTCAAAAAAAGATTTAGTAAAAATTGATGAAGTTGTAAACAATTGTTACACTTTAATCAAAAATAGTTTTGATATTCTAGGAATAAAAGTAAATATAAACACTTCAAAAAACCTAAAAAATATATACTTACACAAAAATGACCTTATACAAGTTATTTTAAATATTTTAAATAATGCAAAAGATGCATTAGTTTTAAATAATATTTTAAATCCACAAGTCACCATAAACTTTTTTGAAATGGAATCTTTTCAAATTATTGAAATAGAAGACAATGCAGGAGGAATAGACTTGGATATTATTGATAAGATATTTAATCCATATTTTTCAACTAAAGAGAAAAAAAATGGTACAGGTTTGGGTTTATATATTTGTAAAATGATAGTTGAGAAATATTTAAATGGAGAGATTAGCGTTAAAAACAAAAAAAATGGAGCTTCAATTATTATTAAATTATTTATTTAAATAATAATACTTTTCTGATACCCTTTTATAATATAATCCCCCAATTTATTGTGGAGAAAATATGAAAACTTTTAATAGCGAAAAAATAATACTTGCAATCATTAAATTTGGTGCAGTTATACCTACACTAATATTTTCATTTCTAATTACCTATACAATAATAAAACAAAAAGATGAAACTTTAAATAAAGAAATAGAAACATTTAAAAGTGAATTTATAAATAAAGAAAAATTACACATAAAAAATGAAATTGATAGAGTTGTTGATTCTATAAAATATGAAATTAAGAAATCAGATGAAGACTTAAAAACTTTTTTAAAAGAGAAAGTGTACGAAGCACATAAAATTGCAACTAATATTTATAATGTAGAGTCAACATTTTTAATCAATAAAAATATTGATAGAAAAGATCATACATATAAAACAATTAAATATGCCCTTGAAGGAATGTTATATAACGAAGGGAAGGGATATATATTTATTGATGATATAAATGGTTTAAAAGTTTTGCAGCCATTAAATAAAGATTTAGAAGGACATAATCTTTTAGAATATAAAGATATAAATGGTTATCAATATATGAAAAAGGTAGTGGAAACAATCAAAAACAAAAGTGAAACTTATGATGAATATTATTGGTATAAATCAAAAAACGATAAAACAACATATAAGAAAATCAGTTTTTATAAATATTTTGAACCCCTTGATTTTGCCATTGGAACAGGTGAATATTATGTTGATTTTGAAAAAAAGATACAAAATAATTTACTAGAAAAAATCAAAGGAATAAGACTTGAGGATAATGCTTATATCTTTGTTTTTAATCAAGAAGGAAATTATTTATCTCATTTTAATAAGAATAAAATAGGTACCAATGGATTTAATGTAAAAGATGCCAATGGAAAATATTTTGTCAAAGATATGTTTGAATTCATAGAAAAAAACAAAGAAGGTTATGTACAATACTTAGCATCATCAAAACCTGATAGTATACTAAAAAATGTAGAAAAAATTTCATATGTAAGGTATCTTGAGGAATGGGATTGGATTATTGGTACTGGTTTTTATTTAGATGAGTTGAATAATAAAATTAATAAAAAAGAAATAGAATTAAAACGTGAGCATGAAATTATTATTAATAATATTTTATTTTTAAGTGTTTTACTAACCTTAATTTTACTTATAATTTCTTTTTACATTTCAGGAATAATCAAGAAAAAGTTTAATAATTATAAAAAAGAGATAAAAAAAGAAATAAATAATACTATTAAAAAAGAAAGACTTTTAATTCAACAATCAAAAATGGCAACAATGGGAGAAATGATAGCAAATATAGCGCACCAGTGGAAACAACCTTTATCTCTAATCTCAACAGTATCTACAGGAATAAAAATTCAAAAAGACCTTAACTGTTTAAATGATAATGATATAGTTAAAGGAATGGATAATATTAATAATTCAGTACAATATTTATCTCATACAATTGATGATTTTAGAAACTTCTTTAAATCTGACAAAACAAAAATTAACTTTAAATTTCTAGATATATTTGAAGATACTATTAAGCTAATATTACCTCAATTTACAACTAATAATATTGAATTTATTAAAAATATAGATAATACTGAAATTAATGGTTATAGAAATGAACTTTTACAAGTTTTAATAAATATCTTTAAAAATGCAAAAGACGAATTTATTCAATTAGATAATAATCAAAAAAGATTTATTTTTATAGATTCATATAAAGAAGATACAAATTATATAATTAAAATAAAAGATAATGCAGGGGGAATATCTCTTGATGTTATTGAAAAGATATTTGATCCTTATTTTACAACTAAAGAGGACCATGAAGGAACAGGGATTGGTCTTTATATGTGTAAACAAATAATAAATGGAATGAATGGTGAAATTAGAGTTAAAAATAGTGAATATAAGTATAAAAATCAAATATATAAGGGTGCTGAATTTAGAATTTCTATACATTTATATTTAGAATAACTATATTAAATAATAATGATACATTTATAATACTATTTAATAATATAATTACGCATGATAACATTAGAATCTTATAAAAAACAATTAAATATTTTATATGTTGAAGATGACATACTATTTACACCTAAGATAAAATATATTCTTGAAAAAAGTTTTAAATCAGTTCTTATAGCTACAAATGGTCAAGAAGCATTAGAATTCTTTAAGATTAATAAAATTGATTTAATAATTAGTGATATAAATATGCCAAAAATGGATGGATTAACTTTTTTAAAAAAAATAAGAGAAATAAATAATGATATTCCTTTTATTTTCGTAACTGCAAGACAAGAAATAAACACTATTATTGATGCTATACAATTTGATATTAATAATTATATTTTAAAACCTATTGATTTAAAAAAATTTCTTTTTATAATAAATAAAACTGTTGAGAAAGAGTATAAGAGATACATTAGAATAGAAAAAAAATATCTAATAAAAATAGATGAAAATATTATTTGGAATAAAAAAACAAAAATGCTTTTAAAAAATGGCATTCCAGTCAAATTAACAAAAAAAGAATTACTATTACTAGATTTATTATTAAGTTCTGAAGAAAAAGTATATTCTTTATCAGAAATGATATATCAGATATGGGATGAAGATTATGAGCAGAAGGATTATATTTCAAATTTAAAAAATATAATTTCTCGTCTTCGAAACAAAATAACTGAAATAAACATAGAAAATATTTATGGCTTAGGATATACAATAAAAGTAAAAAATCAGGAAGATAAATGAATGAGTTGAAAAATTTTATAAAAACTTTAAATATACTTTATGTTGAAGATGAAGTAAGTGCTAGAGAAATCTTTACAAAAGTATTAAAAAGGTTTTTTAATACAGTTGATGCAAAAGAAAATGGCTTAGAAGGTTATTTAGCTTTCAGAGAAAAATATCTTAATAATGAAAAATATGATCTAATAATAAGTGATATTAACATGCCTAAAGTAGATGGAATGGAAATGCTAGAGAAGATTAGAGAAATAGATTCACAAGTGCCTGTAGTTTTTATTACAGCAAGACATGAAGCTGATGTTTTATTAAAAGCAATTGAATTACAAATTTCTGATTTTATTATTAAACCAATAAATTTTGATGATATTACAAAAGTAATAAATAAAGCATCAGAGAAATTATTTTTAAAAAATACATTACTTAGAAAAAATACCGAACTTGAACTCTATCTTAAGACAATTGAGCAAATAGCCTTCATTATAAAAATGGATTTAGATTTTAATATTACTTATATAAATGACCTTTTTTGCAATAGTATAGATTGTGAAAGATCTGATATTATTGGTCAAAAATTTGACACATTAAAATCAAAAATATCTGCTTCTTCTGCCTTTAATAATTTAAAAGAGAATTTATCAAATGGTAAAAACTGGGAAGATACTATTAAAATAAAAAAAAATGAAAATGAATCTATATATTTAAAAACTAAAATTATAAAAATCTATGATGACTTAAATAAAAATGTGCAAGAGTATATTTTTATTGCTTACACCATAACAGATCAGGAGAATGAAAAGAAAGATTTAAATAAAAAGATGTTTCAAAATATTGCTCATCTAAAAAAAGAATCTTACAATAGTTTAATTGAGAATAAAAAATTAGAAGGGGAAGTTGAATCACTAAAAAATCATATATTCAATTTAGATAAACAACTTATAGAAGTAAATAAATCAAAATCAGGTTTATTGAAACAATTAGAAGCATATGAGATAAGTAGCTTAAACCAATCTAGTGGAAAAATAGACTTATTAAGAAAAAAGAATGAAGAGTGCGAAGTACTCAGAAAAAGCCTACAAAAATTGAAAATTGAAAAAGAATTATTACTTGAAAAAATGAATGAATTTAAAGACACAATTGAACATAAAGATAATCTAATAGATATGTTCAGAAAAAATGAAATGCAATTTAATAATAAAATTGAAGCTTTAGAATATATTATTACTGAGTTAGAAGAAAGTAAAGCTAAAAGTAAGAAAGGTATGTTTAATTTATAATTTATTTAAATAAATTATAAAAAATAATTAAAATGATACTATTATAATATTATTTAATTGTAGAATTATATATATAATAATTTTTTAAAGGGATTTTATCATGAATAATTCTATTTTATTTTTAACTGAAAATTTAAACTATATTGAAAAATTAGAAGAACATTTAAATAAAAATTATGCTTTTCATTTTTTAAATTATGACAAGTTTTATTCACTAAATAAAGCTATTAATACTTTTAATTTAATTATATTTGATAATAGTAATTACTCATTAATAAAAATTAAAGAAATCTTCGAACAATTTAAAAATTATGATTTTAATATACCAGTAATCATATTACAGAATAAAATCTTAAATGACTTAGCAATCTATAAAGATATGAATATTTATGCTATTCTTCAGGAAAATATTGATGAAAATAGTTTAATTGCTAATATTGAAATTTGTTTTAATTTTTTACAAAAAAATCAAAAAATATTATTTGAAAAGAAATTTTATTTTGATATGTATAAAAAGATATTATTTGAAAAGAAAAAAATCATTAGCCTTACAAATATAGAAAGAGAATTAATAATCTTACTTATTAAAAATGCAAATAATGTAATAAACTATGAAGATATTTCAAAGGAAGTTTGGAAAGGAAAGAAGTTTTCACTATTTACATTAAGAAATACAGTTAAACATATTAGAGAAAAAACTTACAAGACTTTTATCCAAAATTCCTCAAAAAAAGGTTATTGGATAGATATATACAATTAAAAGGAGAGTTTTATAAGGGAGCATTAGAAATTTCGTGTCAATCTGATAACATAATATTAAGGATTGACAATGGAACGACAAATAGAGTTTAAC
>NZ_JBEVTN010000012.1:0-120475 GCF_040884245.1 Arcobacter sp. s6 | reverse complement strand
AAAGATTTAGAACAAATCATTCATATGCTCAGAGTTTACACTAAAAAACAATTAGGTTTTATGTGCGAAAGTTGAGTTATTAATACAAGTACTTGATACTTTTAAAAAAGAACTTTTTTCTTCTATCTCTTTATAAATATCACTTTCTTGTAAAATTTTATTTATCTCATTTACAAAAGTTTTATATTCTATATAGGTAGATTCATCAGATATAGTAAAAATTTTATTATCAATTTTAGTTTTTACTAAATTAAAATTGATACATTCTTTATCAACTTTAATTTCAATATTAGATTCTATTATATCAATCTTATCTCTATAACTTATTAATTCATTAATCATTGACATACCAAAAAACTCACTAGTAGAGAGAAGTTTTTTTTCATAAGGATTCATTTCATAAGCTAAATTACTAAAATAATCAATTAATTCATTTTTATTTTCTATTTTTGATAAATTTTCAATAATATGTATTAATTGTTGGTGTGAATGGTATTGTGTTATCCAAATAATTGATTCTATATATAACTCAGGATAAATATTATAAATTATATTTTGTAAAGTGACTATTTTTGAATTTGATGAATATAAATAAATATCTTTTATTCTAGGAACATCTGAAAAATGACTAAAATCTGTATTTATATTTAAATTTTTTCTATATATATTTTCAGCTCTTATATACATTTCATATATAACGCAATTTGTTTGTTCATATCTTTGGAAATCATATTTCTTTTTGAAATCTTCATATTTTTCCATAATTAGTATCCTATAAATTTAAACTAATAATAAAATCACTCCAAAAATTCATTAAATTTTTCAGTTGTTTAGAGTAATCTGATTTATGATTATATGCTCTTGCAACTTTATTTTCCTCAAAATGGTCCAATGCTCTTTCTTTTACTTCAAATGGAAATTTATTTTTATCATCTAAAGTATCAATCATACTTCTAAATATTCCTCTGAAACCATGTGTTCTTATTTTCTGACCTTTAGCTTCATCATTAAATCCTAATCTTTTTAAAGCTTTATTTGTTGATTCTTTATTAATTGGTGAATTTAATTTTTTACCAATAAAAACATATTCACCTAGAATAGAATATTCTTCTATATAGTTTTTCTGATTTATTAATATTTCTATAACTTCATCTGTAAGAGGTAATAAAAAATCTGGCAAATTTTTATTTTTTACTTTCATCATAGCTCTAGGTATTATTAAAGTTTTATTCTCAATATCAATATATTCCCATTTTAAATTTGCTAAATTTTCTGGTCTTAATGGTAAATGCAACACTATTTTTAATGCATTCCGAATAGAGATACTTCCCTCTTCATTAGAATAAATAGAAACAATTAATTTTTTTAATATTTGGATGTCTGTAATCTTTGGCATATGCATAACTTCTTTTTTTACAAGAACATCTTTTTTTCTAATACTTGCAATCAAATTTAGTTCACAATAACCTTTTAATACACAGAACTTTAGAAAATTACCTATATAGTTAAATAATTTAGAAGCAGTTTCCGGAGCTGTTTTTTCTTTTTCTTGTAAAAGTTTTGTGATATCTAAAAGTTTAATTTCATTTACGAAAGTAATATTTTCCTTTCTAAAGAAATCAATCACATAATTAAAAATCATTTTTTTACTTTTGTGTGTTGTTTCAGTAGTTGATAAAGATTCTTTTACAAGCCATTCAATTATTGCACTTTTAATCTTACCTTTAGTATTTAAAACCATTAGATTATTTTCTTCTCTTTTATTATCAATTGGGTCAATATTATTTGCAAGTAATTCTCTATATTTTAAACCTATTTCTCTAGCTTTTAATAAAGATACTTCTGGATAATTTCCAAAAGAAGTTCTTCTTCTACTTTTTTTAGTTGGAGAGGTATATCTAAATTCCCATAACTTATTATAATTTGGCTTAACAGTAAGATATAAACCTTTAACTTTATTATCTGATATTTGATTTACAACTAATCTTTCATTTCCATCTATTTCAATTCTTATAGTTGGTTTAAGATGTTTTATTTTTAAATCAGTTAAATCATTTTTATTTCTTGCCATAATATATTCCAAATTCTTTTATTTGAAGAATTTTAATAGCATTATCATTAAAGAAAACTTACTAAAAATACCATATATACGGCATTTTATCGTATATAAAACTACATAAACCTACATAGTCCTAAAAAGAAATTCTGAAATTTGTAATAAATATTTTTTATAAGTTGAATGGTGGAATAAAAGTAATGGCCTATCAAATGGCCTATTGGAATTATAGAGAATTAATTTTTTAGTTTTAAAAAATTAATAGGCCATTTAATAGGCCATTTTGATACAACTTGTAGAAATTTACATTAACTAACATAAACTAACAAGATTGATAAAAGATTGATTTTATAGGGTATTTAAACTTATATAATAGTAATTAAATGGGAAAAGTGGAGGAGGTAGTCGGACTCGAACCAACGCATGTCGGATTTGCAATCCGAGGCATTACCAGCTTTGCTATACCTCCAACAGAAATATATAGTGATTAAATCATTTAAAATTAAAAAAAGTTAGATGATTTATTTTGAATAATGGCAGAGAGCAAGGGATTCGAACCCTCGGAGGCTTTCACCTCGCCGGTTTTCAAAACCGGTACAATCGACCAACTCTGTCAACTCTCTACATTATAATGGTGCGAATGGTGAGAATCGAACTCACACTCCGAAACCGGAACGGGATTTTAAGTCCCGCGCGTCTACCTATTCCGCCACACTCGCACATTTGGTAAGTCAATTTAAATATTGTTTACTTAAATTGGACTGGAATTATAATAGCTTTTTTTTTATTTGTCAAGAGTTTTCCGAAAAATATTTAAAATTTGTAAAAAACACTTTATTTAATAGAAATTGAACAGCAAAAAATGTATAATCTAGCATATTAATTATGCATATTTTAAAGGATTATACAGTGAGAAGTGATGAAGTAAAAAAAGGATTTGATAGAACACCACATAGATCTTTATTAAGAGCAACAGGTCTTAAAGATGAAGATTTTGAAAAGCCATTTATTGGAGTTGCTAACTCATTTATTGAGTTAATACCTGGACATTTTTTCTTAGATAAAGTATCAGCCATTATAAAAGAAGAGATCAAAGCAAACGGTTGTGTTCCATTTGAGTTTAATACTATTGGTGTTGATGATGGTATTGCTATGGGGCATGACGGAATGCTATTTTCATTACCTTCAAGAGAATTAATTGCAAACTCTATTGAAACAGTTATGAATGCACACAAACTTGATGCAATGATTGCTATTCCAAACTGTGATAAAATTGTTCCAGGTATGATTATGGGTGCATTAAGAGTAAATGTTCCAACTATCTTTGTATCTGGTGGACCTATGGAAAAAGGTTATACTCAAGATGGAACTCCAATTGACTTAGCGACTGCTTTTGAAGCTGTTGGAAAACACGAAGCTGGAGAGATGAGTGATGAAGAATTAAAAGATATCGAATGTAACGCATGTCCAAGTGGTGGGTCATGTTCTGGTATGTTTACAGCAAACTCTATGAATACACTTATGGAAGCTATGGGTATTGCTCTTCCTGGAAATGGAACAATTTTAGCTTTAACTCCTGAGAGAGAAGAATTATATAGAAAAGCAGCTAGAAGAATCTGTGAAATTGCACTTGATGCGTCATCAAGAGAAAAATACAAATTAACAAATATCTTAAATGAAAATGCTGTAAGAAATGCATTTGCTGTTGATATGGCAATGGGTGGAAGCTCAAATACCGTATTACATATGTTAGCAATCGCTAGAGAAGCAAAAGTTAACTTCAATCTTGAAGATATTAATAAAATCTCTAAAAGAGTTTCTCATATTGCAAAAATTTCTCCATCTTTATCTACTGTTCATATGGAAGATATCAATAAAGCTGGTGGAGTAAATGCTGTTATGAAAGAGATGACAAAAAGAGGTGATGACATTTTAGCTGATAACCTTACAATCTCAGGAGAATCAATCTTAGAAAAAATCAAAGATTCTTATATCAAAGATACAAATATTATTCATACTATTGATAATCCATATTCACAAGTTGGTGGATTAGCAATTTTATACGGTAACTTAGCAGAGCAAGGTGCTGTTATTAAAACTGCTGGAATTACAGGAGCTAGAGCAATGACTGGGAAAGCTGTTTGTTTTGATGGACAAGCTCAAGCTATTAAAGGAATTGTAAGTGGAAAAGTAAAAGCTGGTGATGTTGTTGTTATCAGATATGAAGGTCCAAAAGGTGGTCCAGGTATGCAAGAAATGCTAGCTCCAACTTCACTTATCATGGGAATGGGACTTGGTGATAGTGTTGCACTTATTACTGATGGTAGATTTTCAGGAGCAACAAGGGGTGCTTCTATTGGGCATGTGAGTCCTGAAGCTGCTGAGGGTGGTATGATTGGATTATTAAAAGATGGTGATGAGATTCATATTGATGTTGATGCATATGTTTTATCTGTTAAATTAACAGATGAAGAGATAGCAAAAAGAAAAGCTGAATTTGTTCCTCTTAAAAAACCTCTTAACTCAAGCTGGTTAGGTCAATACAGAGCACTTGTAACAAATGCAAGTTCTGGAGCGGTTTTAAAAACTGATTTATAAAAAATAAATAGGGGAAGCCCCTATTTATTAACCATGCATTAACTATTGATTGAAAAATAGTTTACTCTTATAGCTTAGAATCAAACATATATAAAATTAAAAAAGGATTTAAAAGTGAAGAAAAAACTTTTGATTATTTCTACATTAATTGCTACACAATTATTCGCAAAAACTATAGATTTTGAAATGATGGATAAAAATCCAGTAAGAGTTGCACCAAATTCAAGTAATGAAATTTTATCGTTTAATGACAGTGTTAAAAATTCAGTAAATTCAATAGTAAATATTTCAGCTAAAAAACACGTCGATTCAAATTTAAACTCAGTACCTTTACAACAAATGTTTAACGATCCACTATTCCAAAAGTTTTTTGGTGATCAATTTGGCGAAAATCCATTTAAACAAAACAGAGTTCAAAGATCATTAGGTTCAGGTGTTATTATTTCAAAAGATGGTTATATTGTAACTAATAATCATGTTATTGAAAATGCAGATGAAATCACGGTTACAATAGGTGATGATACAACTGAGTTTAATGGTAAATTAATTGGTCGAGATGCAGATAGTGATATGGCTGTTATTAAAATTGAAACAGAAAAAACATTAACTCCAATTAAAATAGGAGATTCAAATACTTTAAAAGTAGGAGATCTTATTTTTGCTATTGGAAATCCTTTTGGTATTGGAAGTACAGTTACTCAAGGTATTATTTCAGCACTTAATAAAAATAAAGTTGGAATAAATAGATATGAAAACTATATTCAAACTGATGCTTCTATAAATCCTGGAAATTCAGGTGGTGCTTTAGTTGATAGTCGTGGTGCTTTGATTGGTATTAATACTGCTATCATCTCTAAATCTGGAGGAAACAATGGTATTGGATTTGCAATTCCAATTGCTATGGTACAAGATGTTGTTACAAAATTAGTTGCCGATGGTAAAGTTACAAGAGGTTACTTAGGTGTTGTTATTGGTGATGTTGATAATGAGCTTGCAAAAGTTTATAAAAGAAAAGAAGGTGCCTTGATTTTAGATATATCAGCAGATACTCCAGCTTCTAAATATGGCTTAAAAAGAGGTGACTTAATTTATGCAATAAATGGTAAAAATGTAAAAGATAGAACGTCTTTACAAAATACAATTGCTTCATTTAAACCTGAAGAAAAAATTGTACTTCAAGTTGAAAGAGATAAAAAAGATATTGATATAAATATTGTATTAGGTGATAGAACTTCTAGTTTAGCAGAAGTTCAAACAGATAGTTCAATACCTGTTCTTGGTGGATTAAAACTTAGTGTTATAGATGCTGAAAATCAAAAGAAATTTAGATTGCCAAGTGAAATAAGTGGAATTCTAATTTCAGATGTTGAGCCTAAATCACAAGCTGAAAAATCAGGTTTTCAATCAGGAGATGTTATTATTCAAATTGAAGATATTGAAATTAAGACTTTTGCAAATATTGATGCAGCATTAAAAAAATATAACAACAAATATAAAAGAGTTTATGTTAATAGATATGGTCAAACTATTCTATTCGTAACGCAATAAAGGATACCCCATTACAAAAGTACTTATGATAGAAGATGATTTAGAATTAGCTCAAATCATCTCAGATTATTTAAAATCATTTGATATAGAAGTTACAAACACAGATAGTCCATACAATGGATTATCCATGTTGAATGTACATAAAGACTATCAACTTATTATCTTAGATTTGACTCTTCCTGAAATAGATGGATTAGAATTAATTCCTAAAATTAGAGAAAAATCAAATATACCTATTATTATCAGTTCTGCTAGGGATGATATTCTTGACAAAGTTATGGGCTTAGAAAGAGGTGCGGATGATTACCTTCCAAAACCTTATAATCCAAGAGAACTTCAAGCTAGAATTAAAACAATTCTAAAACGAGTTGAGACAAAAAATGAAGTAAAAAAAGTTGAAATAAACTCAATGTTTCAGATAAAAGAAAGTGATATGCAAATATTATTTAAAGATGTTCCATTAACTCTAACTCTTGCAGAATATGATATTTTGAAATTACTTATTCAAAGAAATCATGGAGTAGTCGCACGTGAAGATTTTATTTATGCAAGTGATAATATTGAAGATGATTCATCTTTAAAAAATATCGATGTTATTATTTCAAGAATTAGAACAAAATTAGCAAAAATAGATGAAAACAATACACATATTAAATCAGTAAGAGGTATTGGATATCAGTTAATATGATTAGAAACGTTTCTATATCGACTTTTATAAATATCATTTTTTCACTTGCCCTTGTATGTATTTTTATAACTTTTGCTATGTTTATCAGCCATGATAAACAAAAGCATGAGATTAGTTTACAAAATAGATATGAGTTAATCGCAGAAAATTTTTTAAGTTCATTTCAAAATCAACCAACTGTTGAGTCTTTACTAGCTTTATATAAAAAATTTAAAGTAATGCCTATTGAAGATAGAGATAGAAAACTAAAGATTATTAAAAATGCTCAAGAATTAACAATAACTCAAAATTATCTAGGAACATATCGAGTATATAAATATTCTGATAAATACTATATTTATGTACAACAGTATGGTTATAATTTAATGCTAAAAGATACAGATGACAATAATTATAGTATGGCCTTTATTATTTTTGGATTTATTATATCTTTACTTACATTTTTATTCTTATATGAAGTTCTGAAAAGAAAACTAAAACCTTTAAAAATATTAAATAAACAAATTATTGAGTTTTCAAATGGAAATAAAGACATAAAATTGAATTATACAAGTACAGATGAAATAGGTACTATTGCAAAAAGTTTTAATGAAGCCATAACTATCATAAACAATCAATCTAAATCAAAAGATTTATTTATGAGAAATATGATGCATGAGCTTAAAACTCCTATTACGAAAGCTATGTTTATCGCAGAAACTCTAAATGATGATAATAAGAGAGAAACTCTACAACGTGCATTTAAAAGAATGGATGATATTATTAAAGAGTTAGCAACAGTAGAAAAACTAACTTCTAAAAATACCATGATTTATAAAGAAGAAACATCTTTTTTCAAAATCTATACAAGAACTTTAGAAATTATGATGATAAATCCTGAAAATATAGATACCAAAATAAGAGATTTCAAATTTGAAGTTGATGTCTCTATGATGTCAATTGCATTAAAAAATTTAATTGATAATGCCATTAAGTTTTCTCCAAATAAAAAAGCAATTATAAATGCGAATAAAGAAAAAATAGAAATAATTTCTTTAGGTGAACCTCTAAATAATGAATTAGCATACTATACAGAAGCTTTTTCACAAGAAGAAAAAAGAAGTGATGGATTTGGGCTTGGACTTTATATTGTAAAAACTATTGTATGTTTACATGGATATAAACTTGAATATAAATATGAGGGAGGAAGAAACTTTTTCATCATAAATATGATGAAATAGATTCTTCTTTTTTATTTTTTCTACAATTAAGGCTTTGGCCTTACATCTTTCATTACTTCAAACCAATTTCTATTAAAATGTTTTTTAATATATTTAGCTCTATGAGGCACTATACAGCCTGAACAATTCTGATGAATATAATCCTCTCCTATATACTGAGAACCATCCCTAGACTTAATATTACAAACTGAGAAAAGAGTTTTTCCATCATCTGTTTGTTCAAAACCTTCCATTTTATATCTAAAATTTGGACAAGCACATAAATAGCAATTTAAATCTTCCATATCATGACACTTTTTATTGTCTTTATAAAGTGGACAGAAGTCTGGTTCATTTTTAACCATATTTTCAAATTTGAAATACTCTATTACCTCATCAACTGATTTATCTGTTAATTTTTTCATTACATTAGCGTGTAGATTACCCTGTTGAATAAACCACTCTTCATATGTCATCATAAAACTCCTAAAATTAATACAATTATTATAAATATATCCAAACGATTTCTAAGCTTTAAAGCGTGTAAAACATCACTATCTTCAATATTTATTTTTCCATCTCCAAAATAGGGTTTATTTTTTATTTTCCCAAAATATGAAGTTGGACCTCCAAGTCTAACATTAATAGCTAGTGCTAAAGCTGATATAGGTAATCCTGCATTTAAACTTTCATGTTTTTTTCCATATTTTCGAAAGTTAAATAATGCCTTTTTACTAAAAAATAATAAGGCAATTAAAATAGCTGTTATTCGTGAGGGTATAAAATTTACAACATCATCCAAACGTGCGGAAAACTTACCAAATTTTTCATACCTTTCATTTCTATATCCAACCATAGAATCAAGAGTATTAATAGCCTTATACATAAAAGCCCCAACTATTCCAAAACATAAAAGATAAAAAAGTGGAGCAATAACTCCATCACTTAAATTTTCACTATAGGTTTCAATGGCGGCTTTATTTACTCCGGTATTACTTAGATTTGACGTATCTCGGCTTACTAACATAGAGATTTTTTTTCTTTTTATTTTTATATCATCATTTGAAATTACATCTTTTATCGCATCATAAAGCATTCTAGATGAAAGAGCAAATGAAGCTAAAAATCCTTGTACAAAAATATTATCAAATAAAGAAAAGAAAAAAGATATTATGAAAACAATACTCAATAATGACAATGTTAAAAACATACCTCTAAAAATAGAATTTTTATAAAATTTTTTCTCAAACCAAGAGATATAATCTCCTATAAAAATAATAGGATGTTTTAAAAACTTCAATTCATGGAATTCACCAAAAAGTCTATCTATAATATATGCGATTAAAGCTACTTCATAATACATTGAACCTACAAATTCCCTATTTCTAAATTTTTAATTAGTGATATAATTAATTTTATGGAATATTAGCATTAGTTTAGTAAAAGGAGTCCATATTATGAAGATTTTATTAACTGGCTCAACTGGATATATAGGAAGAAGATTAAAACAAAAACTATTAGAAGATAAAGATATAGAATTAAAACTTCTAGTTAGAAATAAAAAAAGTGTATGTGAATTATCAAAAAAAGTAGAAATAATTGAAGGTGATACATTTAATAAAGATGCTCTAAAAATTGCGCTTCAAGATGTAGATACTGCATATTATCTAATACACTCTTTAAGTAACGAAAACTATAAAGATCTAGATAAAATCTCAGCTCAAAACTTTTTAGATGTAGCAGTTGAATGTGGTGTAAAAAGAATAATCTACTTAGGCGGGCTTGGAGTTAAAAATGATAATACAAGTGAACACTTGCTTTCTCGTATTGAAACAGGCGAAATACTAAGCTCAAATAAAAATATACAAACTATATGGTTTAGAGCAGGAATAATAATAGGTTCAGGAAGTGCTAGTTTTGAGATTATTAGAAATCTAACTGAAAAACTTCCAATAATGACCACACCAAAATGGGTGGATACAATGGCTCAACCTATTTGTATAAAAGATGTTTTATCATATTTACAAGAAGCTATCAAACTAGAATATAAAGAAAATCTAATAGTAGATATCGGAAGTAAGGCACTTAGCTACAAAGAGATGATGATAAAAACAGCCACTGCATTAGGACTAAAAAGAGTTATTATTCCTCTTCCTTTTATGAGTATTAATATCTCATCATATTGGCTAAACCTTTTTACTCCCGTTCCTTTTAGTGTGGCAAAAGCTTTAATTGAAGGGCTTAAATCAGAAGTAACCATACAAAATGACAATGCAAAAAAATACTTTGCAAATATAATCCCTATTTCCTATGAAGATTCAGTAAAAAATGCAATTAAAGAGATAGAGCAAAACCAAGTAATAAGTAGATGGAATGACACAACAGACGGTGTTTGGGAAAAAAATAGTTCAAACGAAATCTCACAAGCTTTATATATTGATAGAAAAGAAGAGAATATCTCAAATTTAGAAGCTAAAAAAGTATATGAATCTTTTACTTCAATTGGAGGAGAGAATGGTTGGTTTGCTTTTGATTTCCTTTGGGAAATAAGAGGGTTTATTGATAAAATGATTGGTGGAGTTGGTCTTAAACGTGGACGAAGAAGTCAATGTGATTTAAGAATTAGCGATTGTTTGGACTTTTGGAAAGTTGTTGATTTAAAAGAAAACGAAAGACTTTTATTATATGCACAAATGAAACTTCCAGGAGAAGCATGGCTTGAGTTTAAAATCAAAGATAATAAACTAATCCAATCAGCCTACTTCTATCCAAAAGGTGTTTTTGGAAGACTTTATTGGTATAGTTTAGTTCCCTTGCACTATTTCATATTTAAAAATATGATAAAAAGTATTATCAAAAAAGCATCAACTCTTTAGCTGATGTTTTTTAGTATATACTCTACATCTAGTTTTGCTTTTAGAGTAGAGATAAAATTATCTATAGTTTGTTTTTTATACTCTTGAAAATCAAAACCATGATAATCAGATTTTATAGATTTGAAGTATTTTGTTCTGAATTCATTATTATCAAAAATTCCATGAACAAAAGTACCTTTGAAATTTTCCTTTTCAAAAGATAGTGGATACTTTTCACACATACCATGGTGTATTTCAAAACCATCAATTTTTTCTCCAAATAAATCATAAGTTTTTTTCTCTAAAACCTTCTCTTTTTCAAAAACTATAATATCATCAATAAGACCAAAGCCCTGCTCTTTAGAGGGATTTTCATTTTCAAGTGCATACTTATCATCAAGAAAATTAAACATCATTTCATAACCACCACAAATTGTACAAATATCTTTTTTGTAGTTTTGTATTTGCTCAAAAAGTCCAGTTTCTTTTAACCATTTTAAGTCTTTGATTACAAGTTTGCTTCCTGGAAGTATCACTAAATCAAACTTTTCTAGTGAAATATTTGAACACACAAACTCTACAAAAACTTCTTCGTCTGCGATTAGTGGTTCAAAGTCATTGTAATTACTCATGTGTGCATAAGATATAACTGCAATATCAAGTTTTTTATTTCTTGGATGTTGTACAAAGTTTTTCAAAGATGCACTATCTTCAAATCCTAAATTAAAAGGAAGATATGGCAATACTCCCAAAACTGGAATTTTAAAATCCTCTTGTATAATTCTAATTCCCTCATCAAAAAGTGATAAGTCACCTCTAAATTTATTTACAATAACACCTATTACATTTTTTCGTAAGTTTTCTGGAAGTAAATTATAAACTCCCCAAATAGAAGCAAAAACTCCACCTTTTTCTATATCTGCTACTAAAATGATTTTAGTATTATATTCAGTTGCTATAAAGATATTTGATAAATCCTTATCCATAAGATTTAATTCTACTGGGCTTCCAGCACCCTCACAAACAACACAATCGTACTTGGCATCCAAATAATCAAAACATCTCTTTAGTGCAGGTTTAAGCAAGTCTAAATCACGGTAATACTCTAATACATCTTTATTACTCACAACCTTCCCCTCAACAATAAGAGAAGCCGAACTTCCACGACCTGATTTTAATAAAATAGGATTTAGATGATAAGAAGTTTCAACTCCCAAAACCTCAGATTGAAAATACTGAGCAATTGCTATCTCACTTCCATCATCACAAACATGAGAGTTATTTGATACATTTTGTGCTTTAAAGGGAGCAACACTGTAGCCTAAATCTTGAAGTATTTTTGCTATTACAAAAGTTATTGTTGATTTTCCAGCATCACTACTTGTGCCGAAAATTGATATGTTATTCATTTATTTACTATCCTTATAATCTGATATACCATTATTTGCAATGCTCTCAATAATTAATTTATCAAAAGGTTTTTTTAAAATCTCTATAGAAAAATTATTCAACTTATTTTCTGAGAATTCTACTATTCTTAATAATTCATCCGAATAATAAACTTCATCTAAATCTTCAAACCAAAGAATAAAATGAGCAAAAATTCTTAATTCCATTTCTTCAATAAATGATTTTTCTGTAGGACAAATTTCTTCTATTAAATATTCCACTATATAATATAAATATAGAAGAATATAAGGTATCCTACTATATAGATATGCCCATTGGGTTAGTTTTGAATTATAATCTGAGAAAATAAAATTTATATTCAACTTATCAGTTTTTATTGCATCATGTTCTGTAAATAAGTGCATTGCATGATTGCAAATTCCATCAAAATTATCTTCACTTCTTTTGTTATATCTTAAATTTGCAAGATATGAAGCAGAAAATAAACTAGATAATCCAAGTTTATCAAGAACAATATTTATTCTTTTTGTATGTCCTTCAATTCCACCTGCATTACTTGGTCTTAATTTCAAAGGATTTTCAGACATACTTTTCTCAAACTCAGTTTCATCAATAATCATAGACTCTAATAAATATAAACTTTCTTGAATTGGTTTTCTTATTAACATATATGAAATATTTAATTTGCCTTTTTTTGATGAAATAAGTGCTTCATAAATACAATGTAAACTATCAGATAAAACTGCAGGTAAAATAATTGTTTTTAATACTTTATTTCTATGTTCATATAATTTATTTTCTTGAAGAAACAAAAAGATATCTTCATCATTTTCAAGATTATTAGCAGTTATTTCTTCTAAACTAAACTCATAATTAAATATTTCTTGATTTTCTCCACTTACTAAAGTATTAGCTAATAGGTCATGTATAAAAAAACATAATTCATGCCCTGTAATAAACTCTTTTGGTAAAAAACTATTCTTCATTTGATTTTCTCATTATAAATTTCTATACATAAATCATCTTCTTAGTCATTCCACCATCTATTACAAAATCACTTCCTGTTATAAAACCTCTATTTTTTAATAAAAACTTCACAGTATCAACTATATCATTAGGAATTCCCACTCTTCCACTTGGATGTTGAGCCATATCTATTTTTGTTGGAAGATACTCTTCATTTGTATTTATCCATCCAGGGCTTATTGAGTTTACTTTTACATCGGGACTCAAAGTTATAGCTAAGGCATGAGTTAAAGAGCTGATTCCTCCTTTTGAGGCACTATAAGCTTCAGTTCTACTTTCACTCATTGAAGCTCTTGTTGAAGAGATATTTATAATATGACCTTTTGATTGTTTTAACATAAGTGCAAACTCTTTTGACAGAATATTCTGATAAATCACACTTATAGAAATCTACTTTATCCATCTTATTTTCAATTATATCAATATTTATAATATGATATTTTTTACTAAGTTTTTTTGCTATTGCTCTACCAATACCATTTGATGCACCTGTTATTATGATATTTTGCATTTTTACTCCCAAGGTTTATTTATATTCTAAATTTTTAACAATTAATTTTTTATTTACAAAAGGATCTACGATTGCAGATATTTCATCAAATTTATATTTTAAATTAAATCCTATTTTAGAGCCTGTGGCTGTACTTTCTAGGATATAAAAAGCTTTATCATTTACATATAAAGCTCTTTTGTTTACTAATTCTTTTTCCATATTTACTATTACAAAAATATGTTTTGGCACCAAGACAAAATATGCTTCATATCCACGCACTTTCAAAAGTGAAATTAAAAGATTTGATTTATCATCACAATCTCCAAAGTTTTGAGTAACCACTTGTTTTGAACTTCGGGCAACGCTTTCATTTATTTTATAGGGAATTGCAGTTACAAAATCTAGCATTGATTGAACTTCACAAATTTTTTCACCATTGCAATTTTTTGTTAAATAAGCTGCAAGTTTTATAGTGTAATCATCAGTTCTTACTTGATTTACATAAGTTGAATCACCAATATCAATGAACTGATTTTTTACTATAAAAAATGATGTAATTATCATATAAATCACATAAGCTATAAATATTGCTGATAAGAAAAAAGAGAAATATTTTATAAATCTATTTTTGATTAACATATCTGTTTTAAGGCCTCACTCAAAGCTTCATTTGCATTTGATGATTTTACAGCCACTCGAACATATCTATCATCTAAACAATCAAAGTTTGAACAATCTCGCACCATTATTTTATATGGTTTTAATTTTTTTTGAAACTCTTTTGCTTTTAAATTCTGCAGTTTTACTAGTAAATAGTTTGCGCTACTTTCTAAGACTTCATCTATCAAACTTGAACTTTTTAAAATATTTTCTAACTCTATTTTATTTTTTACATTTATAGCTTTTGAAATAGATTTAAAAAGTTTATCATCTAAAGCAGATTGAAGATAGTTTGAGTCAAATTGAGATAGTTTCCACATGGGTTCAAATCTTTTTAGTTTTTCAATATTCTCTTTTGTAGATACTATTGTTCCAACTCTTATTCCTGCACTTGAGTAAAACTTTGTCATTGATTTTAAGATATATAATTTATCATAAAATTTTAAATATTTAATAGCTGATGGTTTATCACAAAAGTCTAAGAAACTCTCATCAATCAAAATAGTACAAGATTTTTCAATCCATTTTTTCATCAACTCTTCAAGCTCATAATATTTTCCATCAGGAGTTGAAGGATTTACAAAAATCACAAATGATCCCTCTTTTACAGGCGCTGTGATATCATCAAACCTATTTATAATATCAAGCTCATAGCCAAAATTTAAAGAGGCTTTTTTATACTCTAAATATGCAGGTGAATAAATAGTGCAAGATTTTAAATCAAGATGTTTAAATAGGGTGAAAATTGCAGAACTTCCACCATTAAACAGCTCTATTTCTTCACTTCTAACAGCATAATTATCTGCAATTTTCTTATATAATTTATCATAAGTTGGATATGAAGAGATATCTAAAGTGTTAAAATCGATATTTATTTGTGGTTTCACAAAATTTATATTTGATGATAAATCAATTATTTCACTAATATTGCATCCTAAATCAGATGCGAATTTTTCTATTTGTCCACCATGTTCAAAAGTTTTCATAGTATTATCATAAGTCCTATATTTAAAAGTACAAGTTCAGTATGTTCAAGTGTAAAACCTAAACAATCACCATTTACAAAGCCGAATTTCTTATCCAAAACTTTTAGTATAAAATAGAAACTAAGAAGTGATAAAATAAATAAAATCAAAACATTTGAGCCAACAATTAGTGCAAGTGCAATATAACTCAAAGAAAGAATCTTTAAACCAAATACACCACCATTAACAAATGCCAAAGATAAAAAACTATCTTTACTAAATTTAAAATATTCAAGTAAATAAATCAAATTTAATCTTGAAAAAACACAAACTATCAAAAAAAGCATATACTGTTTTTCATATAAAACATAAGTAATAATTCCCACTTTTAATAAAACGAAAGAAAAACCATATAAAGCCCCAATAGCTCCAATAGTTGATTCTTTCATAATCTTATAAGCATCTTTTCCACTATATGCAGCAAACCATCCATCAACCACGTCAATTATAGCTTCTGTATGAATAAATCCATAAAGTGCTAGATAAACAACAGCACATACAAAAGAGGCATAAATAGGATTAAAAAACTCTAATAAAAAAAGATTTAAACCTATTACCATGGAAGCAAGTATTGCACCCACAAGTGGAAACAAAGCTAAAGTATATTTATAAGTATCATTGTTGATTTCCATATTTTTTACAAATACAGGAATAATAGAAAAGTATGAAAGAGCAAAATAAAATGCGTTTAAAATTTGTTTCATTTTAATTTTTTCTCAATTCCATATTTCACTTCATAAACTTCATCACAGAGTTTTGCCAACTCTTGCCCAATTATTCCTGAAAAATCTACAAATCTTCTTGACTCTTTATCAAATGGAATTACACCACAAGAAACGTCATTTAAAATAAAAATGATATTTGCATCTATTTTAAAAAGCTCTTTTAACTGCTCTTTTAAAACTTCTTCTTTTTCTTCTAAATTATTTAAAATCCACATAGAAACACAATCAACTAAATAAGTCTTTTTAGATTCTATTACTTTTCTTAAATCTTTTGGCTCTTCAATAGTAATAAAATCTTCTTTTCTCTCAATTATGTGTTTATCAATTCTCTCACCCATAGAAGAATCACCATAAGAGTTATCATAAGTAGCCACATAATATGGTTTTTCATCTTTTGATAACTCTAAGGCTTTTTTAATTCCTGCTTTTGTTTTACCTGATTTTTGTCCACCAAAATAAAATATCTTTTTCATACTGTTAAATATCCTTAAGTGATAGAAGTTTATATTCTATTTCATACTCTTTGTATTCTTTCACTAAATTTTGAGCTTTTATTACTAAATCATTATGACTTAGCTTTTTTTCATTTAATTTTACTTCACAAATAAGAAGTTTTTTATCTATATCATCTATTGCTACTATATCTATTTCATTTTGATTATTACGTTCCCAGTAAGAACCTATATTTGTAAAAGTCTGTTTTTCTTTTAGAAGTTCTATAAATAGTTTTTCTAAAAACCTTCCTTTAAAAGTACAAATATCTCTTTTAATAATCTCTTTTAATCTATCAAAACTTTCAGCTTCTATTAGTGATTGATATTTAAAAATAAATCTAAACCAAAAAGCTAAGAAATTATCAATTATCTCGTATTTCTGTACTTTTGAGTTTGGTTTTGCATTTATTGGCTTTATTGATTTTATAATACTATAGTCATTTTCAAGCCTTGAAAGATGTCCTGAGATATTTCTTTCTAGAATAGACTCTATTTCACTTCTTGATGTTTTTGAACTAGCTATTAGTGAAAGTATAGAAAAATATGTTCCATACTCTTTTCCAAACTCTTCAATAAGTCTATTTCTTCCCTCATCTAAAAATATTGAGTTAGGTTCAATAATAGTATCTATCATAGAATTTAAGTCAAAACTTTTATGCAAGGAAAATAGTTCTATATATTTTGCAACTCCACCTGTAAGAAGATAAAAATCTAAAAGGTTTTCATTTGAATAGGAGTTATTATCCTTTAATATCTCTTTTAATACAGATACTTTAAATGGTTTTAAATCTATTTTAAAATCACATCTTCCAAAAAGTGGCTCATTTTTATCTTCATATATTTTTTTCATAAGCGAATAAACAGAACCACAAGTTATAAAATGTATATTTGTTTTATTTTTATTTAAATCCCAAAGTTTTTGAATAGATGAATAAATAGATTCATTTATTTTGAAAAACTCTTGAAACTCATCTATGATTAAAGTAAAAGTTTTTGTTTTACCTAATTCTAAAATATATTCAAAAAGTTCTTCAAATTTTGTAAGTTTGCCAAACAGTTTTATTTCAAGTTTATTTGTCAACTCTTCAACAAACTCTTCACAAAGAAGTTGTTCACTTTTCTTTGAAACAAAAAAATAAAGAACTTTATCTTTTGAAAAACTTTGAAGTGCAAGTGTTGTTTTTCCGATTCTTCTTCTACCTATTAACATAGTCATTATTGATTTTTCAGATTTAAGTTTATCTGCTTTTGTTAATATTTCTAATTCATTTTCTCTATTGTAAAACTTCATTATAAAAACCCTTGTTATGATAACCTGTGTTATTATAACATAAATAAAAAATTACCTTCATCAAATTTCCAAAAAGTTTTTAATACCAGTAAACACGATTTGTGCAGATAGTGCTGCTAAAAATAAACCTGTGATTTTTGAAATAACTAAAAGACCTTGTTTTCCTATCAGTTTTTCAAAAATTGAAGAAGTATAAAGCATTATTCCCACTACTAAAACAGCACAAACCAAAGCAAAACTTCCCATTAACATAGAAGAAGTATCTTCAAAAGTGGCACCCATTACAAGTAAAATACCAATAGTTCCAGGGCCAATAGTCACAGGAATAGCAAGAGGAACAACTGCTAATTGTAAGATATCTTTATCCCCTACTTTTGCAGTATCTTTATTTCCTCGAACTAATTCAACTGCTGTTAAAAAGAGTAATGCACCAGCCCCTATTCTAAAAGCATCTAATGTTATACCAAAAATATTAAAAATATGTTTTCCAAAAAACAATAATACTAAACTCATAACAATCACTGAAGTGGTAACTTTAATAGCTAATGCTTTTCTCTCCTTTGAAGTAGCATCTTGAGTAACCGTTAAAAAAACTGACAATACAAAAAATGGTGTCATAATAAAAAACATTTTTAAAAATGTTGAAATAAAAATATCCATAAAAATCCTAAATTATATTATATTTATTAAGTAGCTTTTATTTTATCTACTATACTTAAAATTGCAATTAAAAGTATTTTTTAATCTCTTGTGCCCAAAGTTTATAAGCAGCCCCATTTAAGTGTAAATCATCAAAAGTAAACTCTTTTTTTAGTATTTTATTTGGTGCAAAAATTGGATTTAGGTTTATAAAAGTTATGTTATTTTCTTTTGTAAAAGTTTCTAGTTTTTTATTTAGCTCTTCAATTTTTGGATTAAAATTTCCAGCTCTTTTTTCACCTATAAATAGTGTTGATTGAATATATACTTTGATATTTTTATCTTGAAAGAATTTTATGATTTTTAAGTAGTTTAAATAAACTTCAGCAGTTTCTTTACCTCTCATAATATCATTTACACCAATCATTATGAAAACTTGTTTTATACTTTTATTTGTACTATCAAGTCTTTGCAAAACACCCTGCGTTGTGTCGCCACTTATTCCTCTATTTTGAACAAGGGGATTATCTAATAATTCATCCCATTGTCCTTCATCTGTGATTGAATCACCTAACATTACTGTTGTATATTTTGTATTTTGTGATAACATTTGGAATTGACTCTTTTTGTGTTTATAATAGGGATCATTTTGAATTGTCCATTCTTCTATTTGTTTTGGTTGTTTTACATTGCATCCACTTAATAAAAGTGCACATAAAAATCCTAGTAATATTTTTTCCAATTAATTATCCTTTTCTATGCTAAAAAGCTCTCTACTTTTTTTGTAACTTGATCTTTTGTTAAGCCATTAATAGAAGCATAACATAAAGCACCACCACATCCAACACCCTCTTTTGCTTCACCTTGGTCATAAAGTTTAAGTGCAGGATGATTTGAAAGTTCAAAATCAAAATCACTTGCATAGACATTTATAGGAAAATCAAGTTGCTCTAAAAGTGCTTTTATGTTTGAATTTTCATCTTTATTTATCCATTTTGTGGTACAAAGTGCAATATTTGAAGAATCAATTTGCCCATCCATACTTCTTAATATTGAGTTCACCACAAGTAAAACAGCAGCCATTTGAGTTCCACCTGCAAGAATCACTTTTAGATTATTAGCTCTGCTTCCAAGTATAAATCCAGCATTAAAAATAATCATATTATCACTTACTGAAGATAATTTTTCAAAAAGCTCATCTTCTGAATTTATTCTATTTAAAGCTTTTTCTATAACTATTTTTTTTATATCACTTGGATTATTTTTATAAGAACTTGAAAAATATCCTTCACAAGCATATTCTAAAGCAAGTGCTGTTGCATTTGCTGTTGTAGTTCCTGCTGGTATTGACTCTGCTAAAATTACATAATCATCATTTGTTTTAAAAGTTTGCGCAAATTCTAAACCTTTTTGAAAAATTTCCATTGCATTAATTTTC
This sequence comes from Arcobacter sp. s6, assembly GCF_040884245.1. Taxonomy (NCBI): domain Bacteria; kingdom Pseudomonadati; phylum Campylobacterota; class Epsilonproteobacteria; order Campylobacterales; family Arcobacteraceae; genus Arcobacter; species Arcobacter sp. s6. Next base: position 100,330 of record NZ_JBEVTN010000012.1, on the reverse strand, counting down.
GCACCATCATCAATTCTATTACTTGGTTTTATAGCAAAATTATGTATTTTAAAATAGTTTATTTCAGGAATTACTTCTAAACCTAGATTTAAAATCTCAATATTTGAAAAAGCACTTAATTCATGGATTGCTCTTGTGATTAATGCAGGTGTTGGCACACCTGTCGGAGTTTGTGCAATTTGTGGCATTGAGTGAACTTGTTTTGTACATAAAAATTCTGCATCTAAAGTGGGTGTTAAATGTAAATGCCCAGGAATTCCCGCTTGTGAGATATTTGGAATTTCACAAGTTTTTGTAACACTTGCACTTAGTAAAAATGTAGCTTTTTTACCTCTTAAAAATTCTAAAAATTCTACTTTTCCTAAAATTGTTTCAAAGTTCATCTAAACCCTTTTTAATTTTTTGTGAAGTATAACAAATCTTATATAAAGCCCTAGTTTCTAATTTTTTTATTAATTAAATTTTCTAACTATATTTAAGATGTATCCCATTCCACCTTGAGAAAGAATGGTATCATCTGGTAATTTCTTTCTAAGCCTTTTTATTAATGCTCTTATATTTTCATTTGTAGTTAAATCACCTTCCCAAACATACTGTTCTATTTGTTCAAAGGTGATAATTTTTTCTAAATTCTTTGCAAAAAGATTAAATACTAATATCTCTTTTTTTGCAAGTTTAATCTCTTCTTTTTTATCATCAAAAAGTTTTTCTAAATCTAAATTATAAGCATATCCATTTGGCAAATTAATATCTTTTGATACTTTTTTACAAAGCTTATCAATTCTAGTTTCAAGTTCATAAATATAAAAAGGTTTTTTGATATATTCATCACAACCTTTTACATAAGCATCCTTTATTGTTTCTAATTCTACATTTGCGCTTATTATAATAGCAGGTGTAGTTTCATCCATAATTCTAAGCTCTTTTAATAAATTCAAACCATCAATTCCAGGAACATTTATATCCAAAACAAAACAATCATATCCGTTATAAATAGATTCTAAAGCAGCTTTTCCATCTTCAAACCAATCTACTTTATAACCTTTTTCTTCCAAGGCTTCAATAATCAAATTTGAAAGCCGCTTATTATCTTCTAATAATAATATCTTCATATATTTACCTATTTTTATATATTTTTATTAAGAGCAATCAAAATATTAGCTCCATCTTTTTGCTCTACTGCTTTTATACTTCCATCCATTTTATCTTCAATAATTAACTTCACCATATAAAGACCAAATCCATCACCATTTATTTTATCAGTAAAAAATGGTTCAAATATTTTTTCTAAATTTTCTTTTTTTATTCCTATTCCATTATCTTTTATACTTATATAAATATTATCATTTTCATAAAATGTATCTATTATAATTTTTCCTTGAAAATTTTCTTTTTCTCTTTTCTTCAAAATACTATCTCTTGCATTATTTATAATACTCAAAATTGCTTGTTTAAATTCGTTTGGATAGCCACTTATTATATATTTTTTATTCTCTTGAAAATTAACCTCAACCTCTATATAGTTATATTTAATATTATGCTCAATAATTCTTAGCAATTCTTCAATAGCTTCCCTTATTTCAAAGTTACTTTTAGATATAGATGGTTTTATAAAAGATCTAAAGTCATCAATTGTTTTTGTCATATACTGAACTTGCGTCATTATTTCATCCACAAACTCTTTACTATCTTCTTTTGATAACTCTTTTTTACTTCTTTTATAAAGTAACTCTTGGGCAATTGTTGAAATCTCTATTAATGGTGTTTTCCATTGGTGAGCAATAGATGTCATTATCTCACCTATTTCTGATAACTTTGATCTTTGTATAATAAACTGCTCATCTTTTTTTCTTTGATTCTGAAGTTTTTTGATATCTGTCATATCATTTATAATAGTTACAATTCCTGCTTCTTGATTTTTTTTATTAAAATATTTTTTTCTTCTGATTAAAACTTCCATAGAAATATTTTTAAAAATTAATGTAGTTTCTAATTCTTTTACAAAATTTACATTATCTTTAAATTTTTCACATAAACTTGGAAGAATTTCTTCTATTTTTTTTCCTATTATCTCTTTTTTTTTCATATTTAAAAATAAACATAAAGCATCATTACATCCTAAAAGCGTACCATCATTGGATTTCCAATATATAATACTTTTAATATTATTAAGTAATACATTATCTAGTTTACTTTGTTCAACTAATTTTATTTCTAAATTTATTCTTTTTGTTATATTTACAATCAATCCAATTATTAACAAAAATAATAATGGTAATAAAATAAAAGTACCATCAATAAATTGTCTATTTTTTTCAAAAAAACTTTTTGGTTCATTAAGCATAGTTGATAACATAGGTATTTTTGAATTATTTAAACTAAATTTTTCTAATACCTCATAATCAAAATAATACTTAGACGTAGGAATATTAATATCTAAAGAAAAAGCTTCCTTACCTTGCATAATTTCTACTGTTTTTTTTGCTGCAATATTTCCTTGCTCTATTGCATTTACCATAACACCACCAATAACTCCTTCACCTAAATGAATCTTATTAAGTGCAAAGATTGGATATTTTGATGACTTAAAAAAATCTCTTAATTGTGTAGAAGTAATATATTTTCCATTAATATCTCTATATAAACTAGAAAATAAAACAGCACTATTCTTAGGTAAATGATTTACTTTACTTAATATTGTATTTATATCAATTTGATTATCAAAAACTATTTTGATATCTTTTTTAAAATCATTAGAATCACTTATTATTTGATCTTTTATCACTAATGAAGAAAAAGTATCATCACTAATAATATACAAAATATTTAAATCTGTAATTATTTTTTTTATCAATTCTATATTTTTTTTTATATCTTTATATTCAACAACACCTGTAACATATCTCTTCAAATCAAAAGGAATAGAATTATTATTAAAATTTTCAATCCCTGTAAAAACAATAGAAGATTTATCAAATAGTTTACTATGATTTTTTAAAACAAACTCATATGCATAATTATCAGCAGCAATAACAACTGCATATTGCCTATTTAAAAATTTCTTTTCATATAAACTCATCAGAATATTAAAATACTCCTCACTATCTATTTTTTTACTATCCATATATTCTATTGTAAGTTCATACTGTGGATATTTATCTAAGATTTCTTTAACGCCCTGTGTTATTCCATCTGTCCATTTTAAACCATTATTATATGAATGTAAAAGTAAAATTTCTTTTGAAGAGTTTGCGAGAATTGTAGTAATTGTTAAAAAAAAGAGAATTAAAAATTTCATATTATTTTACTTTATTTGATTTATTTGATTTGATTTTATCAAAAAAGTCCTATTTTTATCCCTTTTATCTTCTATACTTACAGTATATAAAAACTTAAAAAGGAGACATTATGTCAAGTCAAACGATTAAATTGATTCTTCCTATTGCTGTTTTACTAATATTTTGGTTTATACCAGCACCAGAAGGTCTAAGTGCTAATGCATGGCACTTTATGGCAATATTTTTTGCTGTGGTTGTAGGGTTAATTGTAGAGCCAGTTCCAGCAGCACTTGTAGGTTTTGCAGGGGTATCACTAGTTGCTACTTTAGGATTAGTTGGAAATTCAAAAGATAGTATCACATGGGCATTATCTGGATTTTCGAATAGTGTTATTTGGTTAATTTTCGCAGCATTTATGTTTGCTCTTGGTTACAAAAAAACAGGTCTTGGAAAAAGAGTATCATTAATTATGATTAAATATATGGGTAAAAGTTCACTTGGTCTTGGATATGCAGTTGCATTCTCAGATTTAATTTTATCTCCATTTATGCCATCAAATACAGCAAGAAGTGCAGGAACTATTTATCCAGTTGCTTCAAATATTCCTTTGATTTTTGATTCAACTCCTGAACATGAGCCAAGAAAACTTGGAGCTTATATTTCATGGGTTGCTATTGCAACTACTTGTGTAACAAGTTCTATGTTCCTAACAGCACTTGCACCAAATTTACTTGCTGTTGATTTAATCAATAAAGGTACAGGACACTTGATTTCATGGGGAGCATGGGCTTCAATTATGTTACCACTTATGATTCCATTATTTTTACTAACTCCATGGTTAGTTTATGTTGTATATCCTCCAACTCAAAAAACTTCTCCTGAAGCTCCAGCTTGGGCTGCTGAAGAATTAAAAAAATTAGGTGGAATTACTTCAAAAGAACTTCTAATGGCAGGTCTTGCTATTGTTGCTCTTGCACTTTGGATATTTAGTACAGAGTTAAATATTGATTCTACAACTACTGCGATTTCAGTTGTATCTATCATGGTTTTAGCAAATGTAATTACATGGGATGATGTTATTTCAAATAAAGCAGCATTTAACGTATTTATTTGGTTTGCTTCTCTTGTTGCAATGGCAGCAGGACTTAAAAAAGTTGGTGTTTTAGATTGGATTGGAAGTAGTACAGAAGTTTATCTTTCAGGAATGAGTCCAACTATGCTTATACTTTCAATGCTAGTGTTATTCTTCATATTACACTATTTCTTTGCAAGTACAACAGCACACACAACTGCATTAATGCCAATATTCTTAGCAATTGCAGTAAAACTTATGACTCCTGAACAGTTAATACCTTTTAGTATTTTACTTGCAGGTAGCCTTGGGGTTATGGGTATTATAACACCATATGCAACTGGACCTTCACCTATTTGGTATGGAGCAGGATATATTTCTCAAGGAAAATGGTGGGCGCTAGGAGCTATCTTTGGAGCCTTATATTTAGCAGCTATTATCATAGGTGCTTTAATATTTATTTAAAAGAGGGAAGCCTCTTTTAAATAGTTTGATAAACTAAAAAAGACGCAATTACAAATAAAACAATTTTTATAACTTTCTTATAAACTTCTTGAGGAATCTTATCTTTTACCTTTAATCCTACAAACATAGCAATAAAGACTAGTAATAAACTAGAAAATGAAATCATTAATAGCTCTTGATTAAATGAACCATGTATTGTAAATAATACTATCTGAATAATTTTTCCAAACAGAAAACACAAATTTGTTGATTGAATAATTTCTTTTTTTGTATGTTTAGACTCAAGTGAATAAATAATCAAAATTGATGCCATTACATTTGTTAAACCACCAATGATACCTGCAATGAATCCAAAGACAACTGTTGATAATCTTTTTTTCTTTTCAATCCAATGCATTTGTATTTTAAATTTTTGAATAAAAAGATATAAAAATATTGAAAGAGCTAGTAAAAGTTTAAAAAAATCTGTACTGCTATAAATAAGTATTTGCGTACCTATTGCACTTCCTATCATTCCCATTAATGCTAATGGATAAAAATTTTTTACAGCTTGAAAAAAATTGCCTTCATTATAAATACTAATTAGATTAATCAAAAGTGTGGGAATTGCTATATATAAAATAGCTGTTTTCATATCTGTTATCATTGCTAGAAGTGGTGTTGCAATCATTGGAAAACCAAAACCTATGCTTCCATGAACTAAAGAAGAAATAAAAATTATAAAAGAGAAGATGATTAAAAAATCAGTATTTAAATCCATAATAAATCCTAAAAAATTTATTATAGGAAAATATTATTAAAAAAGAGAGTTAAAAGAGGAAATTTCCTCTTTTAAAAATTTTTGTTTACTATTTGTAAGAAATCTGTAGGATTTTTATATCCAACTATTTTTGAAGAGCTAACTTCTTTTTTATCTTTATCCCAAAATATTAAACCAGGAGGTCCAACAATACCATATAGTTTTTGTAAAGCTTTATCATCATCATTATTTTCTGTAACATCTGCTTTTAAAAGAGTAAATCCTTGAAGTTTTTTTATAACTTCTTCATCTTTAAATGTAATTTCTTCTAACTCTTTACAAGCTACACACCATGAAGCCCAAAAGTCTAACATCACAGGTTTACTTGAATTTTTTATAGCTAAGTTTAACTCATCAATATTTTTTATTTTTGTGAAAACTAGCTTCTCGCTAGTTAATTGAACACCTTTTGAAGAAGTGAATTTATCAAATGGTTTAAGTGGATTTGTAGATCCACTTATTGCTCCAATAAGTAAGCTAGTCCCTAAAATAAAAATTACAACAGTTAAAGTTTGAGCTAAAATATTTTTATAAATTTTTAAATAAACAGCTGTTCCTATTAATAATAAAGCCCATAAATACATAAGTAAAGTAGCATCTAAAACTCTATCTAATAACCAAATAGCAACACCTAACATTACAATTCCAAAGATTCTAGTGATTCCTTCCATCCAACCACCTGGTTTTGGCATAAATCTTCCAGCTCCAAGTCCTATAAGCAATAACGGAACACCCATTCCTAAACTCATTACAAATAAAGCCATACCACCAAGAAGTGCATCACCTGTTTGTCCAATATAAACTAAAGCACCTGCAAGAGGAGGAGCAACACAAGGTCCGACTATTAAAGCTGATAAGAATCCCATAATAGCAATTCCAGCAACTCCTTGCTTTTCTTTTCCATCTGTAGTTTTATTTAATTTTGTCTGAATTGACTCAGGTAATCTAATCTCAAAATAACCAAACATAGAAAAAGCAAGTGCCACAAAAATAAGTGCAAACACAACTAAAACATAAGGATTTTGAAGAGCTACTTGTAAATTAGCTCCAAATACTCCTGCAATTACTCCTGCAATTGTATAAGCAACACTCATAGATAAAACATAAACTAAAGATAAAAAGAATCCTTTACTAGCTGTCATTTTTTCTTTTTGAGAAGCTCCTACAATAATTGAAGATAAAATAGGAATCATAGGAAATACACAAGGAGTTAAAGAAAGTAATAATCCAAATCCAAAAAAAGTTGCAAGTATTAATAAAATATTTCCATCTTTTAAACTATTTGCAATAGTATCAGTTTCATTTAAATCTGTATTTTCTGGAGCTACAATTTCTTTAGTTTCTTTAGTTTTTGAACTATTTTCAGCTATTTTTGTCTCTTTAATAACTATTCCATCAAGATTTAAAGTATATTTTTCACCCATTGGCGCATAACAAAGACCTGCTTTTGAGCAACCTTGAAATTTGATTTCAATTTCTACTTCATTTGAATCAACTTTTGATTTAAGTAAAGAAAATGGAATATCAATATTTTGATTGACAAAATGAACAATAAACTCTTCATAAGCTACAGGATCAGCAATATTTAGATCTTCTGTTATATCTATATTTACTGGTTTTGTAATGATAACTTTTAGTTTATCATCGTATAAATATATATCTTTACCTAAGTCTAATTTGAAGTTTAGACTATCTTCATTTTTTGTAAAACTTGTTTTAAAAGCTTCTTCTGGTTCTAAAAATTCTTGTCTAAATTCTAAAGAAAATGAGTAAACAAAAACTAAAAGAAGTAATAATATTTTTTTCATTTATTTATCTTTAATTAAAATTTTCTTTTGATGTTTGTGTTAATTCTTCAACACTTAGTATTCCAACATAATCATTCACAGGTTTTCCATTTTTAAAATAAACTAAAGTAGGAAGTTTTGAAACTCCATATTTTTTTGCCAATACCATTTGATCATCAATATTTACCTTAAAAACTTCTACATTATCTGGCTTAACCACATCAAAATCTTCTAAATTTGATGCAAGTATTTTACAAGGAGGACACCAAACTGCATAAAAATCAATGATAACATTTTTATCTTTTATTTTTTCATCAAAATTATCAACTGTTAACTCTTCGTATGCAAAAAGAGAAGCAATGCTAAAAAACATTAGCAGAATTATTTTTTTCATTAATATACCTTATATTTTTTTGTATTATATATTATCTTTGTAAAGAGTTTGTTTACACAATATTTATAACAAAAAAATTATATATTACTATAAGTTTTTATTATATGTTTTATGTTAATATTACTTTTTTATTTAAAGGAATTTAATGAGTGACTTAGTTGATTTACAACCAAGAATAGTAGAAAAAATGATAGATGATAATATAGTTATGATAGATGTTAGAAGAGCAGATGAATGGCAACGAACTGGAGTTATAAAAAATGCTCACCTTATGACTTTTTTTGATGAATATGGAAATCATGATGTAGATAATTGGATGAAAGAGTTTGAAAAATTAGTAATATCAAAAGATCAAACTTTTATACTTATTTGTGCCCATGCAAACAGAACAAGAACTATTGGAAACTTTTTAATTGATCAAGGATATAAAAATACTGCTCATCTTTTTGGTGGCATGGCTTTATGGAAACAAGAATTAAGAGAGACTATTAAGTATTAATTTTTAATACTCTCTTTTAAATTAAATGATATATTATCTTTACTAACATCCACAATAAAATCTTGAGCTAAAATATCTCTACCTAATAAAAAAGGATAACTCATAGAACTTCTATCATTTAGTGATAATTCAGAAATATAGGTTTTACCCAAGATTATAATTTCAGTTTTTATAAAAAATCTATTTTGAGAAATTCCATTTGAGCTTTTTACTTCTTTTATTTTAGAGATTTCTTTTATAAAATTTTCTTTTCCTAAAACATTACATTTAACAAATTTATCATTGATTTTTTCAATATTAGTACAATGTAAAGATGAGTTTGTAGCACCTGTATCAATTCTTGTTTCTACATTCTCAAGATTGAAAGCAGGGAAATCCAACTTATCAATAGAGCCTATAATATCCTTTGAATATAAATTAAAAGTTAAAAAAAGACAAAAGATTATTCTCACTTATTCAATAATCTCTTCATTATTAAGTTCATGAAATTCACTTTCATCCATTGCAGAATCATTAAAATATTCTAACTTACTTTCTGCACTTTCTAAATCTTTTAGTTTTGCAATATGAAAAATTGCATCACCTTCTTGAACAAGTGGAATTTCAGATTTTCCAATAATAACACCATCAAAAGTAGCTTTTATTTCATACACATCATCATCTAATGGCTCATCTATATATGCAATAACTTCATCTTTTTTTACAATATCACCAAGAGCTTTTATAGTTCTGAGCATTCCACTTTCATTTGAACGAATCCAGTTACTATTTTTTGTAATAATTGGAGATTTACTTGCTTTCTTTTTTAATACAGAGGGAAGCATTTGCATTTCTCTAAGAACATTTATAATTCCTGTTACTCCAATTCGTATAGAAGTTTCATCAAATCTTAACGCCTCTCCTGCTTCATAAAGTAAAATAGGAACTCCACTGTCTTGTGCTGTACCTCTTAATGAACCATCTCTTAATTCAGAGTGTAATACAACAGGAGCACCAAAAGACTTTGCTAATTTAAATGTATATTCATTATCAATATTTGTCCGAACTTGCGGAAGATTTGACTTATGAATTGAGGCTGTGTGTAAATCAATTCCTAGATCACATCTTAAAACCACTTCATCAAAAAATGTTTTTGCTACTCGACTAGCAAGTGATCCTTTTATGCTTCCTGGAAAACTTCTATTTAAATCTCTTCTATCTGGTAAATATCTTGAAAGATTCATTATTCCATAAACATTAACTATAGGAACTAGGATTAGAGTTCCTTTTAGTTTATTAAGAATACTTAATTTTCTTAATCTTCTAATTATTTCAATACCATTTAATTCATCCCCATGAATTGCAGCACTTACAAAAACTATTGGTCCATCTTTTTTACCTCTTATTACTCTAATAGGAAGATTTGTTGGAGTATTATAAAGCTTTGGAAGTTCTAAGTTTATAGTAACTCTTGTTCCACGTAAAATCTCAGTATCTGCAATTATTAATTTTGAATTTGGCATATTAGTTATTAAGCTCCAATACTATCTTTTTTGATTTTTCTTTTTTGTGGATTTTCTGAGTCTGTTGGTTTTAAACTTTTTTCAATAAAATCCATAATTTTTTCTGCAATATTAATATTCGTAGATTTTTCAATTCCTTCTAGTCCTGGACTTGAATTAACTTCCATTACAAGAGGACCTCTAGCCGATGGAATCATATCAACACCACAAACACCAAGTCCCATTGCCTTTGCTGCTGCAATTGCAGTTGCTTTTTCTTTTCTATTTAATTTATATAATTTTGCGCTTCCACCTTGGTGTAAGTTTGATCTAAAATCACCCTCAGCTCCTTGTCTTCTCATTGCACCAACAACTTCACCATTTACAACGAATGCTCGAATATCAGCTCCACCTGCTTCTTCAATATATTCTTGAATTAGTAAGTTAACATCCATTCCATAAAATGCATCAAGAACCGATTTTGCTGCTTTCTCACTATCAACAAGAACAACTCCAACACCTTGAGTACCTTCTAATATTTTAAGAACTAATGGTGCACCGCCACTTAATTCAATAACATCTTTTGCATTTGATTTATTTGAAGCAAATACAGTTCTTGGCATATCAACATCATTTCTTGATAGAACTTGTAAGCTTCTTAATTTATCTCTACTTCTAGCAATAGCTAAGTTCCCTGATGTACTAAATACTTCCATCATTTCAAAGTGCCGTACCATTGCAGTTCCATAAAAAGTTCTACTTGCTCCAATTCTTGGAATTATAGCATCAGGTGTAGGTAATACCTTTCCTTGATAATTAACAACTAGCTCACCTTTCATAATTTCAATAGTACATCTTAAATAATCAATTACTCTTACTTCCCAACCTTTATTTTTAGCTTCTTCAACTAATCTTTTTGTAGAATATAATTCTTTATTTCTTGATAACACATAAACTAACATTTTAATCCTTTTTATATTGTTTTTGTAAGATATTCTTTTGAAACATCAACTAAAAAACGGTTTGTCAAAAATTTTCTTCCTATTAACATTGGATATTTCATATCAGAACGATCCGCTAAGCTAATAATTGTTTTATACTTTTTCCCAAAAAAGGATACTGTAACTTGAACAGAAGCTCTTAATTGCACTGTCCCATTTGAACTTTTAATTTTTTTTAATTTATATAGCGGCATTTTAATTTTTTTGCCATGATAAGCAGCGTGAACTTCATCTAATAATGTGAAATGAACAAATTTCTCACCATCAACATAAATATCATCGCAATGTAACGAGTTTGAATCAGCACCAGTATCTATTTTAGCATCTAAATCAAATAGTTCTAAATCTAAAATAGATATTATTTCTCTTCTACCTATAATCTTTTTTTGTGACATAACAAATCCTCTTTAAAAGAATATTATATCACAAAATTATTTTATAAATTTAAGGAATTTATTTTTTTGCATCCAATGCTTTTTGTAAAATAGTAATTACATCTTCTAAATTCTCATAAGGAATATGAGATTTCCATTGAACATCTTGTCCATTTAAAGAAATACCAATACTTACAATATCAGGAGTATCTTTTCCATAAGGCTCAGTTACATTAGAGATAGATATTTTACCTTTTTTAGTTCCCGATAATGCTAAATTTCCTAATTCAGTAATTGTAGACATATTAATCCTTTTTTATTTATATTTATCCAATATTTTACAACAAAAAGCTTTTAGTTTAGTAAAATTATTCAATTTTCTTATTAGGTTCTGCTAAATAAAAACCTTGAAATTCATCTACACCTAAATCCAAAACTGTTTTATACACTTCAGCAGAATGAACAAACTCTGCAATTACCTTTATATTTAAAGCTTTTGAAAAATCAATAATTGATTTAACAAGCTCATATGAACTTTTTTCTGTATTAATATTTTTTATTAGTGAACCATCAATTTTAATATAATTTGGTCTTATTTTTAAAATGTGAGCGAAATTTGAATAACCAGTTCCAAAATCATCAATAGCAATTTGGATACCTTGATCTCGATATTTTATTATGAATTCTTCTAATAAAGTATAATCTGTAATATAATCACTTTCTAATATCTCAAAAACTATTTGTTGTTTTTTTTCATTATCAATTTTATCTAAGTTTTTATCCAAAGATTGTACGAAATCCAAATCTAAAATATCTTTAAAACTAAGATTCAATGAAACTTGTTTTTCTGTCTTTGATAAATCAGCAAAAGCTTTTGAAATAACTTGATTTGAAAGTTGTAAATATTGTTTTGTTTTCACTGAGATATCAAGGAATAGATATGGGCTTAAATAAATTGTTTCACCCTCATCATTTTTATCTCTTAATCTCATTAAGGTTTCATATTTTACAATTACTTTCTCTCTATTAAAAATTGGTTGATAAAATGGCGTTACTAAATCTTCTTCAATTGCCAATTTGATTTTTTCTCGCCAATACATAGATTTTTTTATTACTTCTTTTGTATCTATTTCATTATTATATACAAAGAATTTCATATTTGCTTTTTTTGCTTTTTTAAGAGCAATTCCTGCTGTTTTAACAGGTTCTTCTTGAGCTATTGAAATACCAAGTGTTATATTTATAAAAATATCTAAAGATAATTCTTCTATATGAATTGCTCTATTTTTGAAAAGCTTACATAATTCAGTTATAAATTCATCATATCTTGAGAATCCCATCATCTTTTTATCTGCAAGACAATAAACATTTCCATAGAATCTATAAACATGCACATTATATTTTGTTGCAAATTCATTTAAAACTTTTGCAACTTCAATTAAAACTAAATTTCCAGTAGAAAATCCATAAAGTTCATTTATATCATCAAAAGAATCAATATCAATTAAAGCAATAGATACAAAATCATCATCTTTAATATCATCTTCAAGTGCTGTTCTATTTTTTAGATTTGTTAATTCATCAATATATAGTTTATTCTGTATCTCTTTTGTTTTTTGCTGAACATGTTCATCTAAAGTTTTTCTATTATTTTCAACTTGATCAAGTAATGTGTTAAATTGAGAAGCTAAAAAACCTATTTCATCTTTAGATTTAACCCCATTTTCAAACTCATTTTTTGTTGAACTAACTTTTTGAACTTCTGAAAACATTTTATTTATAGGAACAATAACTTTTATTGCAATAAAAATACCAATTACAGCCAATACTCCAAATAAAAGCATAGAAATATTTAAAATTAAAGAATTAACTCCTTCAATAAAAGAAGAAAAATCTTCTTTATAAATTGAAGAGACAATATACCAATCTAACTTTTGATTATATTCAACCCAAGAAATTTTTTGATAGCTATGATTGTAAGGATCATAAACTCTACTCCATACATACTCAAAAACAACTCTTTTACTATACGCATTTTTTAATTCTTCGAATAATAAATTATTATTAGCACTTGGAAGAGGAATAGTTGAAAAATCTTTTGATTCAAATTCTCCACTTGGATCAAAAATTATTTTTCCATTGCTATCAAAAATATAAATATATCCAGTTTTGCCCAAAGTAGTACTATTAAGAAGTAACTGAACTTCATTTAGCAATTTTTCTTTATCTTCAATAGTTCTTGATTTGCTATTAATTATTGAAACTATTTTACTAAATTGAACTTTTGAATTATTAATTTCATTTTCACTTAAATAAGTATTTATTTTAGGTGATAAAAAAAATACTACAAAAAATAGATAAGCTAAAAGTCCAAGTATAAATAACCAACCAATTTTTAAAAATATTTTATTATTCATATTACTACTTTGTTATTGAATTTTTCAAATTATAAAATTTTAGCAATCTTTTGTCCAAATCTTACATCTTTATTTAATAGATTATCTATTTCTACTGAATCTTTTTCCCAAATCATAACTACTGTTGAACCCATTTTAAAATAACCTAGACATTCACCTTTTGTTATCTCAATATTTTCATATTCATAAACTTTCATCTCTTTTGCGTCTGTATTTGTTTCAACTCTTTGCTCAAATTCAAATACCATTTGACCTACATTTAAAGCTCCAACAAAAACCATATAAAAAACTTTTCCATTATTTTCACACTCTAAAATAACTCTTTCATTTTGAACAAAAAGTTCAAATTCTTTATTTAGATATTTTAAATTAACTGGATAAAGTTTTCCAGGAACGTGAATTAATTTTTTTAGTTTAAAATCACATGGAGAATGGTATCTATGATAATCTTTTGGTGAAAGATAAAAATTCATAAATGAACCATTTTTTACTTTTTCAAAATTTGAAGTACAGTAATAAGTAAGTAATTCCTCGACACTATACTTCATACCTTTTATCTGTAATGCTATATCATCATCTAATCTTCCACACTCTGTAATCAAACTATCTGTTGGTGAAATAATTACATCATTTGATTCATCTATTTCTCTTTTTATTACTAATTCTCTTGTAAATAAAGCATTTAAAGATTTATAATATTTTGCATTTTTAAACTCACTCATATTTAATTTCATTAATTTAACATATGAATCATTTATTATTTTTTGGAAAAAAAATGGGAACTCTTTTTTTGCAAATTTTCCAAAATATTGAGAAATTAAATTTGTTATGTGCATTACTTTCCTTTTAAAGTTATCTTTTTTATTATTCTATCCATATTTTCTTCTTAAATTCCTTTAATAAAAATTTAGATACCCTACGAATAATAATCAATTAAAATTTATAAGGGTTTATATGTATAAAATAGTTGTAGCAAATCAATGTTCATGCTTTAAAAATAGTAATTTAAAAAATAATTTAACTTTTGAATCAAAAGATGAAGCATTATTAAAAGCAATAGAAATGAAAAATTATATGAATAGTGATTTTTGTAAAAAACATAATTTTGAATTACAAGAAATGTTTAATAACTTTGTAATTTCATTTTATAGTGATGCAAGAGATAATTGTTGTGGAAATGGTTGTTGTATGTAAACAACAACTATTTTTTAGGCATTAAGATATACATTTTGCCCTTTTCTTTCATTCTTCCTGCATAATCAAAAGCATCTTCTCCAAATCCCCAAAAAAAATCTGCTCTAATTTCACCTTTAATTGCGCCTCCAACGTCAGCAGCAACCATAAGTTGATTTATTGATTCTTTCGTTACTGGATTTTTTGTATTTAAGAAAACTGGCATTCCAAGAGGTATAAATTGCGTATCTACAGCTAAATTTCTTTGTGCAGTTAAAACACTGCCTAGACTTCCAGAGGCACCCTCTTTTGAAATTCTAAAAAAGATATAACTATCATTTATGTTTAAAACTTCATCTATTTTTAATGGATTTTTTATAAAAAAGTTTTTAATTCCTTGAATTGACATTTCATTTTTATTAACATAGCCTTTTTCAAGCATATAATTTCCAATACCAGTAAATGGCCACCCATTTTGTTGTCCATATCCCACATTTATTATTGTTCCATTTTCTAATTGTATCCTACCTGACCCTTGAACATGCAATGAAAATAGATCATATTTATCATCAACATATGCAATTACTTCTAGATTTGGATTATTTGGATTTGCTTCTATTTGTTTTCTTGTATCATAAGGAACAATCTTGTTATCCACAATTTTTCCTCTTAACTTATAATCTTTTAATTTTGGATCATCAGAAACAATTAAATTTTTTGGAATCTTATAAACTGGATATTTATATCTTTTAGTTTTTGTTAAACTTCCATATAAAAGAGGTTCATAGTATCCAGTGATTATTCCTTCATCACTTGATTTACTATCATAAAGTTTGTATGGTTGAAAATTTACAATAAAAAACTTTCTTCCATCGGTTTCAAATTGTGCTTTGTGACAAATATCTTTAAAAAGGTCATATCTTTTAGATCTCTTACAATCCTTTTTAAAAACATCTAAAGCATAATCTAAATCATCTTCAAAAAATCCTTCGATTGCATAGAAATTTGTCTGTTCTAATCTATTTGAAGCTTCAATTTCTTCAAAATCAATTTCTTCAATAACTTCAGTTTTCTTGATTTCATTTTTACTTGAACATCCTACAATAAAAAAAATAGAAAATAAAATGATTAAAATTGAATTTTTCATATACCACAATTTGATGATGAGTTAATAGAATGTACTTCTTTTAATCCACAATTTTTACAAGAATATTCTACTTCTATAACACCGGAACAACCATGATTTTTTAAAACTCTACTTGTGATTACTTCTTGAGTAAAAGTAGTGTTTGTGTTTTTATCAAAAAAAGTTTTTTTTGTTTCTTTGCAAGTTGGGCATTCTCCACTATTTAAGGAATTTACTCTACCTTTTTTAGTTTTGAAATACAAAAGCACTGAGAATATTGAGATGAGGAATAATATTAATATTATGAAAAGTGTTTGCATGAAGTAGAGATTTACTCTACTTCAGCGTCGATAACGTCATCGTCATCTTTTTTAGCTTTTGGATTTGGTTGAGCACCTGCTTGATCTCCACCCTCTTTTTTATACATAGCTTCTGCTAATTTATGAGATTTTTCAGTTAAAGTTTTAACTTTTGCTTCAATCTCCTCTTTAGTAGCACTATCATTTTTTAGCACTTCTTCAAGTTCAGCAGCTGCATCAATAATTGCTTTTTTCTCATCTTCAGAAACTGCATCTTCATTTTCTTCTAAAGTTTTTTTAGTTGAATGTAAAAGTCCATCAGCTTGATTTCTAACTTCAATCACTGCTTTTCTTTTTGCATCTGTTTCTTTGTTAGCTTCTGCTTCTTGTACCATTTTTTCAATTTCATCATCACTTAATCCAGATGAACCTGAAATAGTAATTTTGTTTTCTTTTCCAGTACCTTTATCTTTAGCACTTACATTTAATACACCATTTGCATCAATATCAAAAGTTACTTCAATTTGAGGTACGCCTCTTCTTGCAGCTGGAATATCTGAAAGTTCAAACATACCTAAAGATTTATTATCTCTTGCAAACTCTCTTTCTCCTTGTGATACGTGAATAGAAACAGCAGGTTGATTATCTTCAGCTGTACTAAATACTTGAGATTTTTTAACAGGAATTGTTGTACCTTTTTCGATTAATTTAGTCATAACCCCACCTAAAGTTTCAATTCCAAGTGATAAAGGAGTAACATCTAGTAATAATACATCTTTAACATCACCTTTTAAAACTCCAGCTTGCACTGCAGCTCCCGCAGCTACAACTTCATCAGGATTTACACCTTTATTTAACTCTTTACCAAAAAATTCTTTTACAACTTTATTTGCTTTTGGTAATCTTGTTGATCCACCAACCATAATAATTTCTTGAATTTCATCTTTATTTAATCCTGCATCTTTAAGTGCAGTTTTGATATGGGCTAAAGTTTCATTAATTAAATCTTCAGTCATAGATTCAAATTTTGCTCTTGTTAATGATTTTACTAAGTGAACAGGACCTGCACTTCCCATTGAAATAAATGGCAAGTTGATTTCTGTTGATTCAGCTGATGATAACTCTTTTTTAGCATTTTCAGCAGCATCTTTTAATCTTTGTAATGCCATTTTGTCATTTTTAACATCAAAACCATTTTCGTCTTTGAACTCTTTCGCTAACCAATCAATAATTCTATTATCAAAATCATCTCCACCTAGGAATGCATTTCCATCAGTTGAAAGAACTTCAAATGTACCATCTCCAATTTCAAGTACAGTAACGTCAAATGTTCCTCCCCCTAAATCATAAACTAAAACTTTTTCTTCACCTTTTTTCTCTAAACCATAAGCTAAAGATGCAGCTGTTGGCTCATTAATGATTCTTAATACATTAAGACCAGCAATTGTTCCAGCTTCTTGAGTCGCTTTTCTTTGTGCATCATTGAAATATGCAGGAACTGTAATAACAGCATCATTAACAGCTGTTCCTAAATATTCTTCTGCATCAGCTTTTAATTTTCCTAAAATTTTTGCTGAAATTTCTTGAGGAGTATAAACTTTTCCAGCAATTTCAACAGCTGCTGCTCCACTTCTATCCACGATTTTATATCCAACTTTTGATTGAGCTTCCTTAGCATTTGGCTCATCCATCATTAACCCCATAATTCTTTTAATAGAATAAATAGTTTTTTCTGGATTTGTAATCGCCTGTCTTTTTGCAGGATCACCTACTAAAACTTCACCTTTATCAGTAAATGCAACAATTGAAGGAGTAGTATTTTTTCCTTCTTTATTAGGGATAATCTTAGCTTCCCCACCTTCATAAACTGCTATACAAGAGTTTGTTGTTCCTAAATCTATACCAATTACTTTACTCATTTTTTATCCTTATCAAGTTTTATTTTTTATTTAATTTATATCTTTTCAAATCTATCTAGTTTTATGACATTACGGTCAGTTTTTTAGTTTGCTATACTAACCATTGATGGTCTTAAAAGTCTATCTTTTAATAAATAACCTTTTTGTAATTCACTAACTATTTGCCCTGTTTCATGACCATCACTATCTACTTTCATTACTGCATTATGTAAATTTGGATCAAATTCTCCATCTGTTTCAATTTTTGAAATATTATGTTTTTCAAAAGTTGTATTAAAATTTTTAATTGTAAGTTCAATTCCCTCTTTTAATTTTGTTAATAAGTCTGCTGCATCTAATTGTGCATTTGCAGATTGTAATGCCATTTCTAAAGAATCAATTGGACCTAATAAATCTTTAGCAAATTTTTCACTTGCAAAATCAATAGCTTGATATTTTTCTTTTTCTAATCTTTTTTTGATATTTTCAAAATCAGCATGAACTCTATAATATTTATCTTCACTATCTTTTAATTGTTGCTCTAATCTTGCAACTTTTTCTTCTAAGCTTTCTTCTTTTTCAACAGTTTCATCTACTACTTCACAAGTTGTTTCTTCTTGCTTTATTTCTTCTTCTATAATTTGTTCTTTTGTTTCTTCACTCACGTTATCTCCTAAAAAGTTGTAATTTTTTCATAAAAGTATTCATAATCTTTTGGTAATTCACCAATAACCAACATTTTCACATCTTCATTATTTATCTTGCAATAATTACATATTCCAATATAGTTTGAAGGTAAAAGCTTTTCAAAATACAAGCCTTCTTTCAACTCATCTAAAACTTGTCCTTTTAAAAAATTATTTATTGTGTATTCATCAAAATTATAATTTAAAGCCAAATTTAAAAACTCTTTATAATTAAAAATTTGAAAATCTGAATTTTGTAAAGTTTGATTTATTGATTCATAAACCTCATATGCACCTACATCTTTTGAAATTCTTGTAATATCTTTTAATTGTAAACCTATCATATCATTCAAAAATCTATAAAGTGCATCTGAATATTTAACACTTATGGCAAATGAAGAAAATTCTAATATCATATATCTATTTTCAACATTTAAAATATCTTTTAAAACATCAGATTTTTCTTTTTTTATAAAAACAGACAGCCCTATATTTGAAGCAAAATACTCTAATGCTCGTAAATTTATTCCTGCTAGTTTAAAATTAAGTTTTGTTTCCCAATACTGTTTTAAAGCTTCTGTAGTTGGAGTTCTTCCACTACTTATATGCTCTTGTGCAAGATAACCCTCATCACCTAACTTTTTAAAGTAACCTCTAATGGTTGCTGGTGAATAAGTAATATCATACATAGATTTTAATTGAGTTGAACCAATAGGTTCTAGATGCTCAATATAAGCTCTAATAATAGATTGTAATAAAAACTCTTTTTTATCTATCATAATACGACCACTTTCATAAATTAGCACTCACTATCTCAAACTGCTAAAGAATTATAACCTATTGAGTCATTATTTGTCAAGTCTTTTTATTTTATTTTCTTAAAAATATTTTTTATATTCGTTTAAGTTAAAATACATTTTAGATATGTTAAATTACAAATAACTGTAATTAATATACGATTTACATATAATTTATTATTTTTATCACATTTGTTTTGTAATTAAAATAGTGTTATAATAATCTAATGTGCTAAGTCAAAACTTTTTACATAACTACAACTAAGGAGAAAAAATGAAAAAAATTGTTACAGCTACACTAGTAGGAATGTTATCAATTCCAGCATTTGCTGCTGAATTTGTTACTATAGGAACAGGTGGAGTTACTGGAACATATTATCCAACAGGTGGAGCTATTTGTAGATTAGTTAATCAATACAAAAAAGAAACAAAAATCAGATGTTCTGTTGAATCAACAGGTGGTTCTGTTTATAATGTTAATACTATTAAAAATGGTGAATTAGATTTTGGTATCGTACAGTCAGATGTTGTATACCAAGCAAGTAAAGGGCAAGGTTCTTTCGAAGGTGCTGCTATTCCTAAATTAAAGTCAGTAATGGCTATTTATCCAGAACTTTTAACATTAGTTACAAGAAAAGATGCAAACATCAACTCTTTAATGGATGTAAAAGGTAAAAGAATTAACCTTGGAAATCCAGGATCTGGAAATGAAGCAACTGCTTTAACTCTATTTGATGCAAGTGGAATCAAAAAAGAGGACCTAGCATTTGCTGGAGCATTAAAAGCTTCTGAAATGCCAGATGCATTAAGAGATAATAAAATTGATGGATATTTTTACATGGTAGGACATCCAACTGCAAATATTAAAGATGCATCAACTTCAGTTGATGTAAAAATTACTCCAATTGCTGGAGCAAATGTTGATTCTTTAATTAAAAAATATCCATACTTTGCTAAAGCTGATGTTCCTGGAGGATTATACACTGGTAATGATGAACCAACTCCTACTTTTGGAGTTAAAGCTGTATTAGTTACAAGTGACGATGTAAGTGTTAATGCTGTTTATACAGTTGTTAAAGCTATCTTAGAAAATTTTGATGAATTTAAAAAATTACACCCTGCATATGCAGACATTACAAAAGAATCTTTACTTGAAGGATTAGCTGCTCCTTTACATGAAGGTGCAAAAAAATATTTCCAAGAAGCTGGATTATTAGAAGCTAAATAATTACTACTTATCTAAGGATTTAAAATCCTTAGATAAACCTCTTTTTCATACTTCATTTAATAAAAAGTTTAAATGAAGTATGAAAACAAAATCTCATCTATTTTAAAAGGATTAATCATGGCTATTTATGAAGAAAAACCTCATAATATTTCCCAGTTAGAAGAAGAACAAGAGCATGAGACTGAAGCCATTTTACATGAGCTAGAAGGACAAAGAGTTTTTGGTTCACAACATTATGAATTTTGGCTTATTTCAGTAATTGCCCTTGCATGGTCTATGTTTCAATTATATATTGTTATTGAACCTGTAAACTCAACAATTTCGAGATCAATTCACTTATCATTCGGTATGGTACTTGCATTTTTAATTTACCCAATGATGAGAAAACCTTACTTTTTAACAAAAATTAGATGGTTTGGATATACATTTGCTGCTATTGGTTTAGGAACAGCTTCATATATTGCACTTTTTTATAATGAAATCTCTCTAAGACCAGGAGATTATACAAGTGCTGATATTTTTATTGCAGTAGTTGCCATTGTTATATTATTAGAAGCAGGAAGAAGAGTCCTAGGATTAGCATTAAGTATAATTGCAATTGTATTTTTAGCTTACTCTTACTTAGGTCCATATATGCCTGAGTTAATTATACATAAGGGAGCTAGTTTAAATAAACTTGCAGGACATATGTACTTAACAACAGAGGGTGTATTTGGTGTTCCACTTGGAGTTTCAGCTGGATTTGTATTTTTATTCGTTCTTTTTGGTTCTCTTTTAGATAAAGCAGGGGCTGGTGAATATTTTATTAATTTAGCTTATGCACTACTTGGAAAATTTAGAGGAGGTCCAGCAAAAGCTGCTGTTGTTGCATCTGGATTTACAGGTATTATGAGTGGAAGTTCAATTGCAAATACTGTAACAACTGGAACATTTACAATTCCTTTAATGAAAAAAACAGGATTTAAACCAGAACAAGCAGGAGCAGTAGAAACTTCAGCTTCAACAATGGGTCAATTAATGCCACCAATTATGGGAGCTGCTGCTTTTATTATGGCAGAGTTTTTAGGAATGGCCTACAGTGATGTTGTAATTGCTGCATTTATTCCAGCATTTGTTGCATATTTTGCACTAATTTATATTGTTCATCTAGAAGCATTAAAATTAGGACTAAAAGGAATGAATCCGGAAGATCTTCCAAAAAAATGGAAAACGTTCGTTACAGGAATTCATTATTTGATTCCAATTTTCTTCTTACTTTACACTTTAATTGTATTAAGACAAAGTGCTGCAAGTGCTGCATTTAATGCAATTATGCTATTAATGGTTCTAATGGTTGTTCAACATCCATTTAGAGCTTTATTAGCAAAAGAAAAGATTACAAAAGAGATAATGCTAAGTGGTTTTGTAGATATTTTAGCAGGTATGATAAGTGGTGCTAAAAATATGGTTCCTATTGCAATTGCAACTGCACTTGCTGGTATCGTTGTAGGAACTATTACATTAACTGGTCTTGGACAAGTTTTACTTGATGTTGTTGAAACTTTAGCAGATGGAAATATTTTTGCTATCTTAGCGTTAGCTGCTTTAATCTCTATTATTTTAGGGATGGGATTACCAACAACTGCAAACTATATTGTAATGGCATCATTAACAGCTCCTGTTATTTTAACACTTGCTGCTGATAATGGATTCTTAGTTCCTGCAATTGCTGCACACTTATTTGTTTTCTATTTTGGTATTTTAGCTGATGTTACACCACCTGTTGGACTTGCAGCTTACGCAGCAGCTGGTATTGCAAAAGCAGATCCTATGAAAACAGGAGTTATTGGATTCATTTATAATATAAGAACTGCATTATTACCATTTATGTTTTTCTTTAACCCTGAGCTACTATTAATTTCAGGAATAGATGCTTCAAATCCATCTGATCCTATTGGCTGGGTATGGATAACGAATCCTTTAGATATAGCTGTAATTTTTATTACTGCATTTGCGGGAATGATTGCATTTTCTTGTGCTACAATGGGTTATTTTATAACTAAGACAAATATATTAGAAAGAATCTTATTTATAAGTATTGTTCCATTTATGTTCTTACCAAGAATTATGGAAGCAAAACTAGGATTAGGTGATCATCATGTATCATATTTAATTGGTTTTGGAGTTTTTATAGCTTTATACTTAATGCAAAAAGCAAAAATGAGAAAAGAAACAATAACTGCTTAGAATAAATAAAAGAGCTTAGCTCTTTTATTTACTTAATACTTTTTCAATTATATATCCATAGCCTTTATGAGATATTATAAAATCATCATCTTTTATTTTATCTTTTAATCTTTTCATGACCGTTCTAAATGAAGAATCGTTTATATTAATATCATCCCAAACTATTTCTTTAAATTTATCAACAGAAATCAACTCACCTATATTTTTAATAAGAACATCTAGGATTTCTGATTCCTTTTTAGATAGCTTAACTATTATATTTTTATGATAAAGTTTATTTGCTGATAAATCAAAAGTATAGCTATTATTTAAAGGTATTAATGCTTTATTTTCTACTTCTTTTGGTTGCTTGTCTTTAATAACTTCTTCTTTAGCTTTTTGTAGCATTTCCATCATATTATCAATATTTAATGGTTTAACAAAATATCCACAAACCCTTAAGTTAATAAGCTTAAGTAAATCTTCTTCATTCTTATGGGCACTTACGATTATAAATCTTTGATTAGGGATTAACTCTAAAATCTCATCAATCATTTGCATACCATTTACATTTGGCATATTAAGATCTGTTAATACTAAGTCAAAATTATCATTCTTTTCAAAATTTTCTTCTATTAACTTAAGACCTTCTGCACCATCTTTAGCAAGAACAACTTCATCAAAAATTGTATTTAAATAAAAAGATAAAGTTTTTCTAGCTAAATCTTCATCTTCAACTAATAAAACTCTTGTTTTTAAAATTTGCATTTTTACTCTCTTAAATTTTGTAATACTTAGATTATATCTAAATTATTTTAAGCAGATAGTTTTATAATAAATTCAACCCCATCATTTAAGTTTTTAGCTTCTATTTTACCCTTCATATTCTTTTCTATAATAACTTTTGTCATATAAAGACCTATTCCTGTTCCTTGATTTTCAAACTTTGTTGTAAAATATGGTTCAAAAATTCGCTCAATTATTTTTTCATCAATATTTCCACAATTATTAAAAATAGAAATTATAATATTCTTATCATCATTATAAATATTAATATCAATTTTTGCATCAAATTTAATTGTTTTATTTTTTACTATTTTTGCATCAATTGCATTATTTAATATATTCACAATTACCTGTTCAAATTCATTTTCAAAACTATCAATTTGAAGTGATTTACCAGATATATTTAGTTTTATTGCATTTTTCTCTAAAGAGGAATGTACAATTTTTGAACTTTGTAAAATAGAATCTTTTATATCAAATATCTTTCTTTCTTTTGATGGTTTATAAAAATTCCTAAAATCATCAATAGTTTGTGACATATAATCAATTTGTAATTTTGCATCTTTTATAACTTCATTTAATTCAGTTTGTGAAATCTTACCGTAAGAATCTCTAATAAAATAAATTAGTAAATTGATATTATTTAAAGGCTGCCTCCATTGATGAGCTATATTTCCTAACATTTCACCCATTGATGCAAGTTTATTTTGCTGAACTAGTAATCTATCTTTTTCTAAATTTTTTTCTAATTGAAGTTTTACTTTTTCTTTTAATTCAGCTTCATTCATTTTTAATTTTGTAATATCATTTAAATATCCATAAAATTCTATTACATTTCCATTATCATCTTTTATTATAATTGTTCTATTATAAACCCATTTTATATTATTGTCTTTGTCTATAACCCTATGAATTGAAGTAAATGAATCTGCATCATTATATATTGATTTCTTTATTACAGTAAGTAGTTGATTCACATCATCTTTATAAATAAAATCAAAGAATTTTATATTTTTTTCAAAATCTTTAGCTTCATAACCATAAGATTTAATACTTTGTGAGACAAATTTAACGCTTAAATTTTCATCATTTCCCCATCTAAAAATTACAATTCTTCCAAATTTAGTTAATAACTCAACATCTCTTAACTCTTTTGATAATCTCATTCTTTCATCTATATTCATTGACATCATAAGCATTCTGTTTGAGTTAAATTCTTTTCCTCTTTCTAAAATCCATTTATAGTTCCCGTCTTTACCTTTTAACCTATATTCGCAAACAAAATGTTCACTTTGCTTATTAATATGTTTTTCATACTCAAATAGAACTTTTTCTTTATCTTCATTATGGATTAAAGCTATCCATTGTTCAAAATCTTGAATGTCGTTTCTTACATAACCAAACATATCTAACCATTTATTTGAAAAGAAAATTTTTCTTGATTTCAAATCCATATCCCATAAACCATCATTAGATGCGATGATAGCTAACTCATATCTTTCTTTCCACTTTTTAAATAAAAGATTCTTTTGTTCCAATCTTCTATTATATCTATTAAAAATAGTATTAATAAATCTTCCAAAAATATTTGCAGCTGTTATTAATAATAAAGCAATAAATACAACTAATAAAAAACTCATAACAATTTTTGTTTGATATTGTTCTTCAATATCTTTTTTTTCTTTATTAACAGGACCATCTTTTATAAAAATTTTGTATTGATATTTAGGAAATGTATATGATAAATCTTTTTTGCTTTCATCTTCAAAATTTTTAATTTCTGTTACATCTTTTAACTCATTATTCATATAATAATTTAAGACTTTTTTTTCATTTAAATCATAAAAATAAAAATGTGAATTACTTAAAGTTTTACTTTTAGTATAAATTGAATCTAAAATTACATCTTTTGTAAGAAGTTTCATATCATCTATTTTTGAATATGCACCTAAAAACATATTTAAAAATTCGATATTTTTTAAATAACTTAATTGAATACTTCTTTTTTGATTATCTATACTATACATTAAATTATTGTCACCAATATATTTAATATTTCTTAGCATATACTTTTTAAATTTATCTGTTTTATTTTCTGAATTTGTGAGTTCTATAAGATTTTCTAAAATTTCATCACCAAATAAAACCGTATACTCTTTTGTATCAAAAAGTAAAAATTTTATTTTATTTGTTGCTTCTATTTGTTTTAAATGAGGTTTTAATAATTCTATATCAAATTCATTATTACTAGTCATTTTAGCTTTTATGAAACCTATTATTTCATATATATAATTACCCAAATCACTTTCAATATTATCAAAGCTCGTACTTGTATTATATTTTATACTTGCAATATAACTTTTTAGAACATCATTTTTGTAAAAATTTTCATTTTGAATTAGATTATTAATTTTGTTTTTTTTCTCATATTCAAAAAAGAAATATATAGAAAAAAAGGCAATTATTGAAAGTAAAAAGATAAATATTAAAGGCGTAAAAACTATTTGATTTTTTATATCTAAAAGAGTATAAAATTTCTTTTTCTTGAAAAACATTTAAAACCTTTAATATTTTATTTTTGCTAAATAAAGCCCATTTGCCTTTACTGGATGTTTAAATAAGTGTGCTTCTAACCTTAATTGTTTTCTTAAATTATCAATAGTTTGTTTTTTATCATTTATAGCTAATAAAAATCCAACCATTAACCTAATTTGAGAGCGTAAATAAGAATTTGCTGTAAATTTAAATACATATATATCTTTATATTTATAAAAAACTGTATCAAAGATCTCTCTTTTTGTTAATTCTTTATCACTTCCTGTTTTGTGAAAATATTTAAAATCATAAACTCCAATAAACTCTTTAATTGCAATTTTTAAAAGCTCTTCATCAACTTTTTGCACATGAGTTATAAAT
Organism: Arcobacter sp. s6; assembly: GCF_040884245.1. Lineage (NCBI taxonomy): Bacteria > Pseudomonadati > Campylobacterota > Epsilonproteobacteria > Campylobacterales > Arcobacteraceae > Arcobacter > Arcobacter sp. s6. The sequence continues at coordinate 73,649 of NZ_JBEVTN010000012.1, read as the reverse complement.
TTATCATTAAAAGGATTTGTAGCTTTTGTAGTAATTATATACCTATATACTCTTTTTTTTGCATGAAATCTTGAATGAAAATCATCACTAACTTTTGAAATTTTATTTATTTTTATAGAACTTGGAAGATTTCTGTTTAAAATTTCTTTCAATTTAAAAAAATCTGTCCAGAAATCAGGAACTATGCAATTGAATACTTGGCCTGTTGCATGAACTTCTTTATCAGTACGTCCACTTAAAACTATTTTTGTTTCTATATTTATTTCTTTAAATGCTTTTAAAAGTTTATTTTCAACAGTTAAACCATTTAATTGCTTTTGACTTCCTTGAAATAGACTTCCATCATAAGCAATTACAAATTTTAAATTCATGGAAGTTAATACTCTTTTTTTATGGTTTTAGAATATAAGATATAAGTTCCAATAAGCCATACTATTGGAATTAAATATAAAGCATGTAATAAGATTTTATCTCCTATTATTTTTATTAAAACATAATATAAAACTACTGCAATTAAAGAAAAAAACACCGCTCTATTTTTCTCATATCTTGGATTAAAATATCCAAAAGTAATTACTAAAAAAAGTGAAAACAAAGGAAATAGTGAAGTTAAAATAAAAAACGTCAAATCATCAATATCAACATTTTTTTGGATATTATTCTTCCAATAAGTGTAAGTATCTGTAAATACTCCTATTTTACTATCTGCAATAGAATCATTTATATACATTGATTCATAATCAATTTGATTTAACTCTTTTTCATCAATAATAAAGGCTTTTCCATCTACTAATTTAAAGCTTAGATTCCCTTTATCATTATCTAAAACAGCAGTTTTACTAATAATAAATTGATCTTTTTTCTCTTCTGTTTTAAATAACTTTACATCACTATAAGTTTTTTGATCTTTATCATTTATATAAATTAACCAATCACCAAATTTTTGTCCAAATTCACTAGCTTTTATATTAAAATTTGCTTCTTTTTTCTTTGTTTCTAAAAATTGCTTAGTAAGAAATTTCGTTTTAGGAATCAATCCTACTGAAACCACTAATAATAAAGCTGATAAAAGCAAGGTCAGAGGCAAAAATATTTTTAAAATATTTACAGGATTTAAACCAAATGAAGTAATAACTGTTAACTCATACTCACTTGCTAATTTAGCAAGAGTAATAACCAAAGATATAAAAAATGAAATTGGCATAGTATAAAATATAATCTGTGGAACTACATATGCAAAAAGTCTAAATAATTCAAAGAAATCTATTGTAATAATTGAAGTTAATGAAGCGATTTTTACTAAAAAAACAATTGATGTAATAAAAAATAATCCTAAAAAAATGGGGAAAAATGTAATTGCTAATTGGGAATATAAATAATGATTTAATTTCAATAAAAGGCCTTTGTAAATGTTTCTAAATTAAAAAAATATTCCACATAAAATCCTAAAACTAAATAAGGAATGAATGGTGTTTGCATATCTTTTTTTACTATATTTGAATAAATTGAAGGTATTATAGCAAAAAAAGCAGCCAAAAATATAGCAAATACACCAGAGCTTAAACCAAGGATGACTCCCATCATAGCAATAATAGGAATATCACCCTCACCTAAAGCTTCTTGTGTTTTTAAAGATTCATCTTTTAACACTCTTGCTTTTATATTTTGAATATAAAAAGTTATTACAAAATTTAGTAAAACTAATGCTCCTGCAAATAAAAATGCATTTTTAAAGGCATCTAAAAGGTTAAAATTTGTTGCAAAAAAAGATAAAAACAAAGCTATTAAAAGTAAGTAATCAGGAGCTGCTTTATATTTTAAATCAATAAAAGATAAAACTATTAATACATAAGATAATAAACACATAAAAATAAACTCTTGACTTAAACCTATTTTTAAAAACAAAAATAGTGTAACCAATGCACTTATAATTTCCACTAAAAAGTATTGAAAAGAAATTTTAACCCCACAATAAGAACATTTTGCTTTTAAAAATAGATATGAAATAAGAGGAATATTATGATACCAATAAATTAAATGTCCACAAGATGGACATTTACTTCTTTTATTTGATAACAATGATTTATAAAAAGGAAGTTTTAGTATTAATACATTTAAAAAAGAACCAATACACGCTCCAAAGATAAAACTAAACAGCTCCAAATCTTCTCTCTCTTCTTGAGAAATCACTTATAATATCATCAAACTCTCCTTGGGTAAAATCAGGCCAATATGTTTGAGTGAAAAACATTTCAGAATAAGCATTTTGCCATAATAAATAGTTTGAAAGACGTACTTCTCCGCTTGTTCTTATCATAATATCAACAGGAGGAATTCCTGATGTATCAAGACAAGACTCTATATTTTCTTCTGTAACTTCAAGCCCTCTTTCATTTAACTTTTTTACTGCTCTTACTATTTCATCTTTTGAGCCATAATTTAATGCTAAAACTTGTGTAAGTCCAGTGCAAGAAGAAGTTACTTCTTGAGTTTTTATAATTCTATTTTGTAGTGTTTTTGAGAACTTTGATAAATCTCCAATTGCTCTAAATTTAATATTATTTTCTAAATAAACTTTTAATTCCTCTTTTAAATATTTATCTAAAAGTTTCATAAGATACTCAACTTCAAGCTTTGGTCTTTTCCAGTTTTCAGTTGAGAAAGCATATAATGTTAGATATTTTATTCCAATTTTTGCACAATATGTAGTTATTTCACGTACAACCTCAGCACCTTTTTTATGCCCAGCTGTTCTTTTAAGACCTCTTTCTTTTGCCCATCTTCCATTTCCATCCATAATCATAGCTACATGAATAGGAATTCTTAAATCATTCATATTCTTTAAACTCTACTTTCAGTTTTGCTAAAATATCTAATGAAATATCTAATTTTGAACCTTTAAATTCATAAGAGTTATTTTTTAAAATAAGTTCTATGCTGTTATTTTCACTTCCAAAATTATTCTCTTCATTTATAATATTTAAACAAACACCATCCAAATTTTTCTTTTCAAGCATTGAGGTAGCATTCGAAGAAGCAACATTTTCATCCATTTCAGCCTTGAATCCAATAGAGATTAATCCATCTTTATCAAGTGAATTTAAAATATCCATATTTTGCTTTAACTCTAAACTCCATGAAGTTCCAATCATCTCTTTTTTTAGTTTTCCCTCTTGTGGAAAAGATGGAACATAATCACTAATAGCAGCCACCATAAATAAATATGGTTTTTTAAGTATCAATGTTGGACTTGAACTATCCATTAAAGTGGGTTTAGTCAAAATTCCTTTTTTGGCAACTCTTAGAGAATCAACCAAATATTCATACATTTCAGATGAACTTTGAACTTTTATTAAATGAATATTTGCAGGTAAATTCTCATAACCTCTAGTGCTTACTAAACAAACATCCGCACCCTTATAATATAAAGCTTTTGCTAATGATGAGGCCATTTTCCCTGATGAAAAGTTTGATAAATATCTAACATCATCAATTTTTTCAATAGTTCCACCACCACTTAATACTACTTTTCTATTTACCCAATACTCTTCTTTTAAAAGCTCTTTACAAGTTGCATCAAAAATATCTTGTGGTTCTGCCATAGCTCCATCACCCACATCTTTACAAACTAACTCTTTTGTTTGTGATGAAACTATTTCATAATTACAAAGTTTTAGCATTTTAAGACTTGCTTGTGTAATTGGATTTTTTAGCATATTTGTATTTGCAGCAGGTGCTATTAATTTCATTCTAGGATATGCTAAAGCTGTTTGAAGAAGTAAGTTATTTCCTAAACCATTTGCCAATGCATTTATAGTGTTTGCGCTAGCAGGTGCTATTACAAAAATATCAGACCATTTACCAATATCAATATGATTATAATCTTGGCTTTTATCCCAATTTTCACTATCTTCACATAATACTTTGTTTTGAGATATTGCTTCGAATGTTATTGGATTTATAAATTTTTTTGCACCATCTGTCATTATCACTCTTACAATTGCACCTGCTTTTATATAAAGTCTTATTAATTCTAAGGCTTTATAAATAGCAATTGAGCCAGTTACTCCTACTAATATCTTTTTATTTTTTAGTAACATATTTTTCTACTTTTTTTTACTTGAAAAATGTTTGTAAAAGTAACCATCAATAGTTTTTGCTTTTGCTCTTGTTAAATACAATTCACCTTTTTTTACATTTCCAGTTACCGTTGAACCAGCTCCTATTAATACATCATCCTCAATATTTACAGGGGCTACAAACTGAGTATCACTTCCAACAAATACATTTTTACCAATAATTGTTTGATGTTTATTAACTCCATCATAATTACAAGTTATTGTTCCACAACCTATGTTTGTTCCTTCATCTATTGTACAATCGCCTAGATATGAAAGATGTCCAGCTTTTACACCATTTAAAATAGCTTTTTTTGTCTCTACAAAGTTTCCAATATGTGTTTTGTTTAAATCACTTCCAGGTCTTATTCGTCCCATTGGTCCAACATCGCTATCTCTTACAATTGAGTCTTCAACAACAGAGTTTGTTTTGATATGTGAATTTATGATTTTAGAGTTTCCAAGCAGACTTACACCATTTTCAATAATACTTTCCCCTTCAATTTGCACACCCTCTTCTATATAAATAGTATCAGGTAATCTCATAATAACACCAGCTTTTAGGAACTCTTTTTTGATTCTCTTTTGGTGAATTACCTCAGCATCCGCTAGTTCTACTTTTGAATTTACACCTTTGAAGTTTTCTTCATTTACAGCAAGTGGTTTTAAAACCTTTCCTTGTTCTATTGCCATTTCTATTAAATCTGTAATGTAATACTCTTTTTGAGCATTGTTATTATTTAATTTTACTAAGTTTTCAAGTAAGAATTTTGTTTCAAACTGATAAATTCCTGCATTTGCTGTTGTAACTTTTAATTCTTCTTCATTTGCATCTTTTTGCTCAACTATTTTTTTAACATTTCCATTTTCAACAATAACTCTTCCGTATCCATCAGCACTTTTCAGTTCTAAAACAGACATAACAATAGTTGCATCGATGTCAAATTTTTCCAATTCACTTGATTGAATTAAAGGCATATCTCCATTTAAAACTAAAACTTTAGGATATTTTGGAGTGATATTCATAACAGCTCCACCTGTTCCTGGATAATTAGTATGATCTTGAATAACAAAATTTATATTAGAAAAATACTTTTCCATTTCAGCTTGAACACGAGCTGCTTGATGAAATAAAACTACTGTTATATCATCACTTAATTTCAAAGCCTCTTTTATTGAATAATATAACATTGGTTTTCCAGAAATTTTATGCAATACTTTTGGAGTATCAGATTTCATTCTTGTTCCTGCACCTGCTGCTAAAACTATAATTGATTTATTAAACATATTTTTTATCCTCTTCATATTGTTTATATTAGTACTTCGTTAATTTCTTTTTTTAAATTTTCTACAACTTCTTCTAACGCTTTTTGCATTTTTGAATCATTTGTATTTGTATTTAATAATTTATCTAAATTTTTTTCTCTATCTTTAAAAAATTGTGCTACTTTTTTATTTTTTGGATTCTTATTATACATTAGTACTCCTGATGCAACCAATGCAATAACAAGTCTTGCATGACCAAAAATAGCTGCATAATTCAATAATGTAAATCCACTATTATCTAACTGATTCATATCAGCACCAGCTGCAATTAACCACCTAGCAATTTTATAATTTCCATGCCATTGAGTGTGATGAAGAGCAGTTCTACCATGAATATCAGTAATTGTTAAATCAGCTTTTTTTGTTAAAAGCTTTTCTACAACTGTTAAATCATTTGCAATTACAGCTTTGTGAAGAACTGTTCTTCCATCTAGGTCTTGAATATCAACACTAACTCTATATTTTAAAAAGTAAACCAATCTTTCAATAAAAGATTCCCTTTCTTTTTTATCTTTTATTTTTAAGCCCTCTTCAACCATATACATCAAAGGAGTTGACCCTCTTTTGTCTTTGATATTTAGGTTTACACCATAATTTATAATAGTTTTTAAAGTATCAAAATCATTGTATAAAACTAAATCAAATAAAATATTTTTACCATCTAATCTTTGAGCCTCAATATTTGGTCTATATGTTAATATTTTTTTTAAAAGAACATCATATTTCTCATTCTCTTTTGTAAAAGCTGCTAAAGCTGGATTTACTCTTTTGAATCCTTTTGAAATAGCTATTATTTCAACAATATCATCAAAAATTGTTTTCTCATCTAAGTCTTTAGCTTCTAAATTAGCACCTTTTGAAACTAAGAAATCTATCATTTGATAGTTAGAATAACCTTTTAAAATTTCTTTATAAATTATATTCTTATCATTTTCATCAGAAACATTTATATCAGCTCCACAATTAACCAAAAACTCTACATTTGCAAAGTTTTTATTTTCAATTTCAAATTGAAGAGTTGTTTTCCCATCTTCATGAATTTTATCGATATCTAAGCCATTGTTTATAAACATTAAAGCTAAAGGTAAATACTCTTTTTCAGGTGTAATTAGTTTGTATTTACCATCTAATTCTTTTGATGTATTTTTTTGTAAATCATGAACAAATAAAAGCTCATCTAAAATATTTTTATTATTGTTATCAACAATATTCATATTAATATTTTTTTTCATAAGAAGTTCTATAATAGGAATATTTTTTGAACCTTGTAAAATAGTATTAAAAAGTACGTTTTGACCATCTCTATCTAAAAAATTTACATTTATTCCATTAAGAATCAATAATTTTGATATTTCAATGTTATCTTTTAAAACTGCTTTAAAAAGTGCTGTTTGATAGTTTTCATCTAAAATATTTAAACTATCAATATTATTTACCACATCTTTTAAAATATAAATATTTTCACCCTCAACTGCATCAAATAATACAGTTTTTCCATAGCTATCTTTTATATTAAAATCGGGTCGATAATTCATTAAAACTTGAAATATCTTATAATCACCTTCTAATGCTACATCTTGAAAAATCGTTCTTCCACTACTGTTTTTGCGATTAATATCAAAACCATTATCAAGAAAAAACCTAAGCATTATTCCATCTGATCGTAAGGCAGCTTCATCTAAAACTGTTCTTCCATATCTATCTTCTAAATTTATATTAACATTGTGTTTCAATAAAATTCTTATTGCATCAATTTTTCTTTTTGCACTAAGCATAAAAAGGATACTTCTGCCCTTTTCATCTTTTTTATTTATATCAATACCTTTTTCAATGTATTTTTGGATTTTATTAATATCAATATCATCTGATAGTAGCTCTTTGTAAAAAAGATCTTCACTAACTTTAAAAAATCCAAACACTATTGATATTCCTTTTATATTTCTTTATTTAAGTTTTACATTTTAGCTAATTTTTTATTAAATTGCTTTTCTTCTTCGTGATTTATAACTTTTTTTATCATTTTTTTCTCTTCTATCATCTGCATGAGGTTTTCTTGAAAAAGTTTTTTTAGGAATTTCTTCTTGAATCAAATTTCCTCTTAAAGATTTTTCAATAAATGAATTAAAAGAATTTCTTAAAATATATGCTTTATCATGATCAGGGAAAAGTTCTGGAAATTTATATGATAACCATAAATACAATGATATTTTTTTAACCTCATCTTCAACTAGCAATAAATCCCTTTGAGTTATAGCTTTTTTAGGCAGGGTAATAGAGGGTTTATAGTGACAAACTCTTTTTTTAATAACACTTGCAATATATGCATCATAAGCTTGAATGATGATATTTGATTTTGCAGTTATTGGCGCTTGTGCTAAAAGATATTTTTCTTCAAGTTTTAGATTTATTTTTGTATCAACTATTTTTGCAGCTTCAATCATAGATGAAATATTTGCAGCAACAAAAGGACCTGAAAAATACATATTATCAGCAAAAAACTTTAATACTTTTGTTAAGGAATTTGTTTTAATATGAGCAGCTAATGCTTCTAATTGGTTATTATTTATTTTTACTTTAAAAGGTGGTTTGATTGTTTTAATAGGAGAGTCAAACTCTTCTTTTATATGATCTAAGACATCTCTTCTTGTAGCACCTAAAAATCCTGCTTCAAAAATACCATAACGCCCTGCTCGTCCTGCTATTTGAGTGATTTCATTTACAGTAATTTTTCTTTTACTAACACCATCAAACTTTGTATCAGTTGTAAATAAAATAGTTTTTATAGGAAGGTTTAATCCCATAGCTATAGCATCTGTTGCTATTAGAATCTGGCTTTTCTTTTCTCTAAATCTTTGAGCTTCATCACGTCTTACTTCAGGTGATAAGTTCCCATAGATAACAGATACTGTATAGTTTTTTTGAAGTCTATGTTTTAGTTTTAAAACATCTGCTCTTGAAAAGGCAATTAATGCAGTTCCCTCTTCTAACTTGTCTAATGCAGTCCATTTTGGTAAAACTTTTAATTCATTTTTTCTTTGATGTTTTACAATTTCTAAATCTTCATCTAAATATGCTGCGATTCTTTTAACAGCGTCAAGTGCATTTACACTTCCTGTCATAATGATTTTTTTAGCAGGACATCCAATGATTGCATTTACCCATGCCCAACCTCTATCAATATCATCAAGCATTTGAACTTCATCAATAACAGCCACATCAACATCTAAATCAAAATCTAACATTTCAATAGTCGAGCAAACATGAGCTGCATCTTCATTTAACATTTGTTCTTCACCTGTTATTAGTGAAGCTTCCAAGTTCGAAGCTTTTAAGTCTTCATAACCTTCAAGTGCTAAAAGTCGCAATGGTGCTAAATAAAGTCCAGAGTTCGCCTCTTTTAATTTTTGCATTGCATTATATGTTTTACCACTATTTGTAGGTCCCACATAAAACTCTAGCTTTCTATTTAAACTTCTAGCTAATGGATATAAGGTTTTTAAATCACAGTTTAATAGTGATTGTAGTTGTTGTTGCCAATTTTCTTTCATTTATTAATAACTTTCTTTTCTATGTAAAATTCTACCTATAATTATAATATTTTCTTCAACATCAAAAAGAACTCTATAATCACCAATTCTAAGTCTATATGCTGGTTCAAAATTTGTAAGTTTTTTTATATTTTGTAGATTTGGAAATTTTTTAAGTTCTAAAATTTTATTGTGTATTTTTGTTTTAAAAGGTTCTGAAATCTGTTTTAAGTCTTTTATTGCACTTTTTCTAATTTCAATTTGCATTTTTTAAATAATCTTCAAAATTGATTTTTTCATCATTTCTTGTTTCTTTTAACAATTTTAAATCTTCCATATCTTCTTTTAAAACGACTTCTACTCCATCATTTTTAAAGTGATCTAGTAACCAAAGGACTTTATCAACTAAATTATCATCTTGAATATTTACGACTATTGATTTCATTTTCGACTCCTTAAAAAAATATAAATTGATTATATCCAAAAGCCAGAAATTTTATCTTTAAAGAAATAAATACCATCAATTGAATATAATTATAAATAATAAAAAGATAAGCTCCCACAAAACAGAGAGTAAAGCTAAAGGAATTTAATGAATTGTAAATATTTTGGAAAATGTGCTTCTTGTACACTACATGATAAATCATATGAAGAACAATTAGACTTCAAAGTACAAAGAGAAAAAGAAAGATTTTCAAACTTTACATCTATGGATTTTGACATAATCAAAAGTAACGATAAAAACTTCAGAAATAGAGCTGAGTTTAGAATCTGGTGGGATAAAGATGAAAACGATAATCACACTATTTCATATGCAATGAATGATTTTGATAAAAATATCTTAGAAATAGACTCATGTCAAATAGTAAGTCCTCATATTCAAGAAATCATGCCAAAACTTTTAGACTTAGTGAAAAAAGAAAAAGAGCTTGAAAATAAACTTTTTGCAGTTGAATTTTTAGGAAGTACTACAAATGATTTACTTGTTACTTTAATCTATCATAGAAAACTAGATGATTCATGGAATGAACTTGCAAAAAAACTTGAACTTGAATTAAATATCAAAATCATAGGAAGAAGCAGAAAACAAAAAGTTATATTAACAAATGATTTAATATCTGAAACTTTAAATATAAACAATCAAGACTTCAAATTTGAATACCAAGAAGGTGGCTTCACTCAACCAAATACAAATGTAAATATCCAAATGATTGAATGGGTTTTAAATAATATCAATTCATCAGACAAAGATTTATGCGAGTTGTACTGTGGGGGAGGAAACTTCACTATTCCACTTTCAACAAAGTTTTCAAAAGTATTAGCAACAGAAATTTCAAAAACATCTATAAAATCTGCACTTAGAAACTGTGCATTAAATGATGTTTCTAATATACAATTTATTAGAATGAGTGCTGAAGAGTTTGTACAAGGACTTCAAGGAGTGCGAACTTTTGAAAGATTAAAAGATGTAAACTTAAAAGATTATAACTTCGATACTATCTTTATGGACCCTCCAAGAGCAGGACTTGATGATGTTACAAGAGCTTTAGCAAAAGATTTTGAACAAATAATTTATATATCATGTAACCCAGAAACTTTACATAGAGATTTACAAGAGCTCACAAAGACCCATAAAATAGTAAAAGAAGCATTGTTTGATCAGTTTGCTTACACAAATCATATTGAAGCTGGAATAATTCTAAAGAAGAAATAATAAATTTAATCTAATTTTAAGAAATGGTATGTCATAATTCTTCATATACAAATTAGGGATCAATGGATTCCGAAGAGAAGAAAAGCTTTCCTCTCTATGCTTGCTGATACAAGAAGGTTTTTGAGGTGAATTTATTCACAATGTCGTCATAACTAAAAAGGATTTATTATGATTATCAATACAAACGTTTCATCACTTACTGCTCAAGAAGCATCAAAAAACACTAACAATAGTATTTCAAGTTCATTAGAAAAACTTTCTACTGGTCTTAAAATCAATAAAGCGTCTGATGATGCATCTGGTTTAGCGATTGCTGATAAACTTAGAACTCAACAAACATCAATTAATCAAGGTGTTTCAAATGGTAATTCAGCTGTATCTTTATTACAAATTGCTGATAAATCAATGTCTGAACAATCAAGTATTCTTGATACAGTTAAAGCTAAATTAATTCAAGCTAATACTGATACTACATCTGATGATGGTAGAGAAGCTATTAGAAAAGATATTAGTAAATTACTTGAGCAATTAGACAATATTGCTAAACAAACGAATTATAATGGTACAACGTTACTTCAAGCTGGTACAAGTGATAACTTAGCATCAGGTGGATTAAATTTTCAAGTTGGTGAAAAACAAACTGACACTATTTCAAATACTTCTATTCAATCAAATACATTAGGTCTTGCAGGTGCTAAAGAAGCCCTTTCTGCTGGTGTAAATGATGAAATCAAAAATGGAGCAGCTGAACTAGTTACAACAGTAGCAGGTACAGCTACAACATTTACAGGTGCTACATCATCTGATGTTACAGTAAGTGGTAAAATTGGGACACTTTTAGCAGCTGGTAATTTAACAATATCAAATGCAAATGCTGCTGATACAGCAAAATTAAAAGAATTAGTTTCTGCTGATTTTGTTGATAATTCTGACGGTACTTTTACATTAACTAGTGGTAAATCTATAGATTTTGGAACTTTTAATGTTAATTCTATTGCTCTTAAAGATGCAGGAAATGGAGCTATTTCTATTACAACAACAGCTATAGAAGAAATCACTGTAACAAATAACAATAAATCAACTGCCGCAGAAGATTTAATGACAATTGGTGGAGCTAGTGATGTAGGTGCATCATTACAAACACTAAAAAATTTAGATTCTGGAGAGTTAACAAAAGCAAAAGCTAGTATATTCCAAGGTGTTATTGATGAATCAATTACGACACTGAATGGATATAGAGGAGACATAGGTTCGACTCAAAACCAAGTAGAATCTGCTGTTAGAAACTTAATGACTCAGTCTACAAACGTAGCTGCGGCTGAATCTATTATTAGAGATGTTGATTATGCACAAGAATCTGCAAACTTCAACAAACAAAACATTATTTCTCAAGCTGGTTCATATGCAATCAGTCAAGCAAATACTGTTCAACAAAATGTTTTAAAATTATTACAATAATCTTTGTAAATATATTTTTAAAACTTCTAAAAACCTAAGTCTTTTTGACTTAGGTTTTTTTATTTACTTTAATATTTATTTAAATACAATTTCATTGTAAAAGGATTAAAATGAAAAAATACTATATAAATGAAGAAAAAAAAATATCAAAATTATTAAAAAATAAATCTTTAAATACCTCTAATAAAGTAATTAAATATATGTATGAAGATTTAAAACTCCTATCAACTCATATTAATGAAACTACAAAACAAAATATTGCTTGTTCAAAAGGATGTTCACACTGTTGTAACACAAGAGTTGAAATTACAGAACCTGAAGCCGTCTTTATTTACTCATACATCAAAGACAACTTAAATCAAGAACAACAAAATGCCATATTTAGTAAAATCAAAGAAATTACAAATATTACTTCACAAATGCAAACTACTGATGATCACATAAAATTACAAATACCCTGTATTTTTCTTAATAATCAAATTTGTAGTATATACGAGATAAGACCATTTATATGTAGAGAGTTTCATTCCGTTGACTTGGAAAGTTGCTTAAACTGTTACAATAAACTTGAAAAAAATGCAGGTGCATTAGAATCTAATAAAATAAAAGATTCATACTATAGAATATTTAGAAAATATATGCATATTTATAGAGAAAATAAGCTACAAATAAGTGGGAATGAATTTTTATCATCATTATTAAAGATACATGAAACTCCAAATTATATAAAAAATTATTTTTCAAATTTAAAGTAAATAAGTATGTAAATAATTAAAGTTATTTAGATTAGATTTTATTATTTACTTTAATCATTATTTAAATATAATTAAAGAAAAATAGGTTTATCATGCAAAACAACTCAATCCCCCAAGACATCATAAAAATACAAAAAAAACTATCTTTATTTGAAAAAGATTCAAGAAATTATAAAAAGTATACAAAAATTCTTGCAAAGCATATAAAAACTTATACTATGAAAAAAAGAGTAAATGCACATATTAAGACTATTGAGAGTATTGAAAAGATATCTCAAGAAGAAAGTAAATAAAAATATTGCAAATTGTAATATAAATCTACCCTTCATAAAAAAGCTGCTAGAATTCCCTCATAAAAATAAGAAATAAAATCAACATAGGAAATATTATGGATGACAATCAAAGAAAATCATTAGACTTAGCAATTAAACAAATAGACAAAACATTTGGTAAAGGTACACTTATCAGACTTGGAGACAAGGTTGTTGTTCCAACTGAAACAATTAGTACAGGTTCTTTAGGACTTGATTTAGCACTTGGTGTTGGTGGTCTTCCAAAAGGAAGAGTTATTGAGATTTATGGACCTGAATCTTCTGGTAAAACTACTTTAACTTTACATGCAATTGCAGAGTGTCAAAAAGCTGGTGGTGTATGTGCCTTTATTGATGCGGAACATGCACTTGATGTAGGATATGCTAAAAACTTAGGTGTTGATACAGATAACTTACTTGTTTCACAACCTGATTTTGGTGAACAAGCTTTAGAAATACTTGAAACTGTTATTAGATCTGGTGCTGTAAATTTAGTAGTTGTGGATTCTGTTGCCGCACTTACTCCAAAAGTAGAGATTGATGGTGATATGGATGATCAACAAGTTGGTGTTCAAGCAAGACTTATGTCTAAAGCTCTTAGAAAAATTACTGGTTTATTAAATAAAATGAACTGTACAGTAATTTTCATTAATCAAATAAGAATGAAAATCGGAATGACAGGTTATGGAAGTCCAGAAACAACAACAGGTGGAAATGCACTTAAATTTTACTCATCAGTAAGACTTGATATCAGAAGAATTGCAACACTTAAACAAGGTGAAAATTCAATTGGAAATAGAGTAAAAGTAAAAGTTGTAAAAAATAAAGTAGCTGCTCCATTCAAACAAGCTGAATTTGATATTATGTTTGGTGAAGGTATTTCTAAAACTGGAGAATTAGTTGATTATGGTGTTAAGCTTGATATAGTTGACAAAGCAGGTGCTTGGTTCTCATATGGTGATTCTAAAATTGGTCAAGGAAGAGAAAACTCAAAAGTATTCTTAAAAGATAACCCAGAAATTGCAAAAGAGATTGAAAATAAAATTCTTGAGTCAATGGGAATAAATGATTCTATTATTACAGGTTCTAGTGATGATGAAGATTCATCTGAAATTGACGAATAAAAAATAAAAAAATAAAGGGAATTTTATTCCCTTTCTTCTTAAAAAAATCTACAAAAAACACTCAACAAAATCTACAAAAGCAAATAACAAATTTATTTTAGCTATAATCATTAAAATTATGAATATTAGGAGACTTAAGTGGTATTTATCGATAATGTATACGCTGATGAAGTATTAGATTCAAGAGGAAACCCAACTGTAAGAGCTACAGTTATATTAAGTGATGGTACAAAAGGAAGCGCTATTGTACCAAGTGGTGCAAGTACTGGAAAAAGAGAAGCCTTAGAATTAAGAGATGGAGATAGTCGATTTTTAGGAAAAGGTGTTCTTAAAGCTGTTGAAAATGTAAACACTACTATTGCAAATGAATTAATAGGTTTAAGTCCATTTAATCAAGCTGAAGTTGATGCAACAATGAAAGATATTGATGGAACTCACAACTATTCAAATCTTGGAGCAAATGCTGTATTAGGTGTATCAATGGCAACTGCACGAGCTGCTGCTAACTCATTACAAATTCCATTATATAGATATTTAGGTGGAGCAAATGCAATGACTATGCCAGTTCCTATGTTTAATATTATTAATGGTGGAGAGCATGCTAATAACTCTGTTGATTTTCAAGAGTATATGATTATGCCTGTTGGATTTGAAAACTTTAACGAAGGTTTAAGAGCAACTGCAGAAATCTATCAACACTTAAAAAAAGTTATTGACTCTATGGGTGAAAGTACAGCAGTTGGTGATGAGGGTGGATTTGCTCCAAACTTAAAATCAAACGAAGAACCAATTCAAGTTATTATGACTGCTATTGAAAAAGCTGGATATAAAGCTGGTGAACAAGTTGCTATTGCTCTTGACGTTGCTGCATCTGAACTTATAAATGAAAAAGGTTTATATGTATTAAAATCAGAAAACAGAGAGCTAACTTCTGCTGAATTAGTTGCTTATTATGCGGATTTATGTTCAAAATATCCAATCGTATCAATTGAAGATGGATTAAGTGAAGATGACTGGGATGGATGGAAAATATTAACTGATGTTTTAGGTTCAAAAGTTCAATTAGTTGGAGATGATTTATTTGTAACAAATGCTTCAATTTTAAGCGAAGGAATTAAAAAGGGAATTGCAAACTCTATTTTAATTAAACCTAATCAAATTGGTTCAGTTTCTGAGACTATGCAAACAATTAGACTTGCACAAAGAAACAACTATAACTGTGTAATGTCACATCGATCAGGTGAAAGTGAAGATGCATTTATTGCTGATTTTGCTGTTGCTTTAAATTGTGGGCAAATCAAAACAGGAAGTACAGCTAGAAGTGATAGAATTGCAAAGTATAATAGACTTCTTGAAATTGGTGCAGAAGTTGGTTATGCTGAATATTTAGGAAAAGAACCTTTTAAAAAATAATAAGAGTAGATGAAACAATTGACTGCATATAAAAAATTCATATTAATAGTATTTATATCATTAATTATTACAATATTTTTCTCTTATCATGCAGTTAATGTTCTCTTTGGAGATAACTCTTTACAAGTTTATAATTCATTGAAATATAAAAAAGAGTATCTTGAAGGAGAAATTCTACGATTACAAAGAGAAAATGCTTATTTACAAAAAGAGTATTTTGAATTAAAAAACTTGGAGCCAGAACAACAATGAAAACTTTATTCTTATTTACATTAACAATTATCTTATCAACAAATCTAAGTGCAAGAGAAAACCCATTTGCAGTTACTGATGCATATGAAGAAGCTTCGGCTAAAATTCTTGAAATAAACGAAACTCCTAAAACACTTGAAGCGGCTCAAGAAGCTCAATATATAAAAGAAATGCAAGAAAAGATGTCAAAAGTTACTAGCTTAGATGCAAATAAAAATAAAGTTGAAGAAACACAAAAAAAAGAGACTCCACTTATAAAAGAGGCTCCAACACCTAAGTCATATTCAAAAAAAGAAGTTGACTCTATGATTCAAAAAACTAAATCTCAGGCAGAGCAAAAAACAAAAGAAATAGTAAAAAAAGAGTTATCAAAAACTCAAGCTCTTGAGCCTACACAAGTTGTTTATGTAAAACCAAGAGCTGATGTTATAAACGATGATGAACTAGTTAGTAAACAATTATTATCTTTTCTAAAAGTTGAGTTTAATGATAATAAATTAATCATTCATACAGATTATGAAGTTTCTAAAAAGTTTTCTATTATAAAAGAGAATAAAATTATTATTGATTATAAAGCTGAGTTGAATTTTCTAACTAAAAAAGATGATCTTGATTCAAGAAACTATAAAAAAATCACTATAGGTAATCATAAAAAAGAAGGTTATTTTAGAATTGCTATAGAATTAATTGATAAACCATCTAAATATGATGTTAAATATGAGAATAACTTAATTACTATTTCTAAAATAAACTAAATTAGTAATTATTCTAATAATTACCATTACAAGTAACACTTCTAAGATAGAAGCTAAAATAAATGCATAGTAATACTCTTGAGTGATTGAGTGGTTATTGTATGCTATTGTAGATACTGCAATTAAAAGCGTTAATGGCATAGCATGTGATAATCCTAGCATAAAAAACTTATTCCATCCCATTTCTTTCACAAACAATAAAGAAGCTAATAACCTAATTATAATCATAGCAAGAGTTATAAGTAATGCTTTATTAACTAAATCCCAATCTAATAAGGCTTCAATCTCAAGTGAAGCTCCAACTGATATAAAGAATATAGGAACCAACCAACCAAAACCAAAGTGTTCTAATTTATGGGGTAATTGTTTATTATGATCTTCAAAGAATGTTGTAATAAAAATACCTGCTATAAATGCCCCAAAAGCGATCTCTAAATGCAAATACATCATAACAGTAATCATTAAAAAGAATATAGCCATAGAGATTCTTATATCTTGTTCTTGATGATCTTCTTGTGGCATTAAATAGTTTTTAATTTCAGGAAACCACCAAATAAGATTATGTAATAATTTATAAAGTAAAATCATTGAAACTAAAAATAAAATAAATAATGCCATTGTTTTATAGAAATCAATCCCTATTCCAAACTCTAAACCAGCAGAAACTGTAGTTAATGCAAAGATAGATAAAATCTCTCCAATAAGTCCGACAATAAAAGCTATTTTAATCCATTCTGTATCACCATACTCTTTTTTAAGAGCAGCAAGCACTCCAATTGAAATTAGAGGTAAAATAACAATAAATATATATCCTAAATTAAAATATAAGGTTATAAAAATTGAACAGCCAAATAAAATTGCATTGTATAAAAGGGATTTTTTTAACATTGAAGGAGAAATTGATAAAAGTTTTTTCAAGTCTATTTCAAGGCCTGCAAGAAACATTAAATATAAAAATCCAAGTTCAGCTACAAGATGAAAAATAGGATGCTCAACAATAAATGCTAAATAAGCAGCAATTGCCCCCATCATAATTTCAACAGGAATTGTAGGAAGTTTTAAAAGTTTTGATACTAATGGCGAAGTAAATATTATTAGTGATATTGATATAATTATTAATATTTCTTCGCTCATAATGGTCCTATTTCTCGTCTGGCATTACGTGAAAATTTTTAGCTATCTTATAACCAAATGATTCTAAAGCCTCAACATCATCTTTAGGAGTTTTTCCAGCAGTTGTTAAGTAATCACCTATAACAAAAGCATTTGCACCTCTTTTAAATATTTCATATTGCTCATCACCAAACATTAACTCTCGTCCTCCTGCTACCATTATTTTATGAGCATTTGGAATCATCTTTCTTGCAAGCGTAATTAAATCAAAAGCTTCTTCTCTTGTAATAGTATTTTCAACAATCGGTAATGCTGCATTTGGATGAAAGAAATTTAAAGGCACATTCATAGGATCAAGGGAATTAATAGCTTCTAACATTGAAATTCTATCTTCTTGAGTTTCTCCCATTCCAAAAATTCCACCACAAACTAGTTTTAAACCAGCCTCTTTTACATTTAAACATGTTTGATATCTCTCATCCCATGAATGTGTTGTACAAATTGTTGGATAAAAATCTCTTGATGTTTCTAAGTTATGGTTATAATTATCAACTCCTGCTGCTTTTAACTCTTTTAATTGCTCAACTGTTGCTGTTCCATTACATGCGATTAATCTAAGTCCAATATTCTCTTTTTTAATTGCTCGTGCA
Organism: Arcobacter sp. s6; assembly: GCF_040884245.1. Taxonomy (NCBI): domain Bacteria; kingdom Pseudomonadati; phylum Campylobacterota; class Epsilonproteobacteria; order Campylobacterales; family Arcobacteraceae; genus Arcobacter; species Arcobacter sp. s6. The sequence continues at coordinate 55,133 of NZ_JBEVTN010000012.1, read as the reverse complement.
GCTTCTGCTATAAACTTAGTTTTCTTTTCAGTTAAGCCAAGGCCTGCTGTTACTAAACAAAATCCAACAGCACCATTTGCTCTTGCACTTTTAGCTTCTTTAATAATTTGTTCTATACTTTTTAATGTATATCTTTGAATATCAGCCTTATATCTAACACTTTGTGTGCAAAATTTACAGTCTTCATTACATGTACCACTTTCAACATTACAAATAGCACATAAAAATATTTCTTCATTATTATCGTTCATATATATACTCTTCTTTCTTAAAATCTTTTTCATTTATTTTTTTATAGTAACGTGAGATTATATACTCATTTTCATTAATCTCAAGTTGAACACATTCTATCAAAGGCTTTTCTCTTGCACATACCTCACCTGGGTTTACAAAAAGTGTCTTGTTTTTATACTCTTGCTCAAACATATGAGTATGTCCAAAAATCACCACATCACTATCAGGACTTAGATAATATGGTAAATGCATAAGTTTAAATTTTATCTCTTTTATTTGGAAATAGTATGGTTCTTGTTTTATATTATATTTAGAAGATAAGTCTAATAAATTTCTATCATTATTTCCAAATACTGCTATATATTTTAGTTTTGAATCTTCTAAAAGTTGCAGATTCTTTTCAATACATAAATCACCAGCATGAATTAAATACTCACTATTAACTTCTTTTAAAAAGTCAATAACTTCTTTTGTATAGTCACTTTTTAGGTGACTATCCGATAAAATACCAATTTTCATAATTATTTGTCAGTACTCTTTTTTGTTGCAGGTTTTTTAGCTGTTGTTTTTTTTGCAGTTGCTTTCTTTGGTGCTGCAGCTTTTTTTGCTGGCGCTTTTTTTGCAGAACTTGTTATTTTACCTTTTGATTTAGAATCTTTTTCAATTATATCAAGGCACTCTTGCAGTGTTAAATCTTTTGCTTCCATACTTTTTGGAATTTTAAAGTTCTTTCTACCTTGTTTAATATAAGCTCCATACTGACCTGTTAAAATTTGTATTTTTTCTTTTTCAAATATTTTTATTGTAGCTTTTTCTTTTGCTTCATCTAATTCTTTAATAATTTCTAAAGCTCTTGGTAATTCAACAGTATAAGGGTCATCAGTTTTAAGTGAATAATATTTTGTTTTTACCTGTAAATATGGGCCAAATCTTCCAATATTCGCTTTTATTTCATCACCATTTGTATCAAGACCTACAACTCTTGGAAGTGTAAATAAAAACATTGCTTCATCAAATGTAATAGTATCCATATTTAAATGATCTGGAATAGCAACAAATTTTGGTTTTTCTTCATCATCTTTAGTTCCAATTTGGATAAATGGACCAAATCTTCCTACTCTTGCACTCACAGGTTTCCCTGATTTTGGATCAATTCCTATTTCTCGCAACTGCAAATAATCTTCTTTACTTACACTTTCTTCTTTTTCATCAATAGTTTTTTTGAAATTGCCATAGAATTCTTTCAACACTTCTTCCCAAGCGATTTTTCCTTCTGCAATATCATCAAACTCTTCTTCAATTTTTGCTGTAAAACCTAAATCTATAATATTAGAAAAATGATCTACTAAAAAGCTATTTACTATTTCACCTGTTGGTGTTGGAATTAATTTTTTATCTTCTGTTTTTGTTACATATTCTCTAGCTTGAATAGTTGAAATTGTTGGAGCATAAGTTGATGGTCTTCCAATTCCTTCGCTTTCAAGTTTTTTAACTAATGAAGCTTCTGTATAACGTGCAGGTGGTTTCGTAAAGTTTTGCTCAGATTCTAAGTTTTCTAACTCTAGAATTGTTCCTACTTTTATATTTGGTAGAATTTTTTCTGTACTATCAAGTGCAGCTTCTGGATTATCACTACCTTCAGTGTACGCTCTCATAAATCCAGGAAAAATAATTCTTTGACCTTTTACCTGAAATTCATATTCTTTATTCTTTCCAGCTTCTATTTTATATGTTGTGTTAGCAATTTTTGCAACTGCCATTTGAGTTGCAAGTGTTCTTTTCCAAATAAGACTATAAAGTTTATATTGAATATTTTCAACATAAGGTTTAATTTCACTTGGTTTTAAAGCTAAATTTACAGGTCTTATTGCTTCGTGAGCCTCTTGTGCACCCTTTGCTTTTGATTTATAAATACGTGGTTTATTTAAAGAATACTCTTTCCCATACTCTTCTTCAATTACTGATTTTGCAGCACTAGTTGCAACATTAGAAAGATTTAATGAATCTGTTCTCATATATGTGATCAAACCACCTGTATGATTTGGTATATTTCCTACATTTCCCTCATACAATTGTTGAGCTACTATCATTGTTTGCTTAACTGAAAGTCCAAGTTTTCTACTTGCTTCTTGTTGAAGTGTTGAAGTTGTAAAAGGAGCAGCAGGATTTCTAGTACTCTCTTTTTCTTCAATATCATATAATTGATAAATACCTTGATTTAAAGAATCCTCAATTTTTAATGCTTGTGCTTCATTTGTAACTTTTGAAGTTTTTCCATTTATTTTTGCAAGTTCTGCTTTTAATTCAGGATTTATAAAATCAGCTTTTATTCTCCAGTATTCTTCTGGGATAAACTCTCTAATTTCATTTTCTCTATCTACTATTATTCGTACAGCAACACTTTGAACCCGTCCTGCACTAAGTCCATATCTAACTTTTCTCCATAGAAGTGGAGATAATTCATATCCAACAGCACGATCAAGTATTCTTCTTGCTTGTTGTGCATCAACTAAATGTTGGTCTACATCTCTAGGATTTGCTAATGCTTTTAAGATCGCATCTTTTGTAATTTCGTGAAATACAATTCTTTTAATAGGGTTTTTCTCAATTTTAAGTGCAGGAATAAGATGCCATGCAATGGCTTCTCCCTCCCTATCCTCATCGGCCGCTAGGTAGATTGTAGTATCTTTTGTGATATGTTTTTTTAAATCACTTATTACTTTTTTCTTATCTGTTGATACTAAATATTTTGGTTTAAAATTATCTTCTGGGTCAAATCCTAATTGAGATTTTGGTAAATCTCTTACGTGACCCATTGAGGCCATTACTACATAATCACTGCCTAAAAATTTTGAGATTGTCTTCGCTTTTGCTGGGGACTCCACTATTACTAAATTCTTCACTAAAAAACCTTACATTATTTTAAAGTTTGCATTCTAACATAAATTAATTAATTTTACTTATAAATTATTATCTCTTCTTCTATGTCTATATTAAATTGCTCTTTAACTTTATTTTTCACTTCTTCTATTAAATATACTGCATCTTCAAAAGTTCCATCACCATAATTTACTAAGAAATTAGCGTGTTGTTCTGAAAAACTCATATCACCTTTTTTTACACCTTTTAATCCAATTTCTTGAATTAATCGACCTGCGAAGTCACCTTTTGGATTTTTAAAACAAGAACCAGCACTTGGAACATGTGGTTGGTTATCTCTCATTTTATTAAACTCTTTTAATTTTTCTTTAGAAAAACCTTGTTCTATATTAAAAACAACTTCATAAACTATATCATTTATTTTTGTTTCTCTATAAGAATAATTTATATTTTCTTTTTTAATATATCCATCTTTAGTTTTTATACTATGAATATAATTAAACATCTCCCATGATTTTAAACCGGCGTTCATCTTTACTAAACCACCTAAATTACCAGGAAGTTTTGCTAAAAATTCTAAATTTGCTATATTATTATTTCTAGTATATGTTAAAAGTTTACCAGATGTTGTTGCACATCCTACATAAAGTAAATTTTCTTCTTGCTTAATATAATCAAACTCTTCACCCAAAATTGCAAACTTTTTATTTGTTTTTGGAGAAATTAATAAATTATTTGCTCGACCTATAATTTGATAGTCGCTATAATCATCTATTTTATTTATCACAAGCACATCTAAAACTGGACCTATTTTTATTGAAGAGTATTTTTTGAAATCTATTGTTTTTATACTGTTTTGCATATACTATTTAGCTCTTAATTCTTCATACTCTGTTGGAATTAAAAAATCTTTTGAATGAATTAAATTTTCATAAAAACCATTTTTATAACCTAGTTCATATAGTTTATCTAAAGCTTCATACTGTAAATCACTCATAAGAACTGAATTATCATTTGCATATAAGTCCAGATATTTATCTAAAGTAGCAGCATCTACTCTAATAAGTCCTTTTTCAAGTAACATGGGTGCTAATACTTTTCTATTTTTATTTGCAACATCAACCGCTTTAATTAATGTATTTTCATAGTCAATTGCGCTATGAAGTGGAATAGATCTTCTTAAACACATTCCTCCAAGTGGCAATGGTAATCCTCCACCACTTAATTCAACCCAAATATCCCACATTTCTCGCTCTACTTCTAACTCTTGATTATAAGTTAAAATTGACTCATGTATTAAAACACCTGCATCAACAGTTCCATCTAAAACAGCTTTTTCAATATCTAAAAAATTCATATAAGTAATTCTTGCATTTGGGTATGCAATTTTAAATAAAAGTGCATTAGTTGTAAACTCGCCACTAAGTGCTACTTTAAAATTTCTTTTTAATTTTGTTCCAATTTTTTTTATAAGTTTAGGACCATATCCCTCACCAAAAGAAACTGCTGTTTTTAATAGGGCATAGTCATCTTTAATAAATGGATATAAAGCAAATGAAATTGCACAAATATCATACTCACCTTTTAATGTAGCTTGATTTAATGTTTCTATATCTGCTGCAATATTTGAGAATATTGCATCTTTTGGAGTTACCCAACCAAATTTGATTGCATAGTACATAAATATATCATCAGCATCAGGTGAATGTGCAACACTAATATTTTTCAATTTCTTTCCTTTATTTTTCTTAATGGATTGTAACAAGTTATGGTTTATTTCTGGGTTATAGAGTTTTTAGATTTTATAGATTATATTCATATTTTAATTTTTTTACAATATCAAATACTGAAGATGCATAATCAAGTCCTGTGTTACTTTTATATTTCCATCCAGTATTATAACTTGCCCAAATTTTTATCCAATTGTCATTGTGAATTTTTCTCCAATAATCTATTTCAACTATTGCATTCGCTGTAGAAAAACCTGCATCATATACAAGTTTTTTTGCAAAATAATTTCTATTATAAATATTATCCTGAACTTTTTGTCTTCTAATTACACTTTTAATATTTGCTTGAAATAGTCCATAATCTTTACTTACATTGTTTATTAAGTTTTTTCCAACTGATGATTCTTTTACGGCAATTGCCATTAATGTATATTTCATAAAAGTATCATTTGTTAATGATTTTATTTTTTTAAGAATTATTATATCTGTTTTAGTTAAGCCCAAAGAATTGCTATAAGCAAGGTTAATAATTAGTAAAAAAAGAATTATTATTTTTTTCATAAGGTAAGTTTACAATAATTCTAATCATTTTTACAAATGATTAGAATATATCTTACTAAAATCCTGCGCTAGATACGTAGAAAGTGATAATATTTAATAAAGGATCTATTAAAAATATTGAGATAAGTGTTAAGAATACTGCAAAACCAACTGCTGATTTCATTGGCAATGAAGCATTTTCCATAAACTTAGTTTTAGATCCTTCTTCTGGATCTCTTAAGAACATATATGAAACTGGTCTTAAATAATAATATGCAGCAATTGCTGAATTTAAAACAATAATAATTGCCAATGCAATTTGTCCAGCATTTACAGCACTTGCAACTAAATACATTTTACCCCAAAACAAGGCAAAAGGAGGAAGTCCTGTTAGTGCAAATAAGAACATCGCTAAAATAGATGCTGTAAATGGTGAAATTTTTGCAAGTCCTGAGAATTTTTTGAAATCATATGGAGATCTATAATCATCAAACTCTTTTCCTCTATTCATCCAAAGCATACCAAATGCACCAAAGTTAGTTATTGTAAATAAAATCCAATATAAAAATAATGCAGTTGTTGCTTGTTGTGTTCCTATAATAATTGCGGCCATTGCCATACCTGCATTTGATATTGAAGAATAAGCAAGCATTCTTTTTATATCTCTTTGTTGAAGAGCAATTAAGTTTGGAACTGTTATTGTTAAAATAACTGTTACATAAAGCATGGTTTGAATTATAGGATCATTAGCATGTATAAATATTTCAAAAAATCTTAAAGCAACTACAAATCCTGCCATTTTTGGAACCACAGATAAAAATCCTGCCATTGCTGATGTTGAACCTTGATAAACATCAGGAACCCAAACATGATATGGGAATAAAGATAATTTAAATCCAATAGCAGCAAACATAAATACAAATCCTACTAATACTAAAACATAATTTGCATAGTTTTCATGAGATAAGAAACCTTCTTGAGTTAATACCTGTGCAATTTGTGCAAGCTCAAGAGAACCTGTAATACCATAAAATATCATAGAACCAAATACAAAGAACCCAGCAGCTAATGCTCCCATTGTAAAATATTTAATTGCAGCTTCTATTGAAACCATTCTATTATGCATTGCAATCATTGTATAAAGGGCAAGAGAAGCTGTTTCTAATCCAACAAATATTAGGATTAAAGAATCAGAACTTACCATAAACTGAAAACCAGCAACTGCAAATAAATACAAGGCAAAATATTCAGCATATCTAAAATCTTGGAATCTTAATTTTGATAATCCTAAAAGGATGAATAAAATTGAACCACCAATAATAATACATTGAGATAATATAGCAATACCATCAAGTAGCATTAAATCAAATACACCTCTTTCTTCTCCTGAAAAAGCTAAAAGTGTAAATAAATCAAAGATTAAAAATAACACAACTAAAATTACATATAAAGATTTATGCTTATCTTTATTAAATAAATCTGTTAATAATATACTTAAAGCACCAATAATGGCAATAACCATAGGTGCTAATGTTCCTAAGTTTAGAGTATCTAAACTAATATTAATAGGTTCTAGCATTATTTAACCTCCCCAATAGAGTTTAGAGCTCTTAATTTTTCTTTGGTATCTTCATTTACTGCTTTTATTTCCATTACTTTTGTAAGATGTGTAACAGATGTATTTAATGGGTCTAATATTACTTTTGGATAAATACCTAAAGCAATAATTAAAAACACCAATGAACCTAAAGCAAAAAGTTCTCTTCCATGAATATCTTTCATATCTTTATTTTCTTGTTTTACCAATTTTCCAAAGAAAGTTCTTTTATACATTGCTAGCATATAAACAACACTTAAAACTATTGTTAATGAAGCGATAAATGTTAAAATAGGTGAATACTTAAAGAATCCTAATAAAGATAAAAATTCTCCAATAAACCCAATAGTAAGTGGAAGTCCAACAGAAGCCATTAATACAACAGCATAAACAAGTGCAAACATTGGCATATTTTGAGCTAATCCGCCAAACTCTTTTATCATCTTGGTTTTTCTTCGATCATAAAGAACTCCTACACTCATAAACAGTGCTCCTGAAACAACTCCATGTCCAATCATTAAATAAACAGCTCCTGAAATACCCTCAACATTTAAAGCAAAAACACCAAGAGTAATAACACCCATATGTGAAATAGATGAATATGCAATCATCTGTTTCATATCTTCTTGTGCATAAGCTACCATTGCTGTATATATAATTGCAATAAGTCCAAGTGTAGCCATGAAACCTACAAAATAAGTACTTGCATCTGGGAATAATGGAAGAGAGAATCTAATAAATCCATAAGTCTCCATTTTTAGTAAAACAGCTGCAAGGATAATAGATCCAATTGTTGGTGCTTGTGAATGGGCCAAAGGTAACCATGTATGAAATGGAAACATTGGTACTTTTACAGCAAAACCAAAGAAAAAGGCTATAAACAACCAAAGTTGCAAATCAAAAGGAAGTACTACATTATACCAGTCAAGAACACTAAAACTCCAAACTCCTGTAGTTTCATGATATACATATCCAAAATATAACATACCAATAAGCATGATTAATGACCCTGTGAATGTATATAAGAAGAATTTAATTGCCGCATAAAATCTTTTTTCTGCACCCCAAAATCCAATAATATAAAACATAGGGATAAGTGTTAATTCCCAGAATATATAGAACATTATTACATCTAAAGAAGCAAAAACTCCAACCATTGTCATTTCTAAATAAAGCATTGTAATGATTAAATTTTTTACATCTTTTGTTTCAGTTAGACCAATTAATGCAATCATTGTCATAAATGTAATCATTATTATTAAAAATAAAGAAACACCATCAACACCAACTAAATAATGAATTCCATAAGCATCTATAAGTGGTAACATTTGAACAAATTGCATACCAGTAGCATTTGTGTCAAAGTAATACCATAATAAAAGAGATAACACAAACTCAACAACAGTAACAACTACACCAAACTGTCTCATAGAATTTTTTTCTATTAGAAATCCAACAGTAGCTGCAGCTGCTGGGAAAAATATCAACATTGATAAAATATTTTCCATTTACATAACCCCTTAAAGTACTGATAAAACTAAAGCAAATACTAATCCTAAAATTAGTCCAAATGCCATTAGTCTCAGTGATGATGATAAATTACCAGATTGAATTGGTCTTATTACTACACCTAATTTATTAATAAAGTGTGCAAGTCCATCAATTGATGCATCAATTATTTTGATTTCTATTACTTTCCATACCCATACTGATATTGCATAATATGGTTTTGAAATAAGATTTTCATAAATCTTTGGAATATAATATTGATTACTTAATAACTTATAAATTACAGTATTTTCCCAGTTTTTACTAAATCCGCCATTTTTATACTTGTAAACAGCAACAGCTATTCCAAAGATAGCAACTGCACTTGTGATAAGAATTAAGATCCATGTAGTTGAATGATTAAGATTTGATGCTTCCCATGTTGGAAGGATTTTTGTTACAAATTCTACAAATGAGTGTTCAAACCATCCAGTAATTACAGCTAGTACTGCAAGTGGAATCATTGCAGCTATTACAAAGTTTTTAGCTTCATGTGGATGAAATTCTTCATTTGAATAATTTTGTTCACCAAAGAATATTTTCATAACAAGTCTAAATGAATAAAATGCTGTTAAACCAGCTGTTACCCATAATACTCCCCATAATACAATTGCATCTGCATTAAATGCAGCTTCAAGAATTTTATCTTTTGAAAAGAATCCTGCAAGTGGAAAAATACCTGCAAGTGCTAATGATGCAACTGTCATAATAATAGAAGTTGCTTTCATTTTTTTATGTAAACCACCCATTTTTCTAATATCTAATTCATCATCCATAGCATGCATTACATTTCCAGCACCTAAGAATAATACTGATTTGAAAAACGCGTGAGTTGCAAGGTGAAATAATGCAACCCAATATGCTCCAAGACCAGCAGCTACAAACATATACCCTAATTGAGATAATGTTGAGTAAGCAATAATTCTTTTCATATCATTATTTACAAGTGCCATTGAAGCCGCAAATATTGCAACAAATGCTCCAAGAGCAGCTATTGCATATCCAACCTCAGGAACTAAAGTATAAAGTTCATTTGATCTAATTACTAAATAAACTCCAGCTGTTACCATCGTTGCAGCGTGAATTAATGCAGAAACAGGTGTTGGTCCTTCCATTGCATCAGCAAGCCATGTATGAAGAGGAAATTGAGCCGATTTACCCATAGCTCCAAGAAATAATAGACCTGCTATCCAAACAAGAGTAGAATTTTCTAATGTTGAAATTTGAGCAAATACAATATCATATTGTAAACTTCCAATATTCCAGTAAATTAAAAACATTCCAAGAAGTAAACCTAAATCTCCAACTCTATTCATGATAAAAGCTTCGTTTGCAGCCCATGTTGCTGATTCTTTGTGATACCAAAAACCAATTAATAACCATGAACAAACTCCAACTCCTTCCCATCCTATAAATAAAACAGCAAAGTTATCACTCATTACTAAAACAAGCATTGAAAACACGAATGCAGAAAGGTAAGAGAAGTATCTATTAAAACCTTTGTCATGTTCCATATATCCAATAGAATGGATATGTACCATTGTAGAAACTACAGTTACCACTGTCATCATTACAACACTTACATGATCAACTACAAATCCAAAAGGAATATTTAAACTTCCAATTACAATCCAATCAAATAAGGTTATTTGTAAAATAGTATCTGTTGTATAAATAAAATGTAAAAGATTTAAAGATGCATACATTGAAACAGCCAACATAAAAGATGTAAACCATCCTGTAAATGCTGTTTTTGGCTGAGTTGAAAATAAAGCTGCAATTAGTGAACCAACAAGTGGTGCAAAAAGTGCTATATATATAAATTTTTCCATTATTACCCTTTCATCCCAGCTATATCATCTAAATTAATAGAGCCTGTTCTTTTATACCAAAGAATTAATAATCCAAGTCCAATAGCAACCTCACTTGCAGCAACGGCAATAATAAAGAATGCAAAAATTTGACCTGATAAATCTCCATGAAATTTTGAAATTGCAGCAAGTCCAACATTTACAGCATTAAGCATAATTTCTGTTGAGAAAAAAAGCATTAAAACATTTTTTCTTCTTAAAACACCTATTAATCCTATACAAAATAGAATCGTAGATAATATTAAATAAGCATTAAGTGTCATTTATCATCCTTTTTAGAAGCATCAAGCTTAATTTTCTCATCGATTTCATCTTCTTTCATTTCTGAATATGATTCATTCATCTTTTTACCTGCTAATACAATTCCACCAATCATTGCAACTAAAAGCATAATTGCTGCAACTTCAAAAGGAACTAAATATTTCGTAAATAAAACCAATCCAACATCAACAGAATTTCCATAAGCTGCATTTACTGGATAATTGGCTTCAACACCTTCTCCAATAATTGGAGCTACTAAAACAATAACAACAATTAAAGCTACCATTCCAGATAATAAAAATACTAATCTTGGATTTCTAATTTTTTCTTTCACTTCAGCAAGAGAATCAAAAAACATCATTCCAAATGCATATAAAGACATAACAGCACCTGTATAAACTACAATTTGCACAGCTCCTAGGAAATCAGCTCCTAATAAAAAGAAAAATGCTGAGATGAAAATCATTCCAGCCGCTAGTGAACTTAATGCATATAATGCATTATTTGTTAAAACAGAAATACTAAACATACTAATAGTTAAAACAGAAAATATAATAAAAGCTACTAATTCAAACATTCAATCTCCTTAGTATGATAATGGTGTTTTTTTGATTTTTTTGTCAGCATCTGGTGATACTGAACCATATCCATCAAATTCTAACTGAGCACCAAGTCCGTTTGCACTTGTTAAAATATCTTCTTTTAAAGAAAAATGCGCTCTTTGCTCACTTGAGTTCTCATATCTTCCACCATGAACGATAGCGAGCTCAGGACAAACTTCAGCACAGTATCCACAGAAAATACATCTTCCCATATTGATTGTATATTCCATAACTTCTTTTCTAGAATTTTCATCAATTCTAGTTTCCATTCGTATACAGTTTGCAATACAGATTTTTTCACAAAGTCCACAACCAATACATCTTTCTTCTCCTGATTCTAAAAGTCTAAGAAGTTTATGTACAGCTCTATATCGTGGACCAATAGGAAGTTTTTCTTTTGGGTATTGAACTGTTGCCATTTCACCTTTAAATAAGGCTCTATACATTATTCCAAAAGTGATTTTAAGTCCAACAAAAAGTTCACCTTTTACAGATCTAGTGGCTACTTGTTTAAATGTTTCCCAAGAAGTTTTTGGGTAATTATCCTCTTGAACCGTAATATAATCTTCACTTATATTTCTATTTTTAAATTGATTTAGTTCCATAATTACCTCCTAAAACATCATCACAAAACCAGTAACTAAAACATTTAGCACTGCAAGTGGCATTAAAATTTTCCAACATAACCACATTAATTGATCTGGTCTAATATGCGGCCAAGAAGCTCTTGTCCATAAGAAAACAAAAATCAAAAACATAACTTTTAATACAATTGCAAATCCACCTGGAATAAACCATAAAGGATTAAATCCACCTAAGAATATAAGTGCAATTAAAAATGAAATTGTAAAAAGGTTCGCATATTCTCCAATAAAGAACATTCCCCATCTCATACCTGAATACTCAGTTGCATAACCAGCAACTAATTCCGCTTCATGCTCTAAAAGGTCAAAAGGAGTTCTATTAGTTTCAGCAAATCCAGCTATTGTAAATAATAAAAATGCCAATGGTTGAGACCAAACAATCCAATCACTAAATCCTCCCGCTTGGTAGTTATTAATATCAATTAAAGATAAAGATCCAACCATCATAAGTGGAGCTAAAAGTGAAAGACCTGAAACAACTTCATATGATAAAAGTTGAATTGCAGTTCTTGCACCCCCAAGAAGTGCCCATTTATTTGCAGAACTCATCCCCCCAAGTAATGGTCCATAAAGTCCAACCGCACCAACAGACATAACAAATAAAACACCAACATTTACATCCGAAATAATTGGACGAACCGTATATCCAAACATCTCAAATTCTGGAAAAAATGGAACAGCACTCATAGCTATAAATGCAGTTGCAGCTGTAATTAGTGGAGCTACCATAAAAATTGGTTTATTTGCATTTGCAGGAATAAAATCCTCTTTTGTAAATAGCTTAATACCATCAGCTGCTATTTGTAACAATCCATAAGGCCCTACATTTGTAGGTCCCAATCTTCTTTGCATAAATGCTAGGATTTTTCTTTCAATATAAGTTGTAAATCCAGCAAGTGCTGAAAACACTGCTAAAACAATTACAACTTTAACAATAGTTTCTATTATAATACTTGTTTCCATACTATACCTTTGCTACTTTTGCTTTATTAAATCTATAAATATTAAATAAGCTATTTGATAAAGAGTTTTTCATAAATGTTGAAACATAAGCAATATCTCCTGCTATTTGAACATCAACATAAGCATTTAATTCTAACTCTTGATTATTAGCGTTTACTTTTACCTTATCACCATTTTGTAATTCAAGTTTTTCAAAAGCTGCTTTTGAGAAGAAAATTCCATCTTGTAATTTTTCAGCAAATTCATGTGCAATTGCTGTGAATTCATTAAATTGATTAATTGGATTAGCTTTATAAATAACAATTTCATCATCAGCTAAAGTAATTTTTTCAATATTAATCTCTTTTACATCATTTTGAATAGATGTTGTTGTTTCTATTAGATCATAACCTCTATACTCAACTTGGTCATTTCCAAATTTGTTCGGTAAATCATCAAATGCTATTGCTTTATAACCTTTATTAACAGGAAGTTTTGGTGTATATTCTATTGTATATTCAATATCATCATTTAAAACTTCATTTGCAACTTCATTTAATGTATAACCTTTAAAAGCAAGTGCGGCATTTGTAGGAATAACTTTTTTATCAATATTTGTAAAAGTTCCTTCTTGTTGATTAAGAGCTGGAATATCTAAATTTCCATCACCTAAAGCTGATAATTCAAAATCTGCTTTTACGTTATAACCAACACTAAATCCATCTACTTCATTTGATAGTGTACAAATTTGAGATACACCTAAAGTATTTGTTTGAGTAGGAATAATTACAACATTAAAATCCGTACATCTATCTATTAATCCACAAAGTTTTGCTAAGTTTTCACAATTTGGATGAGTTATTAAATCCTCTCCTACCATTAAAGAGAATGTATCTTTTTTAGCAAGCATCTCATCTAATAAAGCTAAGAAACTTTCATCTTTTCCAAAATCAGCTAATAAAGATATATATTCATAAGATACATCAGTTGAAACATTTTTAGAAACAACTTTCTTAACCTCTTTTTCTTCACCTGTTGCTTCATCAACTACGATTTCTACAATATTTTCTTTTACTACTTCAGTTACAGTTTTTGTTCTAGTTTCTTTTAGTGAATCAATATAACTTTGAGTCTCTTGGGGTAAATTTTTTCCAAACTTATATAAAATAAAGTATAAAATTGATTCTTCAACCATAGCATCATGGTAGATAAATTCAGTTGTTTTACCTTTTTTACCAATTTTTTCCATAACAGGATCAGATACTGGATGAAAATATAAACCAGCACCCTTATTCATAATAACTGAGTTATTAAATGCATATCTAGCATTTGGTAAATCTGATTTTAAATAAGATCCCACAGAAATTACAAAGTTTGAGTTATGAACTTCTGATAATTTTGATGAGTATAGAGATTTACCTGAGATTTTACTATAGTTATTTAAAAAATCCTGATATCTTTTTGCATCTTCATTTACAAGTTTAGCACCTGTGAAATCAGCTAATTTTTGTAAAATTAAGGCCTCTTCATTTGTAATAAATGAATTAAATTTAATATTTTTAGCTTTTTTGAATGCTTCAACAGCTGCTTTAAATGCATTAACATCTTTAGCTTCAACTTTATTTTCAAAATCATAAGCGAATCTTCCTGAACCATTTACAGTTGAATAGTGAGGTTCATTTGTTACCCTATAGATTTTTTTAGTAGCATGTTTATCAATTGATTCATGTTTAATTTCATAATACATAAAAGCACAATCACTTGAGTGAGGATTAGCTGCTGGTATTTTTTTAAGTTCCCAAGCATTTGATGTATATTGAAAGTCATGAGAAACAAGTGCTCCAACAGGACATGCAGCAATACATTCACCACAATTTGTACAGGCGTCTGCATCATAACCAATAAGTGATTTATTTAGTTTGTTCCACATTGCGTATGCATCTTTTGGCATTTCATCTTTGAATGTTTTCTCAATAGCATCGCTTGGTCTTTTTACAGTACTTAATGCATTTGATCCAACCATATCTTGACATACCGTTACACATCTTTCACATACAATACAAAGGGCTGGGTCATAATTCATAACTCCCCAATGTTGTGTAGGTCTGTGAATATCTTTTATAGAGTAGCTTTGAGAGTCAACTTTCATATATAAAGAGTAATTTTGTAGTTCACATTCACCACTTTGGTCACAAACACCACACTGTAATGGATGGTTTACATCGTAAACTTCCATAATTGCACGTCTCTCTTTTTGAATATTTTCTGTAACTGTTGAGATTTGCATATCTGGTTTAACTTTTGTATTACAACCATATACTTGTTTTCCATCAGCTTCAACTAAACATAATCTACATGCAAGTGTTGGTGAACATCTTGTCAAATAACAAACAGCAGGCACAAATACATCATTTGCACGTGCTACGTTTAGTATTGACTCACCCTCTTTTGCTTCAACAGTTTTACCATCAATTGTTAGTGTAATCATATCACTCATTATGCTTCAACCTTTTCAATCTTTACTTGTTTATATCTATACCCATTAAAAATATCATCAGAATTTTTAACTTTTAAAATGGCAATTGTTCCATTTAGTGTTTCATCAACTTTTAAAGTTCTTTTAATTTTTTCATCTTTAGAATTTATATAAATTTCATCATCATTTGCCACTTTTGCAATATTTGCAAATGTTTTACTAGCAATTAATTCATCAGATTGATTTTTATCAATTAGCTTATAAACTAAAGTTCCATTAAAAGATTTTAGTTCTTCAATTTCTTCTAAATCAAAATTTGTACATGAATTTATTTTATTTTCTAAATCTTCATTTAGAACAATTAATTCAAAGTTTGTGTATTTTTTAATAAGAGCTAATAATTTGATAATATTTTCTATTCTTTCATGCTCAATTAAATCATCACCGATAATCAATAGTTTGTTTTTTGCTTCTTTATAGTTTTCATATGCTTCTTCAAACTCTTCTTCACCAGCAGAGCTTTCTGCACTTATATAACCTAAATCTAATTCATTAATAAATTTTTTTGTTTTCCCATCACACTCTTTTACAAAAGTATCCAACAATAAAGTACAAATACCCTCTTCACTTCCAACTTCATATTTTATAAATTGTGTGTAATAAAGTTTTAAATCAATATTATCAATTGGATGCATATATGTGAATTTTGCATTGGTTTTAGCAATTGATTCAATAATACTATTTCTAATATCTTCTTTATTATCAGCTAACATTGAACCAATAGATATTATAAAATCGCTTTTTGCAATAAGTTCTTTTTTATTCATCACCTTTTACCTCAGCTGATTCTTCCACAACTTTTGGTTCTGGTTTTACTTTTTTAACAACTAAAGTCCAATCTACTTCAGTAAATTTTATTGAATTCATAAGTGTATAACCAGCTTCATAAATAACATCGGCAGATTTTTGAATATTATCAAAATCTCCAATTTCAAAAATAATAATTGCTACTTCTTCTGCTGCAATTTGTTTGTCGAGGAGCTCTAACATTCTGTCATAGAAGTCGTTTTTTAAATGTCTTAAATCAAATCTTTTCATAACTTCCCATCCTTCATGGCTACACTTCGTCCCGACCATTTCGGTTCCGAAGTTAAAAAATTAAAGCAGTTTATTTTTTTCACGCTTCTCATCTATCAATCTCACCAAATACAATGTTTAAGTTACCAATTACAGTAACAACATCGGCTAATTGTAATCCTACTAATAACTCTTCTAAAATAGCAGTATGTTGGAAACTAGGAGTTCTAATTTTCATTCTATAAGCATATGGACTTCCATCGCTTACAACAAAATATCCTAACTCACCTTTTGGTGATTCAGTTGCAACATATACTTCTCCAACAGGTGGTCTCATACCTTGAGTAACTAAAACAAAATGTTGCATTAAAGAGTAGTTTTGAGTCATTATTTGCTCTTTAGGAGCTGAAATATAGTTTGGAGCATGTGCCATTAATTGAGACTCAGACTCTTTATACATAGGAACTAATTGTTTTAATATTTTTGAAGACTCTTTCATCTCTTGGATACAGATTTTATATCTTCCATAAGAGTCATTTGTATATGAAATTGGAACATCAAAATCAAGTTCAGAATAGAGACCATAAGGCATCTCTTTTCTTAAATCCCATTTGATTCCAGATCCTCTTAATACAATTCCCGAGCATCCCCAATCTTTTGCCATTTGTGGTGTAATTACACCAACATTTTCAAGTCTCATTTTCCAGATTCTATTTTCTGTTAAAAGTCCTTCATATGTTTTTAATTCTTGCTCTAATACATCTAAGAAACTCATACAGTCATCAATCCAGTTTGATGGTAAATCAAGTGGAACTCCACCAATTCTAACTGCACTATGAGTAAGTCTAGCTCCACAATAGTCTTCTATTAAGTCCATTGCATATTCTCTTTCTCTAAAGCAATAAAGAAACATAGACATTGCACCAACATCAAGTGCGTGAGTAGCAAGCCAGAAAAGGTGTGAAGTAATTCTATTTAATTCTAAAAGCATAGTTCTAATAACTTCAGCTCGTCTTGGAGCTTCAATTCCTAGAAGTTTTTCAATTGCTAAGGCATAACCATAGTTATTTGAAGTAGCAGCAATATAATCCATTCTATCTGTTGTTGGTAAGAACTCGTTATAAATCATATTTTCAGCCATTTTTTCCATACCTCTGTGAAGGTATCCAATCATTGGTCTTGATTTTACAACTTCTTCACCTTGAAGTTCTAAGATTAGTCTTAACTGACCGTGAGCAGATGGATGTTGTGGACCGAAGTTCACCATCATCGTATTGTCATCACGCTCAAAGTGAATATTTTCAAAAAAAGGTTTTAGTCTATTTGGTTGTTGCATATTTCTACCTTCTTCTTTTTAAAACAACTGATTCTTCAGGTTTTAATTTTTTCATTATTTTTGAAGCATTTTCTTCTTGATAAGAAATGCTAGTTTCTGGTTCAAATTGTGAAATATCAGTATCAAATGGAACTTCATGTCCAAGTCTTGCAAATCTTGTAGTATCGTATCTATCAATTGCAGCAGGATCTCTTTGTTCAGGACCAATTATATCACGAGCTTCTTTTCCAAAA
The DNA here is from genome assembly GCF_040884245.1 of Arcobacter sp. s6. NCBI lineage: Bacteria > Pseudomonadati > Campylobacterota > Epsilonproteobacteria > Campylobacterales > Arcobacteraceae > Arcobacter > Arcobacter sp. s6. The sequence goes on along the minus strand of NZ_JBEVTN010000012.1, from coordinate 37,162 downwards.
ATTTTATCAACTTCGTACCATGAAGCTGCTTCATCACCTTGAAGTGGATATGTTTTTTTCAGTGGATGATCATACCAATCATCTGGCATTATCAATCTTTTTAAGTTAAAGTGATTTGATACTTTTACACCTAACATATCATACATTTCTCTTTCACTCCAATTTGCTGATGAGAAAAAAGATGTTAAAGAAGGAATTTCTTCATCTTTTCGCAAGAAACACTTAACTCTTAACCTTTTGTGTTTTGATAATGATAAAAATTCATAAAAAATTTCATAACCATCTCTTAAAGCTAAATAATCAATTGCTGATAATTCCATTAACATGTCATACTCTAATTTTTCTTTTAAAAGCTTCACACATGAAATTAAAAAACTTTTATCAATAATTATTACTAAATGAGTATGCTCAATATAAGCTTCTTGAACATTAATACTATAATTAATTTCTTCAAAATCTTTTGCAAAGATTTCATCTGAATCTATAGGAAATCTAGGAACAGGTGGTGATACAAAAAATCTATCAGAGAAATATGCTTGTCTTTGAACATTATCTTTTGGGATATATTTTCTCATTACACTAACCTCTTTTTCTTAATAGCTCTAAAAATAGATTCTTTTCTGATTTTTTGCTGTAGTGTCATAAGTGCATATTGAAGAGTTTCAGGTCTTGGTGCACAGCCTGGAAGATAAATATCAACTGGGATAATTCTATCTGCACCTTGAACAGTTGCATAAGTATTAAACATTCCACCCGTATTTGCACATGAACCCATAGAGATAACCCATTTAGGATCTGGCATTTGATCATATAATCTTCTCATAAATTCAGCATGTTTTTTTGTTAAAGTTCCAGCAATAATTAAAACATCTGATTGTCGTGGACTTGCTCTAAAAATTGTTCCAAACCTATCAAAATCGTATCGAGATGCGCCGGTTGCCATCATCTCGATGGCGCAACAGGCTAATCCATAAGTCATTGGCCATAATGAATTTGAACGACCAAAATTAACTAATTTATCAATTGTTGTTAATTTTATTGCCGTTGCATTATCTTGTAAATAATTTATTTTATGCTGTGCCACTCAAGTGCTCCTTTTTTCCATGCGTATAAAAAGCCTATTGCTAAAAGAGTAAAGAATAAAATCATTTCAATAAAACCAAACCACCCAAGAAGTTTGAAATTAATTGCCCATGGGAACATAAATATAATCTCTACATCAAATAAAATAAACAATAACGCTGTTAAGTAAAATTGTGTTGATATTGTATTTGGTTGTTTTGTAACTTCAGGCCCGCACTCATAAAGTGTCGTTTTTAATTTTTCAGTATCAAGTCTTGCAATCTTTCTACTTACATATCTTGCTAGCCATACGGTTGCACCAAAAGCACCAAATGTTACAATAAACATAACAAATGCACCAAAATAGGGATGTGCAAATTCCATGTGTGTCATTTAATCTATCCTTTTAAAGCTAAAAAGTTTTTAATCTACAAATACAATACTAAATTTGTGATAAATAGCCACTTATATAATAATTAAGAATAATATTGTAACCTAATAAAAATAAGCTTATAATTTAATGTTTTTCTAAGGATAAAAAGTAAATTGGTACAAAAAGAAACATAAAATCTTTAGAAAAAAGATTTGAATTAAAAGGGATTTTTGATAGTTTCTTAATAAATTATTAAATTTAATAATTAGAAAAACTTTTTAAAGATAAGCTATTTATAATATATCTAAGTATCATTTTTTATTAAGTAGGTTTAGAAAAAACCTACTTTAGTTTCACTGTCAAATTGACCTTTTTGCTCTTTTGTAATTTGCTCTTTAAAGTTTTCAACTTTAAAAATTGGTTCATCACTAACTGCTATTTTATAGGCTGTATTTTTAATTACCAACTCTATTTGTCCACCGGTTAATTCATATTTTGCTAACTCATCCATATCAAAATTTTCTTCTAAAGGAAGAGACGCTGGAATTAATTTTTTCCATAAATCTAATCTTTGAGCTTTATTTGGTTTTACAAATTCTATTTTATAATTAAATCTTCTTGAAAAAGCTTTATCAAGATTTTCAAGTAAATTTGTAGTTGCTATTAAAATTCCATCAAATCTTTCAATTTGTTCTAAAAAAATATTTTGCATTTGATTATGCATTTTATCACTACTACTAACTCCGCCAGAAGCTCGTGCGCTTAAAAATTGATCTGCTTCATTTAGTAACAAAACTGGCTCAGATTTTGTTTGAGTTCGTAATTCATAATATTTATCAAAAATACTTCTTACATTTTTCTCACTTTCACCTATATACATAGATAAAATTTTGGAACAATCAAAACTTAGAACTTCTTTTTTAAGTGATTTTGCAAGAGCAAGTGCGGTAAGTGTTTTTCCTGTTCCTGCCACTCCATAAAAAATTATTTTAGCTTCAATTCCTCTTTTTTTGTCTTTAATTCCCCATTGCTTTAATCTATTAATTACATTTTTATCAACTTGTTTTAGTAATGCATCTAAAGTCTCTTTTGTTTTATCATTTAAAACAACATCATCTAAACTTTTATTTGTTGAAATTAATTCAAATATCTCTTGCTCTTTAATAACTGTATCGAGTTTTATTTTTCCTACATTTGTAGTTTTTTTCGTTGGATGAGATATTTTATATAAAACTTCATCTGGAATATAAAAATTTCTATTAATTCCACCAAATGGAGTTAAAACCTCATCATAATCAATTAAAGATTTAGAAACTAATGTTGAGCTTTCTTCTAATAAACTTCTATATTTAATTTTTTCATAATCATCACTTGAAATTAATTCAATCAAAGAATTCATATCTCTTAAACTTCCATCACCACCTGAGTATTCTTCTTTTAATAATGCTAAAAACAATGTTTGTTCTTGTTCATTTAAATCATTGTCTTTAAAAAAATCGACAAGCATAATAGCGTTATTGGTAACTTTAATTCTCTCTTTTATTCTATTTTCTAATAAAATCAATTTTGATTTTAATCTATTTGAACTTGGACTATTAACATCAAAATTTTTTCTTACTACATTTAATTGTTGTGCTAAATCTATTCTAAAAAATTGATCTTGTAAATATTCTAGGTGATCAGAATAATTTTTAATCTCAGGTAGAATAAAATCATTGCTTCCATTTTCAAGCATTTTTAAATATGCGCTTGAAAGTGAAATACTTGAGTTAATAAGTTCTAATTTTGATACTTCACTTAATTTTACTTGATCAAATGATACTTGGACAATCCAACCAAACTCTAAAAGTGATTTAATCAAATCAAGTTTTTCTAAATGTTTATAAGTTTTTAAATCATAAAACTCACCTAATACGTCAATTACTCCTAATGTATCTCTACCATTTACATACTCTTTAGACATATATTGTAAAATTTTTGCTTCTTCAACAGAACATTTTAATTGTGTATAGAATGTAGTTGATTCTACATTTTGTGCTTTTATAAAATTTATAACTTCTTTCATTCTGTATTTATAATCCTATTTATTTAATTTATTTTCTAAATTTTTGAAAAATGAATGTAAATTTTCTTTTTCTTTAAATTCAACTTTAAAGTTATTGTTTATCACTATATTTAAATTATCTATTCTTAGATTTTTCATATCTTTATAATTTATACTTTTTGAATTTTCACTAATATTTACAGTAAAACTATTTTCTATTTCTACTATAGAATCATCACACAAGGCTTTGTATGAGCCTTTTGAATATATAATTTCTTGACAGTTATTTTTTTGTAGATATTCTTTTATTTCATTTAAATTAGATTGATTATGTAGATTTAATGCAATTACAATTAAGGCAATAAATAAAAATAGTCCTATAAAAATCATTTAAACTCCCACTAAAAATAATATAATACTGCAATAAGTCTTAACTACTTATGAATAAAAAACTTGATAGAATATACAAAATTACATGAGTAAATAAAAAGGATTCCAATGTTTAAACTTGTTACTTCTTCATTTGCAGCATTAAGCTTTTCAATAATATTATTAAATGGTTGTGTTGACCATAGCGAAGCTTTAAAAGTATTACCTAATGAACTAGCAATTGCCGATCAATGTAAAAATACAAATAAAAAATATGAAATGGATTGTTATGATTTAATCTCATACAAAAACTCTTTTGCCCAATTAAGACTAGGATTAAATGCTCAACTTAATGAAAATTATAATGAAGCACTTCAAAGATATTTAGTTGCAAAAGAAAAGGGCAATTTTTATGTTAACTCTTTGTTAGCAGAACTATATAATAATGGTCTTGGTGTTGAGAAAAATGAAGAAACCGTTATTAAACTGTTAGAAGAAGTAAAAGATGTTGATCCAATTGCAGCATATAAACTTTCATATAACTACTTAGCAAAAGAAGATTATAAAAAAGCTATAAAGCTATTAACTTATGCTGCTGAGAATAACGTAAAACCCGCACAATCTGAACTATCAAAAATTTATAGTAATTCACAAATTGTAGAAACAAATTTAGAAAAAAGTATATATTGGAATGATTTATACCAAGATAAATCTGATAGTTTTATAAAAAGAATATATGGAAAATAAATGATTAAAAAAATATTATTACCAGCTGTAACAATTTTTATGTTTACAGCATGCTCTATGAAAATGCCAACATTTTCTATGCCCTCTTTCTTCAGTTCTGAGGATAAAGAATTAGTTAGTCTCAATGAGGCTAATGTTTGTCAAGAAATAGAAAGTTTAGATTCAAAACTTACATGTTACAAAAAAATATTAGATAAGAATTCTTATGCTCAGCTTAGAATGGGAACATACTACGCTGATAAAAAAGAGTATAAAGATGCTATAAAATATTTAAACCAGTCAAAAAACAATGATAATATTTATGCAAATTTAGCATTAGCATTTTTATATTATAAAGGTGATGGAGTAAATAAAGATATCGATAAATCTTTTGAATTACTAAAAGAATCAAGTCATATTGATCCAAATGCAGCTTATCAATTAGCAAGATTTTACCTTCAAGGCATAAATACTAAAATTGATAATGAAAAAGGTGTAGAATTAATAAATTTTGCAGCTTCAAAAGGTGTATTAACAGCTCAAAAGATGTTAATAAATATTAATAGAGAAGGTTCATTTGGACAACCCAGAGATCAGAAAAAAGTTGAATATTGGGAAAATATAGTAAAACAAAATAAAGAAGATACTACTTTTAAAGTATATAAACTTTAATCTACAAAAAACAATATTACTTTTTTTCTAACCCATAGAAAAAAAGTTCTATTGTATCACTAATGATATTCTTTGTATCATATTTTTCTATTAAATAACTCTCGATAAAACCATCTGATAACTTTTTAAATAGCGTTGAAACATGCTTGTAATTAATCTCTTTATTTGGATAAAGTTGTTTAAACTGTCTTATTAAAAATTCATATATTTCATCAACTATGGGATGATTTGATATATCTAACTTATGAAAAAAGTATGGGTCAGTAGTATTGTTATCAATTTGAATAAATATCTCATATTTACAAGATAAATATAATTCTAAATTTTCTTTTGGATTATTTGTTTCTTTGGATTTTAAAGTATCTAAAAAATTTTGAAGCTTTAAAATAAGATATTCTAAATATAAATTTTCTTTTGAATTAAAAAGATTATAGATTGTTCCAACTGAGATTTCCAACTCTTTTGCTAAATGTGATATTTTAAAACTTTTATAACCATATCGATCAAAATAATCAGAAGCTGCTTTTAAATACAAATCTTTTTTTACTTTTATTAACTCTTCATTTATTTTATTCTTCATTTACATCCAAATTTTTCTTGTGATTATAATTTAATTAAGATTAAAAGCAAAATTGAACTATAAATAATTAATTGAACTTAATTCAATATTAAGTTTGTTTGATTTAAAATCAATTTTACATTGAAACTTAGGATTCACATGAACTTTAACCCACAAATAAAATTAAAACTTTTGAGAGATTTTAAAACTGACGCGTTATTAATCTATATAAAAACTGTAATTGAAGAACTTCTAGAAAACATAAAGAATGGAACATATAAAATTGACTTAGGGAATAATGAGTTTAATTTAGAAATAGAAGAAAATATTAGAACATTAAACTCACATCTTAGTAAAACAATAATAAATGCTTATGAATTAAAAGCATTTATGTCTTATAGCCAAATGAAAACAAAAAGCAATAAGCTTCTTCCAAACGATGAAGCTTTAGTTTTTTATTATAATTCTATAGTAAAACAAATAGAGACTAAGCTTCAAGAAGGTGATATTTGGATTCCAGAACAAATCATATTAGCACTTCTTAGTGAATGGATTTTGGAAGAAAATAAATCTGTAACTTTATATCCATTTTTAAATGACATTGATTATTTAAAATTATTAAGCCATTATGAAAATGCTCGAAATAGTGAGAAAAAAAACTCTTTACGTGAAAATATAATTGAAATGTACAAAATTTCATCAGCAATGATAAAAAGACTTAAAAATTCAAAATATAGAGTAGATCCTTCAAGAAAGTCTAAAAAGAGAAGTAAATGAAAAGCAATATTCTATCTGGTTTAACAGTTGGAATTGTAGCACTTCCTTTGTCTATGGCATTAGCAATTGCCACAGGAGTTCCACCTCAACTTGGACTTTATACGGCGATAGTTGCAGGTTTTTTTGCAGCTATTTTTGGAAGTAGTAAAATAAATATTTCAGGGCCAACTGCTGCATTTGTAGTTATTTTAATTCCTATTGTTCAAGAGTTTGGAGTTTCTGGGCTTCTTATTTGTGGTTTATTATCTGGAATTATTCTTATCATAATAGGAGTTTTAAAATTAGGGACTTTAATAGAGCTTATTCCTTACCCAGTAACAGTAGGATTTACTTCTGGAATTGCTCTTGTAATTGCAACTTTTCAAATAAAAGATTTTTTTGGACTTACAATAGAAAATTTTAGTGGTAGTTATATAGACAAGATTATTATACTATTTAACTCATTTCATACTTTTGATACAGCAGAATTATTAACAGGTCTATTTACACTCTTTTTATTAATTTTATGGCAAAAAACTAAAAGTAAAATACCATCTGCTCTTATTGCACTTAGTTTTTCAACAATTATTGTGACTTTCTTAAATATAAATATTCCTTTTCTTGATATTTCAACAATAGCATCAACTTTTTCTTATGAAATAGGAGAGTTAAAAGGAAACGGAATTCCCCCTATTCCTTTACAATTTACTTTGCCATGGAGTTATTTAAATGCTGATGATATTAATTTAAATTTATTATATAAACTTCTTCCACATAGTATTGCCATTGCCATATTAGGAGCTTTAGAATCTTTATTATGTGCTGTAATTAGTGATGGTATGACTGGAAATAAAACTAATCCAAATAAAGAGTTAATTGGTCAAGGAATTACAAATATGATTGTTCCTTTTTTTGGAGGAATTCCTGCAACTGCTGCCATTGCCCGAACTGTTGTAAATATAAAATCAGGTGGAACTTCAAAAGTATCTTCGATTGTACACTCATTATTTATTTTAATTTCAATTATATTTTTATCTCCATATTTATCATATTTACCAATGGCTTCACTTTCAGCTTTACTTTTTGTGGTTGCTTGGAATATGTCTGAAGTTAAACACTTTATAAATATAATTAAAGTGGCACCTAAAGATGATGTTTATGTTCTTCTTGCTTGTTTTTCTTTAACAGTTTTGTTTGATATGCAAATAGCAGTTGCCATTGGTATTGGATTAGCTTCAGTTTTATTTATAAAAAGAACTATTGATTTATATTCAATTGAACTTGTAAATACAAAATTAACAATTCATCCAGATATTCCTGGGAATATTTCTATTTATGATATAAATGGACCAATGTTTTTTGGAGCTGCACAAAATGCTCTAAAAACCCTATTAAATTCAAATGAAGATACAACTGTGGTAATTTTAAATATGCAAAATGTAACCATGATTGATATGACAGCAATGGTTGCTCTAAAATCAATAGTGGATAATTTTAAAAGTAAAAATAAGAAACTTATTTTTTCTGGTTTAAATGCAAGAATTGTAAGAAAATTAACTAAAGCAAAATTTGAATTTGATGATATAAATTTAAAAACTTTTGATAATTTAGAAGATTCAATAAACTACTCGAAATCTGTAATATGAAAATAAATTTTACTTTTATATTACAGCATCCACCTCAAAGTGAAAATAATCTTCAATTTTGCTTGAAGTAAAATCAACATAATCTTTTGAAATAATTTCATAATTTAAAGGAATAATTTCCTTTGCCAAACTAAGATTACTATAATCTAAATCCAAAAGATGCTTAAATTTATTTGTTAACTCTTTTACTGTTATTGATGTATCAAAGTTATTTGGGTCAAATGGAATTTTTGTTTTGTTTTTCATATAAATTTCCTTAAAGGTTTTTATATTCTATACACAAATCATTCCATTTAAAATCTATTTTTCTACTAAGTCATATAAAGCTTGAATTTCTTCTGCCCAAATCTCTTCATTTATAGTCTCTAATACAAGCGGAATATCATCCATTCTATCATCATTCATAATAAATTTAAAAGCATCCCAACCTATTTTCCCAACTCCAAGGGAATCGTGTCTATCAACTCTACTTCCAAGCTCTGGCTTTGAGTCATTTATATGCATTCCCATAAGATATTGTCTACCTACAATTTTATCAAACTCATTCCATGTTTTATCATAAGCTTCACGTGTTCTTATATCATACCCTGCTGTGAACATATGACAAGTATCAATACAAACACCAACTCTACTTTTATCTTCGATTTTATCTATAATATAAGCTAAGTGTTCAAATTTGTATCCAAGGTTACTTCCTTGACCTGCAGTGTTTTCAATTACTAGTTTAATATTATTTGTTGCATCAATTGCTTTATTCATTGAAACAGCAATATTATCTAAACACTCTTCTTCACTTATTTTTCTAAGATGACTACCTGGATGAAAATTTAATCTATCAAGTTTTAATATCTCACACCTTTCTATTTCATGAATAAATCCATTCAATGATTTTTCTCTAGCATCTAATTCTGGATGACCTAAATTTATCAAATATGAATCATGTGGTAAAATATGTTTCGCTTGAATTCCACATTTTTCCATTTCTAAAAACCATTTATCCAAAGTCTTTGTATCAAAATCTTTTGCAGCCCATTGTCTTTGATTTTTTACAAATAAAGCAAAAGCTTTTGCTCCAATTGCACTTGCATTAATTGGTGCGTTATAAACTCCACCACTTGCACTTACATGTGCTCCTACATATTTCATTTTATTTCCTAATAATTTTTATTCTAATTATCATTTTACTTAAATATTCTGTTTTTAGTTTTAAAAGTGACAATAAAGTGTCATTTATTAACATATTTAATTTATATTAAAAAACATACTCAACTTTTAGTTTTATTATCAAAATGTGTTATACAATAACATTGTAAATTTAAACTTGCTATAGAAGAGCTATAAATTTTGAGTAAGATTCTTATAATCAAAGCTTATAAGTTGCTAAATTAGTAAAGAAATTATAAATTTACAGACAAAAAAATTGTTTTTAAACAAAGGATTGAATTATATGGAAAAAGTTGTAATTATTGGTGGTGGATATGCAGGAATTTATGCATTACAAGAGTTAGTTAAAAATAAAAATATTAAAATCACACTGATAGATAAACACACTTTTCATAATTTACAGCCCGAAGTTTACGATTTAATTGCAAATAAATCAAATATAGCAGATGTTACTATTGACTTAACTACATTATGTATGGGATTAAACCATCCATATTTAGAGTATAAAAATCTAAAAGTTAGAAAAATAGACAAAGAAGCAAAAAAAATCTATACCGAAGAGCAAGAAACCGTTGAATATGACTATTTAGTTATGGCAGCAGGAACTAGAACATTTTTCCCTCCACAAATTCCAGGACTTAATAATGCTCACGATATCAAAAAACTTCATTGGGCAATGTTTTTTAAGCAAAGTTTTGAAAACCAACTTTTCAAAAAAATCCAATTTGAAGCAAAACAGTGTGATGATACACATATAGTTGTTGTTGGAGCTGGTTTATCAGGGGTTGAAATTGCAGCTGAAATGGCATACAACTCAAAAATGTTCTTCAAAAGAGGAAACTTTTCTTGTGATAACCTAAAAATTTCACTTGTTAGTAGTTCAGATACCATTCTTCCAGGATTAACACCTCAACTAATAAGTATGTCTCACCAAAGACTAAAATCACTAGGAATCAATGTTATTACAAATACAAAACTACTAAAATGTAATGAAGATCACCTAGAGTTATCAAATGGAACTAAAATACATCATTCATTTATTATCTTCACAGGTGGTATTGAAGCTTCACTTATTACATCTGAATTAGATGTTGAAAAAAATGGTAGAGGTCAAATAGTTGTAAATGAGTTTATGCAATCAGACAAATATGAAAATATTTTTGCAATTGGTGATATGGCAGAAATCAAAAATAAAAAAGGCGAAATAATGCCTCCAAATGTTACAATAGCTAGAATTTCTGGAACAAATGCAGGACAAAATATTTTAAGACATATAGCTAAGAAAAAACTAATCTCATGTGATCCAAAACTAGAAGGAATTCTAATAGCACTTGGTGGGAAATATGCAGCTGGGAACTTATATGGATTAGTTCATGTAAAAGGAAGAATTGCATATGAGATCAAAAAATATGTATTTAGTTCTTATAGAAAACCACTTTTAAAACTTATTAAAGCTGGTTATAAAAAACTTAAAAAGCTGTAATCTATATAAATAAAAATTAACAAAAGGATTAGTAAATGTACTAATCCCTTTTTATTTTAATTAATATTCCATTCTCTGTATCTCTATGTGTTATCTCTTTTTCTTTTCTATCAAATAATTCTTTTAAGAAATTATCAGGATATGTTGGAGATAGATTTTCTTTATTAAATGTTTTTAAATCTTGACATTTAAATGTACTTCTACAAACTTTATCTTCATAGATTTTCATATCTAAAATAGCAGTTCCTGCTGTGAAAATCTGAACTTGTGTGTAATCTTTGAATTTATAAATAAATCCCTTATCATAAAACTTCATTTGAGGTGTTTTTATTAAAATTGTTGCACTTGAAGTATCTTGGGGTTGTATATCTTTTGTTGCACATCCTACAAATAAAAATGCAAAAACAATAAAAATTGCTAAATTTTTGATGACTAATCCTTTGTTTTGAAAACTTTTACTATAATTATAGCAAATTATATAATTAAAGGTTTTATATTGTTAGTACATATTTGTTGCGCAGTTGATAGTCATTATTTTTTAGAAAGAATACAAGAAGAATTTCCCCAAGAAGAGTTAGTAGGTTATTTTTATGACCCTAACATTCATCCATATAGTGAATACAGATTAAGATATTTAGATGTGGAGTACTCATGTAAAAAATTGGGTATTCAACTAATAGAAGGTGCTTATAACCTAGAAGAATGGTTAAAAAAAGTTAAAGGAATGGAACATTTACCTGAAAAAGGTGATAGATGTACAGTTTGTTATGATGATAGACTTGATACTACAGTTCAAAAAGCTGTTGAGTTAGGTCATAATAAATTTACAACTACACTTTTGATTTCACCTAAAAAATCTCAAGAAAAACTGGAAAAGATTGGTAATAACTTATCATCACTTACAGGGTTAGAGTTTATTTATAGAGATTATAAAGCTGGAAATGGTGCTGAAATTCAAGGTCAAAAAGTAAAAGAAAATTCACTTTATAGACAAAACTATTGTGGTTGTTTATTTGGACTATCTGCTCAAAGAGAAGCTCAAGATAAGATTATGGATGAGATGTTTAATCCTATTTCAAATCAAATATTGCCAGAATCTATTGAAGAAAGACTTGAACTTTATAGAAGAAGAAATGATTTAGAAGAGCAAGGTGCAAACTATAAAATCATAAAACAAAGATTTTTAAACTACAGACTTATGAGTGCAAAAGTAATAGTTGCAAAACAGATTGTTCCTTCTTATATTTTATGTTATTCAACAATAAATAGAAATAAAACAAATGGAAGAATTGAGTATGAAAAAGATGGAATTAATTATCTAAATAGAGATGAAGCAAAAATCATTGATATTACAACTTTTAATTTATTTGCAGATACTTCATATAAAAATGTAAAAGAGCTTATGTATTCTCCTTTGAGTTTTCAAAAAGAGTTAGAAGTTAGAAATCTAATTATAAAAAATCCTTATGATTTAAGTGCATTAATTGTTCTTGATGAAATAAAAAATGAAAAATATGAGATAGAAATAAATGCTGAAACTTATGAAGATATAAAAGAAGAGATTATATGAAACTTTTAGTTTGTGCCATGGAGGCTTCATCAAATATTCACTTAAAGGAGTTGAAGAAACATTTAAGTGATGATGTTGAACTTTATGGCGTTTTTGATAAAGAGTTGGGAACTCCTCTTTATGATTTAACTTCTTTAGCGATTATGGGATTTGTTGATGCTATAAAAAAAATAAGATTCTTTTTTAAACTAAGAGAAGAATTAGTGAAACTTGCGGCTTCTTGTGAGAAGGTTTTACTAATGGATAGCTCAGGCTTTAATCTTCCACTAGCTAAAAAACTAAGAGAAACTTATCCAAACAAAGAAATTATTTATTATATTTTACCTCAAGCTTGGGCTTGGAAAAAAGGAAGAGTTGCAAAGCTAGAAAAATATTGTTCAAAACTTTGTTCGATTATTCCTTTTGAAAGTGAAATTTATAATGATAAAAATAAAATTACTTATGTAGGACATCCACTTTTGGATGAAATAAAAGTGTTTAAACAAAAATTATCAAACTCAAATAAAATTGCTTTTATGCCAGGAAGTAGAAAAACAGAAATTACAAATCTTATGCCAATTTTTAGAGAATTGATAAAAAAAATACCAAATAAAGAGTATATTTTAATTATTCCTGCAAAATTTGATGATGAGTATATTAAAAAAATATATGGTGATCTTTCAGATTTTACAATCTCTAAAAATACTCACGAAGCACTTATTGATACAGAATATGCATTTATATGCTCAGGAACAGCAACTCTTGAAGCCGCACTTATAGGAACTCCATTTACACTTTCTTATATTGCAAAAAAGTTTGATTTCTTTATAGGAAAATTATTTGTAAAATTACATTATATTGGACTTGCAAATATATTTTTTGAGAAAATGGGTAAAGCAGCACTTCACAGTGAATTTTTACAAGAAAATGTTACTGTTACTAATCTACTAAATGATTATAATAGTTTAGATAAGAATTCATTTTTTAACCATTCTAAATTATTAAGAGATTATCTAAAAAATGGAAGTTCACAAAATGTTGCAAAGATAATTCAAAACTAATTTTTTTTTGGATATAATATTTGTCATTCAATAAAAAAATCAGGAAATTATATGTTAGATATTATGCAAATTCAAGAAATTCTTCCTCATAGATACCCACTACTTTTAGTAGATAGAATCACAGAAATGGAACTTAAGCAGTCTATTAAGGGATTTAAAAATGTATCAATCTCTGAACCAGCATTCCAAGGTCATTTTCCAGGGCACCCTATTTATCCAGGTGTTCTAATTTTAGAGGGTATGGCACAAGCTGGTGGTGTATTAGCACTTAAGAGTTCAGATTTAACTGACGAAGAAATGAAAAATAAAGTTATCTATTTTATGAGTATCGATAAGGCTAAGTTTAGAACTCCTGTAAGACCAGGTGATAGATTAGACTATGAATTAGAAGTAATAAAAATGAAAAGCTCTCTTATGGTTTTAAAAGGTCAAGCATTTGTAGATGGAAAAGTATGTGCAGAAGCAGAATTTAAAGCTATGATTGTTGACAAGTAAGAATAGTAGGAAAATATGAATAATATTCACAATACAGCAATAATTGAAGAAGGTGCCCTTTTAGGTGATAATATCACTATTGGTGCTTTCACGATTATTGGGAAAGATGTAAAAATAGGTGATGGTACAATTGTTGATTCTCATACTTTAATAACAGGGAAAACAACAATTGGAAAAAATAACCATATTTTTTCACATGCATCAATAGGTTCAATTCCTCAAGATTTAAAATTCAATGGTGAAGATGTTGAACTTATTATTGGTGACAATAATAAAATTAGAGAATACACACTATTTAATCCAGGAACAATTGGTGGAGGATCTGTTACAAAAATTGGTGACAATAATTTATTTATGGGATATACTCATGTAGCCCATGATGTTATTATTGGTAATCATTGTATTTTTGCAAATGGAGCAACACTTGCAGGTCACGTTGAATGTGATGACTATGTTGTTGTTGGTGGTTTAACTCCGATTCATCAATTTTGTAAGTTAGGAACTCAAGTAATGGTTGGTGGTGCATCAGCAGTTGCTCAAGACATTCCTCCTTTTTGTTTGGCAGAAGGAAATAAAGCAGTTTTAAGAGGTCTTAACTTAACAGGATTAAGAAGAAGATTTGAAAATAGAGAAGATATAGATGCAATTAAACATGCATACAAAGAACTATTTGAATCAGGTAGACCTTTACAAGAAGTAGCAAGTGAGCTATTTGAATCAGATAAAAATAAATATGTAAAAGAATTAGCTAATTTTGTATTAAATACAAAAAGAGGTATTCCTTTTAATAGAAAATAAGATAGGTATAAAATGAGTAAAATTATATGTGATTTTTGTGGAGCAACAGATAGTAGAGACAATCCTGTAATTGCAGGAGATAATGCTTGCATTTGTAAATCTTGTGTAACAGCAGCAAGCGAGATTATGAATGGAAATATTGAAAATATTAATGACCAAATAAAATCAAATCCTGTTGAAGAAAAAGAAATTAAAATCAAAACACCATCTGAACTAAAAACTATATTAGATGAGTACGTAATAGGACAAGATAGAGCTAAAAAAGTTCTTTCTGTTGCTGTTTACAATCACTATAAAAGAATTTTTAGACATAATGAAATAGATGATGATACAGAATTAAATAAATCAAATGTTTTATTAATTGGACCAACCGGTTCAGGAAAAACTCTTTTAGCTCAAACTATTTCTAAATATCTTGATGTGCCATTAGCAATTGCCGATGCTACATCTCTAACAGAAGCTGGATATGTTGGTGATGATGTTGAAAATGTTGTTACAAGACTTGTTCAAGCAGCGGATGGTGATATTAAAAAAGCTGAACGTGGAATTATCTTTATTGACGAAGTTGATAAAGTTGCACGTATGAGTGAAAATAGATCAATCACTAGAGACGTTTCAGGAGAAGGAGTTCAACAAGCTTTATTAAAAATTGTTGAAGGTTCTGTTGTAAATGTTCCACCAAAAGGTGGAAGAAAACATCCTGGTCAAGATGCACTTCAAGTTGATACTACAAATATTTTATTTATTTGTGGTGGAGCATTTGATGGGTTAGAAGATATTATCAAGAAGAAAGAAGGTGCAAATGTACTTGGATTTAATCAAGATAAAAAAGGTAAAAATGACCACGATAAAGTTTTATCAAAAGTAGAAGCAGATGATTTAGTAAAATATGGTTTAATTCCTGAATTAATAGGAAGACTTCATATGGTTGCTACATTAAATGAAATTACAGAAGATGATATGGTTCATATTTTAACTGAACCAAAAAATGCTTTAATAAAACAATACATCAAACTTTTTGAAATGGATGATGTAAAATTAGAGTTTGAAAAAGATGCTTTAAAAGAGTTAGCAAGATTAGCAATTGTAAGAAAAACAGGAGCTAGAGGATTAAGATCTATTTTGGAAGATATTATGTTAGATATTATGTTTGATCTTCCTAAATATAAAAATAAAACAATTACAATTTCAAAAGAAGTCGTTCTTAAAACTAAAGAACCAAAAGTAGCATAAAAAGGATATAAAAGTGTTTTTAGATAAATTAATAGGTCTCTTTTCAAATGATATGGCAATTGACTTGGGAACAGCAAATACGATAGTTTCAGTAAGAGGAAAAGGTATTATTATAAATGAGCCTTCTGTTGTTGCTGTACAAAGTGATAAACATGGTAAAGATAGAATTTTAGCTGTTGGCCAAGAAGCTAAACAAATGATAGGGAAAACTCCTTTAAATATTCAAGCTGTTCGTCCTATGCAAGATGGTGTTATTGCTGATTTTGAAATGACGGAGAGAATGATTAGATACTTTATCGAAAAAGCACACTCTCGAAAATCATTTATTCGTCCTCGAATTATTATTTGTATTCCTTATGGTATCACTCAAGTTGAGAAAAAGGCGGTTGAAGAATCAGCAATGAGTGCAGGTGCAAGAGAAGTATTCCTAGTAGAAGAACCAATGGCAGCTGCTATTGGAGCTGGAATTCCGGTATCTGATCCGTCTGGGTATGTTGTTGTTGATATAGGTGGAGGAACGACTGAAATTGGTGTTACATCTCTTGGTGGTTTAGTTCTTTGTAAATCAATAAAAGTTGCAGGTGATAAATTCGATAAATCAATTATCGAACATGTTAGACAAAACTATAATCTTTTTATTGGTGAAAGAACGGCAGAAACTATAAAAATTGAAATTGGAACAGCAGTAAAATTAGGAACTGAACTTAAAATGAAAGTAAAAGGAAGAGATAACTCTGGATTGCTTTCAACTATTGAATTAGGAAGTGAAGGAGTTAGAATTGCAATTAAAGAACCTCTTAAAGAAATTGTTTCTGCTATTAAAAGTGTTTTAGAAAATATGCCTCCTGATTTAGCAAGTGATATTGTTGATAATGGTGTTATTATTACAGGTGGTGGTGCACTAATTAGAGGATTAGATACTTACCTTGCAGACATTATAAAACTTCCTGTAAGAATTGCTGATGAACCTTTATTATCAGTTGCATATGGAACAAGTCAAGTTTTAGATCAAGAAGAGTTACTTAAATTAATCACTAATGCGTAAATTCATTTTTATACTACTATTTATAATAGCTAGTTTATCTTACCTCTTTGAGGTAGATGAACTGCTTATAAAAAAATTCTCCTTTTTTAATGATTTAAAAGTTTCTTATATTAACAAAGTAATTAGTATTTCAAGTAATATAGAAAAACATTTTGATCAGGCTAAAAAAATAGAAGCATTATCTATTGAAAACAATGAATTAAAAGAATATAAAATCTTATACAATGGTGCACAAAAACAATTAAATGCAGTAAAAGAGTTTTTAGTAAATGTTGATTTAAACCAATCAAAACCTAAAATTGAATTAGTAAAAGTTTTGTCTTATGTAAATTTTAACGACTTTACAAAAGTTTGGTTAGATAAAGTTCCTGAAGATGAAAATATCCTAGGTTTAATTACTGAAAATTATGCGGCAGGTATTTTAGTAAATAAAGATGGTCGTTCAGTTGGTTTATTAAATGGGAATAAAGATTGTTCATATGCTACTTTTATTGGAGAAGAAAAAGCACCTGGAATAATTACTGCATCTAAAGATCAAGATGAATTATTAATAAAATATATCCCTATTTGGGCTGATATAAAAAAAGGTGATGAAGTAATAACTTCAGGTATGGATAATATCTTTTTTGAAGGTTTAAAAGTTGGAAGAATTATAGAAGTTATTGATTTACCTGATATGAAAATGGCAACTGTAAAGCCTTATGTAAATGTATTAAAGAAAAAATATTTTTATGCATATAAAAACATATCACAAGAAATAAAACCAGTAGAAAAAGCTGAAACTGTAGAGAAAAAAGATATTAAAGATAAAACAAAATAAATGGCTAATTCTAGTAGTTAGCCATTATTTTATCTACATCATTCCATGACATTCCCGAATCTTTTTTATTATTTGGATTAAACATATTAAAAATATATCGTGCAAACATATCTGTTTCTAGATTTACTTTTGTTCCTATTTTATATCTTTTAAATAGTGTATTTTTTACAGTATGAGGAATAATTGTAAGTCTAAAAGAATCTTTTAATACTTCATTAACAGTAAGCGAAACTCCATCAATAGTAACACTTCCCTTAGGTATAATAAATTTTATATATTCACTTGGTAGAGAAACATAAAAATCTGTAGAATTACCATTTTGTTTGATAGCTTTTATAGTTCCTAAACAATCGACATGTCCTTGAACTATATGCCCTTCAAATCTATCTCCCATCATCATAGCAGGTTCCATATGAACCTCATCTTTATAGTTTTCCATTGCAAGGATCTTTTGAGATTCAGGCGAAAGCTCAACTGTAAAAGTATCTTTAGACGTTTTTACAACTGTTAAACATGCTCCATTTATTGCAATAGAATCTCCAATTTTTGGATTATATTTTGCTTTTAATGTCAAAAAATTGTTTTGAAAACTAATAACTTTTCCCATCTCTCTTATAAGTCCTGTAAACACTTAAAAAACCTTTTGATAAAATTTAGGTATAATATCTAAAAAATGTTAAGAAGCTAATTTTAACTACTTTAATTAAAAACTTAAAATACGATACAGTTGATTTATAAAAAATTCAAAATATAATTTTCTCTTAATCAAAAGGAATAAAATGAATTATGATGTAATTGTTGTTGGTGGTGGTCATGCAGGTATTGAAGCATCATTGGCAAGTGCTAGAATGGGTAAAAAAACCCTTCTAATTACTATGTTAGTAGAACAAATAGGAGCAGCTAGTTGTAATCCAGCTGTAGGAGGTCTAGCCAAAGGTCACTTAGTGCGTGAACTTGATGCAATTGGTGGAGAAATGGGGCTTTGTACAGATGCAACTGGTATTCAATTTAGAATATTAAATGCATCAAAAGGTGCAGCAGTTCAAGGAAGCCGAGCTCAAATTGATATGGATAAATATAGAGAGTATATGAGAAAAGTTTGTCATAATACTCCAAATCTAGAAGTATATCAAGATGAAGTAACCTCTCTTTTAGTAAAAAATGGGAATGAAGTATATGGTGTAAAAACTAAATTAACAGAAGAGTTCACCTCACATAAAGTTATTATCACAACAGGTACTTTTATGAGAGGACTTATTCATATTGGTGAAAATAGATATGATGCAGGACGAGCTTGGGAATTACCATCAAGTACATTATCAATTCAATTAAAAGAGTTGGGATTAAATGTTGGAAGACTCAAAACAGGAACACCGGCTAGAATTGACGCGAACTCTATTGATTTTTCTGTTATGGATGTGCATGGTGGAGATGTTAATCCATCTCCATTTTCTTTTAGAACTGATAAATCAAAATTTTCACCAACACAGTATCCTTGTTATATCACATACACTAATCTAAAAACTCATGAAAAGATTTCATCTAATTTCTTTAGAGCACCTCTTTTCACTGGCCAAATTGAAGGACTAGGACCAAGATATTGCCCTAGTATTGAAGATAAAGTAAATAGATTTAGTGAAAGAGATAGGCATCAATTATTCCTAGAACCTCAAACAGCAATGGGAAGCGAATATTATATAAACGGTCTAAGTACTTCTTTACCAATTGATGTTCAAAAAGAGATGATACATTCAATTGCTGGACTTGAAAATGCAAAGATTATTAGATATGGATATGCTATTGAATATGATTATGTAGATCCAACAGAATTAAAACATACTTTAGAAACTAAGAAAATCAAAAACCTTTATAATGCAGGTCAAATAAATGCAACAACAGGTTATGAAGAAGCAGCATCTCAAGGACTAATGGCAGGAATTAATGCAGCACTTGCAATTGATGGTAAAGAACCATTTATCCTAAGAAGAGATGAAGCATATATTGGAGTTCTAATTGATGATTTAGTAACAAAAGGAACAAATGAACCTTATAGAATGTTCACATCACGTGCTGAATATAGACTTCTTTTAAGAGAAGAAAATGCAGACTTAAGACTATCTTCTTATGGTCACGACTTAGGACTTATTTCTGATGAAGTTTTAGCAAAAGTTCAAAATAAAAGAAAAGTTTTAGATGATGCTATTGAATTTATGGCTGGCGAATGGATGACATCTAAAAAAGAGACTTTAGAGTTATTAGAATCAATTGGTGAAGAAAAAATTAATGATAAAGTTTTACTTATAGATTTAATTGGTAGAAATACAATTGATGCTCCTAAATTTGATAAATTAGTTCCTTCTTTAGCTCATGTTGAAAATTACTTAAAAGAACAAATTATCATTGAAGCTAAGTATTATAGATACATTCAAAAACAACAAAAACAAATTGAAAAAATGAAAAAAATGCTAAAAGCAGCTATTCCTGAAAACTTCTCATTTAAAGGTTTAGCTGGATTATCAAATGAAGTAATTGAAAAACTAGAAAAGCATAGACCACCAACTTTATTTAATGCAAGTTTAATATCGGGAATCACACCTGCTGCTCTTGATATTATTCATTTAAATATAAATATTAGAAGTCAAAACAATTAATTTATTTAAGATAAATAGTTTTTAAAAAAGGACACTATGAAAGTGTCCTTTTTTTCTTTTAATAATAAAATTATTTAAGTATAAAAATGATGATACATCAAGAAAAATAGATAATTATCATCTAACTATAATTATAGAAATGTACAAAATTGCTTAAAAATTTATAGGAAAATTATAATGGAACAAAAAATAATCTTAGTTATTGATGATGAACCAACAAACATTGCTATTGTTACTGAGTTATTGAATTCTCTTTATCAAATAAGAGTTTCAACAAATGGAAAAAATGCATTAGAAATTGTTAGTAAAGAAAAACCTGATTTAATTCTACTTGATATAAGTATGCCTCAAATGAATGGCTATGAAGTAGCTGATAAATTAAAATCATCTGTAAAGACCTCAAATATTCCATTTATTTTTCTAACAGCTAAAAATGATTCACAAAGTATGATTGAAGGATTTTTTAAAGGTGCTGTAGATTATATATCAAAACCATTTTCAAAAGAAGAACTATTAGCTAGAGTAGAAACCCACTTAAAATTAAATGAACTTCAGAACTCTCTTAAAGAAACAGTTGATGAAGTGGCTCATTATCTTGAATTAATGGATCAAAATATAATCTCTTCAAGTACAGATTTAGAAGGTATAATTACAAATGTTTCAACTGCATTTTGTAATATTTGTGGTTTTTCAAAAGAAGAACTTATTACTAAAAGTCATGATATTGTCAAACATGAAGATATGCAAAAAGAGATTTATGATGATTTATGGAAAACAATAAATCAAAATCTTGTTTGGAAAGGTGAACTTAAAAATAAAAAGAAAGATGGAACATCTTATTGGGTTGATATAACTATTTACCCAGATTTTGATAAAACAAGTGGTGAAAAAATAGGTTATACCTCAATTAGACATGATATTAGTGATAAAAAAAGAATTGAAGAACTTTCAATACATGATGAACTTACAAAACTATATAATAGAAGACATTTTAATAAAGTCTTACATGATGAAATTAATCGTGCAAAAAGAGATAAAAAAATCTTATCTTTTATGATGTTAGATGTGGATTATTTTAAACTTTATAATGATAATTATGGACATCAACAAGGAGATAATGTTTTATCTGAAACAGGAAAAGTATTAACAAGTTATTGTAAAAGAGCGGGAGATTTTGCTTTTAGATTAGGTGGAGAAGAGTTTGGAATTATATTTTCTGAAGTAACTAAAGAAGAATCTAAGAATTATGCAAATGCAATAAAAAAAGCTATAGAAAACCTTAGAATACCCCATATAAAAAATCCAATTTCTGGTGTAATTACTATATCAATAGGATTATTATCGATATTTCCTAATGAAAAAATAAGTGAAAATGAAATTTACAAAAAAACAGATGACTTGTTATATAAAGCGAAAGAATCTGGTAGAAATACAGTTTGTTCTAATTAATAATAACACTAAATTAAAATGCATATTTGCTTTAATTAACTATATTATATAATTGTTTATAAAATAATATTCACTTACATGAAATTTATTATCAGTTTTTATTGAATATTATCTAAAAATAAAAAAGAGGATTTATATGCAAGTTTATTTATACGCAAAAAGTGGTCATACAATAGGACTTGAAGCCACTAAAAGATGTGCTGCTGTTGCAAATGTTTTGAAAGAATTTGATCCAATATTATGTACTAGCGATTTTAGAGCAGGAGCATTTGCAAAAGATTTATTAGGAGTAAGAAGATATGTAAATATTGATGTAGTAAGAAACCTACACAATATAATGCAAAAAAGAGATATCTTGATTTACGATACACCTGAAGCAAATGATGCTATGAAAAAAGATATGAAAGAGTTTTGTACCTTAGTTTATGGAATCGATAGTGAAATTGAAGGAATTATTGTAGATACTACAATTTATACAAAACAAGAAAATCCAAAATTAGAAAAAACTATTTTCTTTGGAGATGATGACTATTATAATATTTTTCTAGGATTAGTTAATGAATCAGAAAAATTTAATATTAATCTTTTAATGGGTCATTATTTCTTTTTAGGAAATGAAAAAATATTTGATAATCATTTCTCAAATGTTATAGATGAAGAAGAGTATGTGGTAACAATTCAAAATTCAAAATATTTATTAACAGCATCACTTCAAACTGCTCTTGAATCATTAGCTTGTGGAAATAAGCCTGTTTTATTTAAAAGAGAAGATAAAATTTATGATGAAAAATTAATCTCTGAATTAAATCTTCCAATTATTGAATCAAATAATTTAAAAGACTTATTAGAAAAATTTGACACTAGTATAAATGAGTATCCTATAATAAGTAATTTTAATATTGTTGATCTTGAAAATATTAAAAAAGAAATAAAAGAAAAAATCGATTTATATAAGAGATTAACCCAACAATAGTACTTCAATAATTTTCTATATATAAGCATAGATTATATTTGTTTATGCAAATTATAAGGATAGTTTATATAAAATTAGAAAAAATATAAAAGGTTTTATAAATGACAAAATCAAATGAATTTTTAAGTAAAACTCCTTATCGTCTCAAAAGATATGTAGGATACGTTGTTGCAACAGTTGTTGCCTTGTCTCTACCATTTATTAGAATTGATGGAAATCATATTTTCTTATTATCTTTTGACAAGAAACAATTACATCTTTTAGGAACTGCATTTGATATGCAAGAGTTGTATTTGATGCCATTCTTATTAATGTTACTATTTTTAGGAATATTCGCGGTGACTTCACTTGGGGGAAGAGCATGGTGTGGATGGGCATGTCCACAAACTATTTTCAGAGTAATTTATAGAGATTTAATTGAAACAAAATTATTAGGTCTTAGAAGAATTAAAAACAAACAAAAAGAGCCTGATTTAAGTAAACCAGGGAATAAAGCAAAAAAAATACTTGGTATTTTAATCTGGACTTGTTTAGCATTAATAGCAGCAGCAGATTTTTTATGGTATTTCGTTCCTCCTGAAGATTTTTTTGCATATCTACAAGATCCATTAGAACACCTATTTTTAATAGGTTTTGTTTTAGCAATTGCAGCATTTTTAATTTATGATGTTGTATTTTTAAAAGAAGATTTTTGTATTTACATTTGTCCGTACTCAAGGGTTCAATCAGTTTTATATGACAATGATACATTCCAAGCTATTTATTCAACAAATAGAGGTGGAGATATATATAATGAAAGTAAAGAAAAAATTATTTTCAAAGCAAAAGATTTACCAATAGATACAAATGAATGTACTACTTGTGAATCATGTGTTACAGTTTGTCCTACGCATATTGATATTAGAAAAGGTTTACAACTTGAGTGTATTAACTGTTTAGAATGTGTTGATGCATGTACAACTGTTATGGGGAAACTAGGAAAACCTTCACTTGTTCAATGGTCAAGTACAAATGCAATTAAAAATGACATTCCTACAAAAATTGTTAGAAAATCAACAATTATGTATTCTGTTGCACTTATGTTAGTTGTTGCTCTTTTATTTGTAATGGGTGGAGAAAAAGAGTATATGCTTTTAAATATTAATAAAACCACTCAATTATACAAAGTAAAAGAAGATGGTATTGTTGCAAATAATTATGTATTATTATTCCAAAATACAGAATCAAAACCTTTAACTTATGAATTAGAAATAATTGATAATCCAGATATCAAAATCGAAAGATTTGAACCATTTACTCTAAGTCCAGGAAAACTTGCAAAAAAAGTTGTAATTTTAGAAACTAATAAAATTTTAGTAGATGATAAAACAAAAGATACTCCAATTACAGTTACTCTTAAAGCTTATGCAAAAGAAGACCCAACAAAAGTTGTTGTATTTAGAAAAGCAGTATTTATCTTCCCAAGAGCAGATAAATTAAAATAATTCATTACGGGATAAAAGTTTTTTTATCCCGTAAATTCAAAATCTTACTTAACTTACTTATCAACAAAACTTAGATATAATCGCGTTAATATATATTTATTAACTATTTTCATGGAGTATTATTAATGACTAAATTCATATTTGTAACAGGTGGAGTTCTTAGTTCACTTGGTAAAGGGATTACCTCTGCATCAATTGCAACTATTTTAAAACAATCAGGATTCAAAGTAAGTATGCTAAAAATTGACCCTTACTTAAATGTTGATCCAGGAACAATGAGTCCACTTGAGCATGGTGAAGTTTTTGTTACAGCGGATGGAGCTGAAACTGACCTTGATTTAGGAAATTATGAAAGATTTATTGATAAAACTCTTACAAAGAAAAATAGTTTTACTACAGGACAAGTTTACCAAAGCGTTATCAAAAGAGAAAGAGAAGGTGGATATTTAGGTAAAACTATTCAAGTAATTCCTCATGTTGTAGATGAAATTAAAGAAAGAATTTATTCAGCAGCAGATGATAATGATTTTTTAATTATTGAGCTGGGAGGAACAGTAGGAGATATAGAAGGTTTACCATTTATGGAAGCTATTAGATCAATAAGACATGAACTTCCAAAAACAAATACTATGAACATTCACTTGAGTTTAGTTCCATATATCAAAGCAGCAGGTGAACTTAAAACAAAACCAACACAACACTCTGTTCAAGAATTAAGAAGAATTGGTATAACTCCACATATGTTAGTTTGTAGAACAGAAAGAGAATTACCAAAAAATTTAAAAGATAAACTTGCTCTTGCTTGTGATATTGACAGAAATGCAGTTATTGAAGCAGGTGATGCACAATCTATTTATCAAGTTCCATTACAATTTATCAAAGAAGGAATTTTAACTCCGTTATCTGATCACTTTAATATCAAAATTAAACCAAACATGGAAAAATGGGATACTTTAGTTAAAAATATTTTAGTTCCTCAAACTGAAGTAACTATTGCATTTGTAGGAAAATATTTAGATTTAAAAGAATCATATAAATCATTAATTGAAGCATTGATTCATGCAGGTGCTCATTTAAATACAAAAGTAAATATTCACTGGTGTGATTCTGAAAGAATAGAAGATGTTGGAGCTTATGATATTATCGGAAATTCTGATGCAATATTAGTTGCAGGTGGTTTTGGACACAGAGGTGTTGAAGGAAAATTAGCAGCTATTAAATATGCAAGAGAAAACAAAGTTCCATATCTTGGGATTTGTCTAGGAATGCAATTAGCTATTATTGAATTTGCAAGAAATGTTCTTGGTCTTGAAGATGCAAATTCTATTGAATTTGATACAGATACAAAAAATCCATTAATTTATTTAATTGATGAATTTATGGACCAAAGTGGAAATACACAATTAAGAACTCATGAATCGCCAATGGGTGGAACAATGAGACTTGGTGAATATCCATTTGAACCATTAAAAGGAACTCATCTTCAAAAAGCTTACGGTAACAACGATGTATATTTTGAAAGACATAGACATAGATATGAAGCAAATCCAAAATATAAAGAAGCATTAGAAAAAGAAGGAATGATTATTTCAGGTCAATCAAATGGATTAATTGAGGCAGTTGAATTAAAAGATCATCCTTGGTTTGTAGGAGTTCAATTCCATCCAGAATTTACTTCTCATTTAGAAACACCTAATCCAATTATTTTAGAGTTCGTGAAACAAGCCTCTAAAAGTAAATAATGTCTAAAATAACAAAAAATAGACTTTTTGAAATACTTTCAGCAAGACATTTGAATAATCCATATTCAAAACTTGCTGATCTTCCCTCTCCTGATAACTTTAAAGATATTCATATTGCAACTAAAAGAATCAAAAAAGCAATTTTAGAAAAAGAAACAATTACAATAGTCGGTGACTATGACGTAGATGGAGTTGTATCAACTACCATCATGCTAGATTTCTTCAAAACCATTGGAGTAAAAGTAAATCATATAATTCCAAATCGTTTTGAACATGGATATGGATTATCTACAAAAATTGTTGATTTAATAGATGAAGGTTTAGTAATAACCGTTGACAATGGAATTTCAGCATATGCAGCATCTGTAAAACTAAAAGAAAAAGATATTGATTTAATTATTACAGATCATCATACAGTAGGAATTCAAATACCTATTGCTTTAGCTATTATAAATCCTAAACAACATGATTGTAATTTTGAATTTAAAGATATTTGTGGTGCTCAAGTTGCATGGTATTTGTGCGCTGCTATTAAAAAAGAATTGAATTTAAATGTAAATATGTCTAACTTTTTAGATTTACTTTGTGTTGCTATTATTGCGGATATCATGCCTATGACTGCTTTGAATTATACCTTAGTAAAACAAGGTTTAAAAAAGATCAAAAGTTCCTCAAGGGAAGCATTTAAAAGATTAAATGAAGTTATGTCAAAAGATATTTTAGTATCCGATGATATAGGCTTTTTCATAGCTCCTAAGCTCAATAGTGCAGGAAGGATGGATGATGCGAGTGTTGCATTATCATTTTTATTATCTGAAAATGCATTTAATGCAAATGAGACATTATCTTTACTTGATGAATTAAACAACTATAGAAAAACATTACAGGAAGAAATTTCAAAAAAAGCAGATTCTAAAACTAATAAAAATGACAATGCAGTTGTCGTTTGGGGTGAAAATTGGCATGAAGGTGTTATAGGAATTGTTGCTTCAAAACTTTCAAATTCTCATAAAAAACCTGCTTTCATTTTTTCAATTCATAATGGAATTGCAAAAGGAAGTGCAAGGGCCAATGCAAATATAAATCTATATGATGTTATAACAAAAGCAAAGCATTTATTACTAGGTTATGGTGGACATAAAAATGCAGCTGGTTTATCTTTAGATGCCTCAAATCTTGAAGAGTTTAAAACTATTATAAATAAAGAATTAGAAAGCTCGAAAGATGATTTACATATAGAACCTATAACTCTTGGAGAATTAGATGTTTCTTCTGTTGATTTAGATTTTATCTCAATAATTGAGCAATTTGAACCATATGGATTAGAAAATCATAGACCTATTTTCAAAATATCAAATGCAGCATTAGTAAAATATGATTTATTAGGGAAAGATAAAAATCACTTAAAATTAACATTAAATTGTGAAGGTATTATTTTTGAAGCTTTGAAATTCAATGATTCAAATACTGATATTCCACAAAATTTAGATTTGATTGTATCAATAAGTAAAAATGAGTTTAGAGGAGTTGTTACTCCTCAATTTTTAATTCAAGATATTTTATAAAACTAAAAAAGGTCTTGGAGTTGGAGTTTTTTTAGGAACTTGACCTTCCCTATTTCCTTCAAGTCCTAATATCTCATCATCGATATCTGTTCTTTCATAAGAAGAAGATAGTATATTGCCTGTATTAATATCTATTAGTTTAATAAATACATTTAAACTTCTGCTTGTAATAGAATAAGTTCCAACAACTGCATATCTAGAATTAACTTTATCTGAAAGTATTTTTTCTTTTTCTCTAGTTAATAAATTAAAACCTGATTTACCAAATTCAAACTCTTTACCAAATTCAACTTCTCTTACAATTATGTCCAAAGAAACTAATCTGTCTTTTAGCATACTTGATAATAAAAATCCAAGTTGTGATTTATTTTTTAGTTTATCTAAATTAACAAAATCAGAAACTAAAACAACATCATTTGCTTGTAAGTTCTTTTTTATCTTATTTGAAGATTCATCAACTAATTTTGAAACTAAAGAGTGAAAATTTGTATTTCCATTTATTGGATTTTTGTAAGCACAAGAAGTAAAAAGTATTGAAAAGAGCACTGAAATTATTACTAATTTCATCACTCTTAAAAAAGAAAATATCATTATTTTTCTTTTACTATATTAATAGTTCTAGCAGGGGCACAATCCCTAAACATCATACAATCATTTGCAACACCATGTGCATAAGTAGATCTTGCGCTTGATATAATTTTTCCAGTAATATTGTCAATAACTCTAGCATTTAACATAATTTTACCAGCTTGTCTTGAATAAGTTCCTACAACTACATATGTATTTGGAATACTGCCTTTAATTTCATGGGGTTTTCTTGAAATAAAGTATTCACCTTCATCATTTATTGAAACAGCCATTTGACCTCTAAATTCAATAATATTAAAACCTCTATTTGAAAGTTCATTTATTAAACTTTCACTTATTACTCTTCCAAACTCAGTTGTTTTTTTAAATTCATCAAGTCTTACAAACGAAGTAATAAGAACAGGCTTGTTTGTATCCATTTTTTTATTTTGCATCATTTGAGCTGCTAGTGATGTAATAGTAGCTTCTAGTGTATTTTGAGTAGTTACATATTTTTGATTATCAGCTGCAACTTCTAAATGTTGTTTTGTAGTTTGTACTTTATCATACTCATCAGAAAGTGCAGTATCTTTTTTATATGCACATCCACTTGTAAGTAGTAAAGAGCTAGCCAAAATACTTGACGTTAGAACACTTTTAAACATTAAAAACCCCTTTTCATAATTGTTTAAATTTTATTTAAACTTAGCTTATATATTCTTGAATGATAATTTGCTAATCTAATTTTATTATTATATCTTATATTATTTAGATTATTATTTTAAATTAAGATATTATACAATCATTTAAAAATTATGGGAGAAAATTATGCCAAAAATTATAATACCTATTTCAAATGGATTTGAAGAAATTGAAACTATTTCAATAATTGATGTATGTAGACGTGCAAATATTGAAGTTACAATTGCAGCTGTTGAAAACTTACAAACTATTGGTGCACATAATGTGAAAATAGAAGCTGATTGTAAAATAGAAGATATAAATTCGGATAAATTTGATATGATTGTTTTGCCAGGGGGACTTCCAAATGCTTTTACTTTAGCAGATAATGAAAAAGTTCAATCACTGTTAAAAGAATTTAAAGAAAAAGATAAAAATATTGGAGCAATTTGTGCTGCACCATTTGCACTCCACAAAGCAGGTGTTTTAAATGAAAACTTTACGTGTTATCCAAGTTTTGAACAAAAAATAAAATTAAACGGCTACCATAAAGATGATGCTGTTGTGATTGATGATAAAGTAATTACTTCAAGAGGACCAGCAACTGCTATGATATTTGCCCTTGAAATAGTAACTATTCTTTGTGGAGAAGAAACATCTACAAATGTAAAAAATGGTTTATTAATGGCTGATTATTAAAATTTAAAATTCTGTTATTAAATTGTAATCAAAAGGATTTAAAATGCCATATGAAATACAAAAGCATTTTTATATCAGATATACATCTAGGAACACGCTTTTCAAAGGCAAAAGCTCTATTAAATTTTTTTAAACACAATGAATCAGATCAACTAATTTTAGTGGGAGATATCATTGATGGTTGGGCCATAAAAAGAAAATTAATATGGCCCCAAGAGCACTCAGACGTTATTCAAAAAATCTTAAAAAAAGCTAGAAAAGGAACAAAGGTTACATTTATCACTGGTAACCATGATGAATTTTTAAGACCTTTTGTTCCCTTATTATTAGGTGATTCTGTTACTATTGCAAATGAGCTTGAATATGAAGCTATAAATAAAAAGAAATACTATATAACTCATGGTGATTTTTTTGATTCAATTACAATGACAAAAAAGTGGTTAGCTATTTTAGGTGACTATGGATATGACTTACTTTTACACTTAAATGTAGTTTTGAATTTTCTTAGAAAACGAATTGGTATAAAAAAATATTGGTCACTATCTAAATATGTAAAAGATAATGTAAAATCTTCTGTTTCATTTATAAGTGATTTTGAGGCTGTTTTATCTACACATGCAAAAAACAAAGGATATGATGGTATTATTTGTGGACATATTCACAAAGCAGAAATCAGAGATATCGATAATATTGAATATCTAAATTGTGGTGATTGGGTTGAATCTTGTACTGCAATTGTAGAAACCTATGAAGGTGAGTTTAAAATAATAAACTGGTTAGATAAATGAGTGGACAATTAAAAAATATTTCTAGTGATAATTTTGCCTTAGCCCTAAGTGGAGGAGCAGCTCGTGGTGCTTTTCATTTAGGAGTTTTAAATTTTTGTGAAGAGCACAATATTGAAATAAAAGCCTATAGTGGTTCATCAATAGGAGCTATAATTTCAGTTTCCCATGCAAGTGGAATAAGTGCAAAAGAACAATTAAAAATTTTTTCTTCAAAAGATCTAAGGCAAACTTTAAAATTTAATTACTTTAGAAATGGATTACTAAAAATCGACTCTTCAAATAAAATTATACAAGAACTTCTCCCTATTGAAAGACTTGAAGATATTTCAAAACCTGTTTGGGTTAATGCATATGATTTAAAGAAAAAAGAATTACATTATTTTAATAGTGGTGATACCATTACCTTATGTTTAGCATCAAGTGCATTAATTCCCTTATTTAAACCTATTGTATATGAAGGTATGAATTTAATCGATGGTGGATTGTTTGACAATATTCCAATAAAACCATTACTTAATAATAACTATAACATTTATGCAATTGATTTATTTGCAAAAAATAATGAGATAAAAACAAAAAATTTTAATCCCTTAAAAAATATTAAAAAAAATTTATTTAAACAACTACATGAAAATCATAAACACTCCCTTGAAAACACTAACTACTATCTAGGAAGTAAGCATATAAGAAGTTTTTCTCTCTTTACTTTTAAAGAACTTGAAGAGTGTTTTAACTTAGGCTTTAAAGAGGCACAAAATCATTTTTTAGATATACTATAAATAAAAATACAAAAAGATTTATATTATGTCACAAATACCACAATTTACACATCTACACTTACATACAGAATACTCTTTACTTGATGGTGCAAATAAAATAAAACCCCTTGCAAAAAAAATAAAAAAACTTGGAATGACAAGCGTTGCTATGACTGACCACGGGAATATGTTTGGAGCAATTGATTTTTATAATGCAATGAGAGCAGAAGGTATAAAACCAATTATCGGAATGGAGGCATATATTCATAATAGTGAAGACCTAGGCGATAAAACAACAAGACAAAGATACCACTTATGTTTATATGCAAAAAATGAAATTGGCTACAAAAACTTGATGTTTTTAAGTTCTCAAGCTTATATGCATGGATTTTATTATTATCCAAGAATTAATAAACAACTATTAAGAGAAAATTCTGAAGGTTTAGTTTGTAGTGCTGCTTGCTTACAAGGTGAAGTTAATTGGCATCTAAATACTCAAAATGAAAGAAATGTAAAAAATGGTGCAAAGGGGTATGAGGGTGCAAAAGCAGTTGCCCTTGAATACAAAGAGATTTTTGGAGATGATTTTTATCTAGAAATCATGCGTCATGGAATTGGTGACCAACATTTTGTTGATGATCAAATTTTAAAACTATCAAAAGAGCTAGGAATAAAAGTTGTTGCTACAAATGATACTCACTATTTAGAGCAAAAAGATGCCGATGCACATGAAGCTTTTATGTGTATTGCAATGAATAAACTTTATGATGATCCAAATAGATTAAGACACTCTGTACATGAATTTTATTTAAAATCTCCAGAACAAATCGCAAAATTATATGCAGATATTCCAGAAGCCATTGAAGCTACTCAAGAAATAGCCAATAAATGTAATTTAGAGATAAAATTAGGGAATCCTACTCCTCCCAATTTTAAATTTACAAGACAGAAAGCAAAAGAGTTAGGATTAACTCTTCCAGAACCAGAGCTTGAATACTCACTTGAAAATGATAAAGTTTTATTTATTCATGAGTGTAGAGTTGGTCTTGAAGATAGACTTAAAATCGTTCCACCTGAACGACATCAAGAGTATAGAGATAGACTGGAAGTTGAAATTGAAATTATTAATAATATGCGATTCCCTGGATATATGCTTATTGTATGGGATTTCGTAATAGTTGCAAAACAAATGGGAATTCCAGTGGGTCCAGGACGTGGATCAGCAGCTGGAAGTTTAGTTGCTTTTTCTTTAAAAATTACAGATATTGACCCTATTCCTTATGGTTTACTTTTTGAGAGATTTCTAAATCCAGAGAGGGTATCAATGCCCGATATTGATATGGACTTTTGTCAAGCAAGACGTGGGGAGATTATTGATTACGTTGTTCAACAATATGGTCGTGCCAACGTTGCTCAAATTATTACCTTTGGTAAACTCTTAGCAAAAGGGGTAATCAGAGACGTTGCAAGGGTTCTTGATATGCCCTATGCAAGAGCTGATGCAATGGCAAAACTAATTCCTGATGAATTAGGAATAAATCTTACAAACTCTTATGAAAAAGAATCAAAGATAAAAGAGCTTTGTGATGCAGACCCTCAAGCAGCAAGGGTTTGGGAATATGCGTTAGCACTTGAAGGGCTAAATAGAAATGCAGGAACACACGCAGCAGGTGTTGTTATTTCAAATGAGCCTTTATGGAAAAAAACACCCCTTTTTAAACCCTCAGGACTTGATACTCTAGCAACTCAATATAATGGTAAATACGTTGAGGATGTGGATTTAATTAAATTCGACTTCTTGGGTCTTAAAACACTTACAGTTATTGAAGAAGCAAATAAACTAATAGAACAACGACATGGGAAAAGAGTTGATTTTATTACCACTGATGTAAATGACAAAGGTGTTTATGACCTTATTCAAACGGGAAATACAATAGGCCTATTCCAAATAGAGTCCGATGGTATGCAAGATTTATGTAAAAGATTAAAACCCTCAAACTTTGAGGATATTATCGCCGTTCTTGCACTTTATAGACCAGGGCCAATGGAATCAGGAATGCTCGATGACTTTATTGATAGAAAACATGGTCGTGCTGAGATTAACTACTTCTACGATGAATTTGATGCACCTTTAAGACCAATATTAGAAACAACCTATGGAGTTATTGTTTATCAAGAGCAAGTTATGCAAATCGTACAAACTATTGGTGGATTTAGCCTTGGAGGTGCCGATTTAGTTAGAAGAGCAATGGGTAAAAAAATTAAAGAAGAGATGGATAGATTAAAAGGTGAGTTTGCAGTTGGTGGAGTAAAAAAAGGCTATCAAAAAGCACACTGTGAAGAGTTATTCGACCTTATTGTTAAGTTTGCTGGATATGGATTTAATAAATCTCACTCAGCAGCCTATGCATTAGTAACCTTTTATACATCATACTTAAAAAAATATTATCCATCTGAATTTATGGCAGCACTTTTAACACTAGAAAAAGATAATACAGATAAAGTTGTTAAATATGTTGATGAAGTAAAAAGATTAGGACTTGATTTGTTTCCACCTGATATTAATAAATCAGATTTAGTATTTTCAGCAAAAAAAATTGATGGACAAGAAGTTGTAATGTTTGGAATGGGTGCAATTAAAGGTGCTGGAGATGTGGCTATTAACTCAATTTTAAGAGCTAGAAATGAAGGTGGAGCATTTGTTGATTTAGCTGATTTTATCTCAAGAATTGATGGAAGTAAAGTAAATAAAAGAGTAATTGAATCACTTACAAAAGCAGGTGCTTTTGATAGTTTTGGATACTCACGTCATGCACTGCTTGAACAAATAGAAAAAATAGTTGAAACAGTGGGAAAAGCAGCACAGGCTAAAAAAATGGCAACAGGTTCATTATTTGGAGATAGTGACGAACTTACAAAAATCGATATTGAGCTAGAACACCTTCCTGAATATGATGCAAAAGAGATATTAGAGTTCGAAAAAGCATCTTTAGGTTTTTATGTATCAGGGCATCCCCTTGATCAATATAGAGAACAAATAGAAAAAGTAAATTACACTCTTTCATCTCAAATTGACGAATTAGATGATGGAAGCCAAGCATTATTTGTTGGTAAAATAGAGAGTATTGTAGAAAAAATATCTAAAAAAGGTAATAAATTTGGAATTGCAACAATCATGGATTTACATGGAAATATAGAGCTTATGCTTTTTGAAGATAGATTGAAAGAGTTAAAAGAAAGCTATAATTTAGATGAGCCAATAGCCTTTAAAGTTAGAATTTCAAAAGATGATAACTTTACAAGAATGAATATCTTAAAAATTGAAACAATATTAGATGCACAAAAAGAAAAAGTAAAAACAAAACAAAAAGAGGTTCAAGAACCACCATTAACAATAGCCCTTCCTTTTACAAATGATGAAAACACAATGTATAAGCTATTTGATATTGTTGCAAATAATCAAGGCAAAAGAGAGTTAAAACTATTGATAAAATCAAAATTAGCTGACTTAGAGTTAGAAACAGGTTTTAAAGTTACAACACAAGTAGAAACATTAATACAACAAATTGAAGGAGTATATGTAGTAGCATGAAACATATCCTATTAACAAATGACGATGGTTTTGATGCAGTTGGATTAAAAGCTTTAATAGAAGCATTACTTCCCATTGCAAAAATCACAGTTGTAGCCCCTGCAAGAAATAAATCAGCTTGTGGTCATTCATTAACTTTAGATAAACCACTTAGAATGATATGCGTAGAAGATGATTATTACAAAATTGATGATGCAAGTCCAACTGACTGTATCTTTATATCTCTTAGTAATTTATTTAAAGAAGGTTACAAACCTGACTTAGTAATAAGTGGCATAAACATAGGTGCAAATATGGGAGAAGATATCACATATAGTGGAACAGCAGCAGGGGCAATGGAAGCGGTAATTCATAAAGTTCCAGCAATTGCAATTTCTCAAGTCTGTAATGATAAGTGTGAAGATATAAAAAATGGATGGGATTTTGAGTTAGCAAAAAAAGTTATTGTTGAACTTGCAAGTAAAATATTGAATAAATCCTTTCCATTAGATGAAAGAAAGTTTTTAAATGTTAATATTCCACCAATAAAAGCTGATGAATGTAATGGAATAAAAGTTACTAAAGTTGGATATAGAGAATATGGAAACGATACGCATAGACACTTAAATCCAAGAGGTGAAGAGTATTATTGGATTGGATTACATCCATTACTTTGGAAGCCATCAGAAAATAAAGATTGCGATTTTGAAGCAATAAAAGCTAATTATGTATCAATTACCCCAATTATGCTTGATTTAACTTCTTACAACGATATAAATGCCATCGAATCTTGGCTAAAAAAATAAAAGGAAAAAAATGAATTTTACACAATCATTATTAAAACATATTGATAAACTTGTTGGATCGTTAAGATCAGATGAACAATTACAAGAAGTTTTAAAAAGAAAATTTACAAAAAAAGAGTACAAAATATTTGTAGCAATAGAAGAAGGAAAATCAATTGATGAAATTAAAGCTCTTGTAAAAGAAGATGAAGAAGCTATACAAAAGCATTATAAAGTTGCTTGTAAAAAATTAAATCAAGAAAAATTTAAACAAGAGTTAGTATCTTACGAATAAGATACTAATTAAACTATAAAACCATTTTAATATTAGAATGGTCCCCTAGCATTTTATAAATCTCTTTTCTATCATCTTCGTTATGAACTAAAAGCTCTAATGTATAACTTTTAAATTTACCTTTAGAACTCACTTTAGAAACTTTTACTTTATGTTCTCTATTTAAAACAACTTCTTTAACAGTAATTTTTATATCAATATGTTCAAGTACAACTAGTTTATACTCCCAATTACATGGATAATTTAGCTCTAATTTTTCATTACTCAAATCAATCATTATAAATCCTTTCTATTAAAATCACCACTTTTACCACCTGATTTATTTTCTAACTGAACTTTTGAAATAATCATTGATTTATCAATAGCTTTTACCATATCATAAATAGTTAATAAGCCTACAGAAACACCAGTTAATGCTTCCATTTCAACACCAGTTTGACCATTTAATTTTGCTGTAACTATTAATTTAAAACCAGGTAATTGCGGTTTTTCTTCTATATCACAATTTATTCCAGTTAATAATAAAGGATGGCACATAGGTATTAAATCACTAGTTTTTTTAACACCCATAATTGCAGCAATTACTGCTGTTTGTAGTACAGGACCTTTTTTAGTAGTATTTGAAATAATTGCATCAAAGGCATCTTGCGACATAGTAATTTCACCAGAGGCAATTGCTATACGTTTAGTATCATTTTTATCAGAGACATCAACCATTTTAGGTCTATCATTTTCGTCTAAATGTGTTAAATTCAAAATAATCCTTTTTTCTTAAAAAAATATTATATTCTAATAATAGTTAAATAAGAATTAAGTAAACTTTAAATATAATGCAACCCTAAAATTTAAAAAGAAAGTGGGTGATTTTAGTGCCAGGCATTAAAGTTAAAGACAACGAATCTTTTGACGAAGCTTATAGAAGATTTAAGAAACAATGTGATAGAAATCTTATCGTAACTGAAACAAGAGCAAGAAGATATTTCGAGCCGATGACAGAGATCAGAAAAAAACAAAAAATTTCTGCTAGAAAGAAAATGTTAAAAAGATTATATATGTTAAGAAGATACGAATCAAGATTATAATATTTTGTTTTGTTGAACGAGAAAGGAGAGACTCTTTGAGTTTCTCCTTTTTTTTTAAAATGAATTTTTATAAAATAAATATTCCCAAAACCAAAAAACAATGCCCCATAACGCCTAAATAGAATAAACTCCAACCAAAATAAGCTAAAGAATAAAAACTCCGTATAATCGAAATATAGAGAGATTATTAATAATAATGAATTATGAATTATGAATA